>CAZQCK010000006.1:0-43083 GCA_964591925.1 uncultured Desulfobacterales bacterium
CACTATATTCATAATCTGCTCCGGGAAGCCGTATCGGTAGATCCTTGTGTTTTAGAAGGATAAGACTGGGCCTGTGCTCAACCTTTCATTTCACTCGGACTGGTGTTTCGCTGCCGCTCCACACCAGCCGGTGAATTCGACGTTCAAGGATTCATCTGGAATCATGGCGATTCCGGAACTCGTCAAAATGCCATATTTCGATGAGCTATACGTAACATATCACGACTCCGCGCGCCGCTTCTCCTCGCTCCGGATCTCCCTCCGGAGCAGCTTCCCTACCTTGCTCTTGGGCAGCATGTCCCGGAACTCGATGTGCTGGGGGATCTTGTAGTCCACCAGCTTGCCCCGGCACCATCGAATGAGATCGTAGCCCGTGATGCCCTTGACGTCCTCCTTGAGCACCACGAATGCCTTGATGCGCTCCCCCACCTTTTCGTCGGGCAGGCCCACCACGCAGGAACCGATGACCGAAGGGTGCTCCTGGAGGACGGATTCCACCTCTGAGGAGGAGACACGGTAGCCCTTGTGCTTGATGGTGTCCACGGTGCGGTCCACAAAGTAGAGGTTGCCCTCTTGGTCCTGGGAGATCACGTCGGCGGTGCGGTAGAAGGGCCTGCCGTCCAGCTCCAAGAAGGACTCGGAGGTCTCCTCGGGCTTGTTCCAGTAGGCGCGCACCATGCGCTCCGAGTGGACCAGGAGTTCGCCCGGGGTGCCCTGCTCCACCGGCTCCAGGGTCTCGGTGTCCACGATGCGGACCTCCTTGCTGGGGACGACCTTGCCGATGCTCTTCACCGGGTTGTCCTGGTCCGTGGGGCACATGGACACCCCGCCGCAGGTCTCGGTGGCGCCGTAGCCCTGGTAGATGGGCCGGCCGAAGGTCTTGCGCCAGCGCTCGTTCACCTCCACGGGCAGGACATCGCCGCCGTTGAAGCAGTAAGTGAGGGAGCTCAGGTCGTACATGTCCAGCCGGTCGTGCTCCAGGATCATGCGGTAGAGAGTGGGCACGCCGATGAGGGTGGTGGCCTTGTAGCGCTGAACCGCGTTGAAGATGGCGTCCAGGTTCACCTTGGGCATGAGCACGATGGATCCGCCCATGAGGAGGGTGCTCAGGGCCGTGGTCTGGCCGAGGATGTGAAAGAGCGGCACCGTGCCGATCACCACGGCCTGTTCCGGCGGGAACAGGGGGTTGGAGCAGGCGATCTGCTCCAGGGCCGACTCCAGGTAGAGGCCGTGGGAGATGGGCACGCCCTTGGGAAACTTGGTGGTCCCTCCGGTGTAGAGGATCTCCATGGTGTCCTGCTCCTGCTTTTTCAGAGGCGGGAGCTCCTTTCCCTTGCCTTTCCCTTTCAGCACCATGGAGCGGAACGAGAATGTCTCCCCTTCCCTCCACGAGGCCTTGCCCCGGGGCACCTTGTCAAAGGCCCAGCCAAAGAGACGCTTCCACCAGGGAAGCATGTCCGAGAGTCGAGAGACGATGGCGGTGGTGAGGTCGGTCTCGTCCAGGGCCTGTTTTACATAGCCGTAGTTGGTGTCCGCACATACGATGAATTTGGATTGGCTGTCATTGGCGATGTAGGCGAGGTCGTGGACCGTGTAGATGGGGGTGATGGGCACGATCTCGGCGCCGGCCCTCTGGGTGCCCAGCCAGGCAATGACCCACTGGAGGCTGTTGGGGAGGTAGAGGACTCCGCGGTTGCCCTCACCGAGATCGTGATCTCGAAGGGACCAGGCAAACCCTTCCACCAGCTCCAGCATTTTTGCGTAGCTGTAGCGGGTCCCCAGGTAGATGACCGCGGTCTTGTCCGCGTGGCTCTCCGCTGCGGCCCGAAAGGCCTCGAACGTGTTTGGAAAAGGAAGCTCCCGTTTCATATGGTCATCCCTAAACGCCGAAGTAGGCGGCCTTGACCTCCGAGTTGTCCATGAGCTCCTCCCCCGTACCGGTCAGGGAGAGCATGCCGTTCTCGATCACGTACCCGAAGTCGATGATGGGCAGCACCGGCCGGGCGAACTGCTCGCTCAGGGCCACGGTGATGCCGGAGTCGTCCCTGAGCGCCACGATGGCCTCCACCAGGAGCTTCTGCATCATGGGGCTCAGTCCCAGGAGGGGCTCGTCCAAGAGGAGCAGCTCGGGCCGCACCACCAGGGCCATGCCTATGGCGAGCATCTGCTGCTCCCCGCCGCTCAGGAAGCCGGCCTTGCGGGTCTTGAGCTTCTCGAGGGCGGGAAAGAGCCTGAAAGCCTGCTCCATGCCTGCCTTTTTCTCTGCTCTGGTGCGAAGATAGCCTGCAATCCTCAAGTTTTCCATCACGTCGCTCTCCGGAAACACCGGATGCCGCTCGCGGCAGAGCACAATGCCCTGGCGCACGCGCTGGTTCGGGCGCACCTGGGTGATGTCCCTGCCCCGGTAAGAGATCTCGCCGTAGACGTTGATGCGCTCCCCGCCCCGGCGGTTCTCCTTGATCCGCATGTCGATGATCAGCCCGGAGATGGTGTTCATCAGGGTGGTCTTGCCGGCGCTGTTGGACCCGATCACGCCGACGATCTGGCCCTCCTTCACCTCCATACTGAAGTCGTTCAGCGCGAGGGCGTTTTCAAAGAACACCAGAAGGTTCTTCACGGAAAGCATAACGTATCCTTTTGCAAACGCAGGGGATGGGGATCAGGTCTCGCTGCCGAGGTAGGCCAGCTTGACCGCATCGCTCTCCATGACCTCGCTGCCCGCCCCTTCTGCGATCTTCTCTCCGAAGTTGAGCACCATGACCCGGTCCGCGATGCGAAAGAGCTCCCTGAGCCGGTGCTCTATCATGATGATGGTCTTGCCCTGGAGCACGAGCTTCTCGATGATGGGCACGATGCTCGCCACCTCGGCGAGGCTCAGCCCGGAGAAGAGCTCGTCCAGGATGATCAGGTCCGGCCTGAGGGCCATGCCCTTGGCCAGCTCCAGCCGCTTGAGATACCCCTGAGGGAGTGAGCCGGCGGCCTTGTAGGCCACACGGGCGTCCCGCTCGAACCCCACCTCCTCCAGGAGGTCGAGGGCCACGGCGTCCCGGTGTCCGTACTTGCCCCCGGCCAGCTTCTTCACCCTCGGGGACGAGAGGGGCACGATCAGGTTCTTGAACGCGGGAAGCTGATAAAACGGCCTGACCATCTGGAAGGTCCGCGCCACACCCAGACTCACGATCTTGTACGGGGGCCAGCCCGTGATGTTGCGGCCCTGGTACTCCACGCGGCCCGAGTCCGGCTTGACAAACCCGGTGATCAGGTTGACCAGCGTGGTCTTGCCCGAGCCGTTGGGGCCGATGACGCCCAGGAGCTCGCCCTTCCTGACCTCGAAGCTGATGTCGAATGCGGCCAGGACGCCGCCGAAGGACTTGGTCAGGTTGGAGACTTTCAGCAAGGGGTCCTGTTCCGTGTTCATTCCACCACCACCCATCGTTCTAACTGATGATATTTGCGTTGCACGTAGTGAAAGATCCCCTCTGGCACGCCCACCACGAAGACCACCAGGAAGAGCCCGTAGAACACGATGCGAAGCGTACCCAGGGCCCGGAGCAGCTCGGAGAGCGGAACCAGGATGAAGGCCCCCACCAGGGGCCCGGCGAATGTGCCCATGCCGCCCACCACGGCCGCGGCCACGGGCATGATGGAGTAGTCCAGGGCGAACCCGGGCATACCCGCGAACATGTCGAAGTGGGTGCCGAAGGCACCGGCGAACGCGCCCACCGAGGATCCCAGAAACAGGACCTGGGTCTTGCGCCAGTAGATGTTGATGCCGGCGCTCATGACCGCACGGTCGCTGTCGTTGATGCCCTTGATCACTAGGCCGTAGTCCGATCCCATGAGGCGGCGGAACCCGAAGAGCGATACCAGGAGCGCGAGCTGGATCACATAGAGTGAGAAGGTGGTGGACGGAAACGGTGTGAGCCCGGTCATGCCCTCGGTGCCGCCCAGGATTCGGGTGGCCTCCACCAGGCGGAGAAACATGAGGGGCAGGACCAGGGTGACCATGGCGAAGTAGATGCCCCGAAGACGCAGTACCGGCAGCAGCATGAGCGTGCAGATGACGCCTCCTGTCACAGTGGCGATAGGCAGGGTCCACAGGGGTCCGAGGCCCCAGTAGTGGTTCAGGGAGCCTGCGATGTAGGATCCCACCCCGTAGAACAGGGCCTGCCCGAGAGAGACCAGCCCCGCGGAGATCAGGAGGTCCCAGCTGATGGCGAGTAGCGCGTACACGGCCGTGGAGATGAACACCTCCTGCCAGTAGGCGCTCGTGAGCGGGATGACCACCAAAAGTCCCACCACGGGAATGGCCCGGGGCGCGAGCAGGTAGAGCATCTCCCGCCAGCTGGTGAGGGCGAAGATGTCCTCGGAGCGGGCCTTGATTCCCCTGTCTATACGTTCCTTGCGTTTCTTCATGATGCCCTGTTCCGCTGTTTCCGCATTAGATTCTTTCCTCGAGCTCCTTCTGCCTCCCGAAGATGCCCGAAGGCTTGATCACCAGCACCACGGCGATGGCGATCAGGCTCACCAGGAACATCCAGTGCGGCTCGAGGTAGTTGGCCGTGAAGGTCTGGGCGAAGCCGATGATCACGCTCGCCACCAGGATGCCCACGGTGCTTCCCAGCCCGCCCACGATGCAGACCGCCAGGGCGTTGATGAGCACCTCGTAGCCGCCCTCCACGGCGATGGTGCCTAGCGGGAGAATCACGATGGCCGCCACCGCGGCCAGGGCCGCTCCGAAGGCCATGCTCAGCGCCCCGATCCGGTCGGAGTCGATGCCGAAGGTGAGCGCGGTGCGCTCATCCTGGGCAATGGCCCGGAAGGCCAGCCCGATCTTTGTGTGGCGGGTGAACCACCAGAGAAACACGGTGAGGGCCACGGCCATGCCTGCGATGATGAGGCGCTGGTAGTCGATGTAGACCGACCCCATCACCAGGCTGCCGTCAAAGAAGACCGGCAGGGTGTAGCGGAACCCCACAAAGTCGAAGTACCGGAACAGCTCCATGATGGCCAGCCCCAGGCCGAAGGTGGCCATGACCTCGGAGAGGGCCAGGCCCTTCACCCGGAGGATCACCACATAATAGATGATGAGCCCCAGGAGACCGGAGCAGAAGACGGCCGCGGCCACCGAGATCAGGTAGGGAAGCCCCAGGGAGTTCAGCAGGATCCAGGTGAGAAAGCCCGAGAAGATGTACAGCGCCCCGTAGGCGAAGTTGGCCACGCCGCTGATCCCGAAGGTCAGGTTGAACCCCAGCGCGACCAGGGCCAGGATGGCGCTGTTGACGAACCCATAGACGAGGGTGCCCGCAAGCATGAATCGCCCCCCTGTTCCGGAGGAGGTCCCGGTCCGGCGCGACGGCCGAGTTAAGCGGCAGGCGCGACGGACCGGGAGGTGTAAAAAGGCGCCGGAGCGGTTACTTGGCCGGTTTCAGGCCCTCCGGCAGTCGAATTTTCCCTTCGGCCACGGACTCGGGGTAGACCACGACGCGCTCGCCGTCCTGCCACTGGAACATGACCCCCATGGCGGTCTCCTCCGGGTCCTCGCCGTAGATCACCTGGTGGCCCTCGTTGAAGCGTATTCGGCCCATGGCGCCCATCCGGTCCGTCTTCTCCATCTCCGCCACCACGGCGTCGCCATCCACGCTACCGGCCCTTTCAATGGCCTCCTTGAGCACGTAGACCATCTCGTAGGCCGGCGCGGGTGAATGTCCCGCCTCGATGGGAGTGCCGTAACGCTCCTTGTACTTGTTCCAGAACTCCACGGATGCGGGGATCTTGGGCACGGGCATGTTCCCCACCTCGAAGATGCAGTTCATGGCGCCGTCGATCTTCTTGTCGAAGAGCTCCCAAGACCCGGGGCCGGCCAGAGGGGAGATGAACCCCGCCATGACGGCCGGCACCTGCATGGCCTTCCACTGCTTCACCAGAATGCCGCTCTGGGGCATGTCAAAGATGGGCAGGATCACCTGGGCCCCGCCGGCCCGGGCCTTCATGAGGGAGGAAGAGAAGTCCGAGGAGCCCGTGGGATAGGCCTGTCGTCCCACCACCTCCCAGCCCATCTTCTCGAAAACCATCTTGATCATCAGGTCGCCGCTCTTGCGGGCCCAGGCCACGTCCTGGTTCAGGATGAACACCTTGTTGAACCCGAACTCCTTGTTCAGGTAGGCCATGGTGCCGCCCAGGTACTTGATCAGGTAGACCGCGTTCAGGCAGGTTCGAAAGGTGTACTTGTACTTGTCGTAGTCCTCCTTCACCTTGGCCTCCATGCCCGGAGACATGGCGGTGCCGAGGATCATGGGGGTCTTGTGCCGGCCGATGAAGTCCATGCAGGCGATGGCGGCCTCGGAACGGAAAGAGCCGAACACGATGAAGTCGGCATCATCCTCGAGGATGAGCTTCTTGTGGGCCCGGATCACGTCCGCCACCGGGACGCCGGGCTCGGCGCCGCGCGCGTCTATGGGCTCCACCTTGAAGGGCCGCTTGGTACCGCCCACGTCCACGCCGCCGCTTTTGTTGATCTCGTCCACCGCCATATTCACGGAGAAGAGCCCTTCCTTGCCTTCCAGGAACCCGAGGGAGGTGGGCACACCCAGTATGATGGGGTCTTCCTGGGCCGGGACGGGGTTGACCGGGATTCCCCAGACAATGGCCAGGGTGAGCACGAGAACCGAAAGGGACAGGATACGTTTCATCATGGTCCTCCTTCTTTGGTGAGCCGCCCCGCCCTTGGGAGCGCTCTGCATGAGGTTGGGTTTTTGCACGCCCTTTGACCCTGCAAAGGGCATGCCTGGAATGAACAGACAAAAAAATAGAACGATACCGGATACTTGTTGAGCGTCTGGTTCGCCACCGGCAACAATTGTAACTTTTTGTTACAGCCGGGTTGTTACGTTTCCCGCCTCAAGGCTGTAGAGCACCATGTATACCACGTTTCAGACAGGCCCGGCCGGTGTTACCAATAGTAACACCCTTTGCGTTTCACCCGCGGTTTTCAGGGATCGGCAGCAGGCCCGGGAAGCTCTATTTCGCCCTCTGCAATGGAGGGCGGGTACACCACCTTTCGCTTTCCCTGATCAGTCCACTGGATCACACAGGCCAGGGCCTCCTGGAACGGGTCCTCACCAAAGATCACCTGATGGCTGCGGTGAAACCGAATACGACCCATGGCCCCCTGCCGGTCTGTCTTCTCCAGGGACTCGATCACCCTGTCGAGCTCCAGGGTCCCCGCCCTTTCCACCGCCTCGGCCAGGACATGGACCGACTCGTAGGCAGGGGCCGGACCGTGGGACGCCTCGATCTGCTTTCCATATCGTCTTTCAAAGGCGTTGTAGAACCTCTCGGCCGGTTCATAGGCGGCGGTGGGCACATTGCCCAGCTCGAAGATCACATTGAGGGCCCCTGCAATCCCCCCTTGAAACGCCTCCCAGGCCCCCGGCCCGCCCAGGGGGGATATGAATCCGCAAAGCAGGGCCCGGCTGCCCATACGGCGCCACTGTCTCACCAGGGCTCCGCTCTCGGGCATGTCGAAAATCGGCAGGATCACGTCGGCCTCGAGCCGGCGCGCCTCTTCCAGGCTCCGGGTGAAGTCCGAAGCTCCGCTGGTGTAGATATCCAGGCCCAGGACCTCCCAGCCCGCCTGCTCGAAGTAGAGCTTGATCATGAGCGAAACCGTGGTTCGCGTCCAGGCCACGTCCTGGTTCAGAATGTAGACCCGGCTTGCACCGAACCGCTCCCTGAGGAACTTCATGGTCTGAATGAGGTACTCCACCAGGTACCGCGAGTTCAGGCAGAGACGGAACACCGAGCGATACTTGGGGGACTGGAGGATCTTGGCCTCGGATGCCGGTGACATGGCAATGGTTCCCAGGAGCGGAATCCCGTGCCGTGCGATCAAGTCCATGCCGGCCAGGAGGGCCTCGGAGCGAAAAAACCCCACCACGACGGCATCAACGCCTTCTTTGGTCAAGAATCGCTCCAGCCTCTGAAGAATCTCGTCCATGGGGGTGGCGGAATAGGCGTCCTCCAGGTCCACCGCCGCCACCCGAATGTGCAGCCGCCGGTCTCCCATTCTGACCCCGCCGGCCCGGTTGATCTCTTCTGCTGCCAGCTGGACCGCCATGTGGCTTTCCCGCCCTTCCAGCGTACCCAGGGACGTGGCCACGCCGAGAACGATCTCGTCGCGTGCAAAGGCCGGCTCCGGAAAAACGGACGCGGACACGGCCGCAAGGAGCAGCAGGAAAATGAGGGATGATGTTCGAAGTGGACGACCCATGGCGAATCCCTTATACCACACCTGCCGCCAAAGCCCAAACAGGGAGAGGTTGACACCCCAGGGGCCCTGTCCTACTCTCTTCGTGAATCCACACCGGGCCGGAGACTATGAAATTTCGATTCTCCATCTCCATGAAGCTTCTACTGCTCACTCTTCCCCTTGTCTGCGTTCCCATCGGCACGGTGGGATATTTTTCCTACCGGGCCTCGGTCGACCGAGTCAATCGGCTCGTCCGCCAGGAGCAGATGGCCAAGGTGCGGGCCACTGCGGCCCGGATCGATGACATATTCTACACCTGCAGGATGGACCTGAACACCATCTCGAGTCTACCGGTTCTAAACGACTACCACATGGCACGCTCCTTCCGGCTGAATGCGGAGGCCGAGTTCAACCGGGGCAGTATCATTCGCCTCTTCAGGGACTTCATCGAACGGGCCCCCGGTTACCACCAGCTCCGCTTTATAGATTCCGCCGGCGCGGAGCGCATCCATGTGCGCTCCACTGAAGAGGCCGCCCCGGCGGTCGAAACCGCCTCAAGAGATTTTTTCGGTCGAATCCGCACCTCCGGGAGCGATGAAATTCAGGTCTCCAAGATCACTTACTCCGAAGCGAGACGGGGATACCTCATGCACTGGGCCAGGCCTGTTTTTTCGGCCTGGAACGAGTTTGTCGGAATCGTGGTGATCGATGTGGATTACGAGGCCATTCAGGATATCGTGCGCAGTATACAGGTCGGCGAGGAGGGCTACGCCTTTCTGGTGGACAGGCGGGGCCGGAGCATCGCCCACCCGCACTTTGCCCCCTATGAGCACGGCTTGGGCAACTACCCGGATGAGAGCATTGATGAGCTGGTCCGGGAGATGAAGCTGGGAGGCACCGGATGGAAAACCTACCATTACGGAGGAGAAGGCAAGCTGGCGGCCTTTGCCCCTATTCCCGGCATGGGATGGTCCCTGGCCGTGACCATTCCAAGGGGCGATTTGCGAAAAGAGGCGGCCCAAATTCAGACCAGTGTGCTTCAGGTGGTGCTCCTCATCCTCGTGTGCGCCGTGGCCGGAGTGAGTCTTTTGTCTTATTACATGCTGAAGCCGGTGCGGTCTCTGGTCAGTGCGACCCACCGGATCGCAGGCGGCGACCTCAACCATGAGATTCCGGTGCGTTCCAGGGATGAGCTGGGTGATCTCACCAGCGCTTTCAACCGCATGGTCCGGAATCTCTCCCGCATTCAGGACGAGCTGGTCCGATCCGAGAAGCTGATCAGCCTCGGACGTCTTTCTGCAGGTGTAGCCCACGAAATCCGGAATCCGCTGAACGCCATGAAGGGGGCCATCGTGTTCCTGCAAAGACGACGCCCGGAAGATGCCCTGATTCAAGAGTACACCGGGCTCGTTTCCGAGGAAATTGATCGATTGAACGTCTTTGTCACGGACTTTCTCACCTTTGCCCGTCAATCCGAACCCAAACGGGTGCCCACGGACATCAACCGTATCATCCTTTCCGCACAGGAGCTCTTTCAGGACCAGGCGCAAGAGAGAAACATCATCTTCCGCAACGCCTTGGACCCGGACATGCCTCCTCTGCTCGTGGACCCTCATCAGATGGAGCAGGTCATCATCAACCTGATGGTCAACGCCATGGACGCGATGCCCGAGGGCGGCGAGATTCGTTTTTCCTCCGGTCTGTCGAGAGAAGGGGTTCCGCCGGAAGCGCCGTCCAAGGCGAAAATCGTGATCCGGGACCAGGGCACGGGCATTCCCGAGAACGAGCTCAAGAGTGTTTTCGATCCCTTTTTCAGCACCAAAGACACCGGAACAGGCCTGGGCCTTCCCTTGAGCCTCGGACTCGTGGAAAGCCACGGAGGGACCATTCGAATCCAGAGCCGGAAGCATTGGGGCACACGCCTGACCGTCGAATGGCCCGCGGAGTATGCCGGCCACGGGGAGCAGGACAGGCACGGGGTGGACCATCCGGACGGGGAGGTGTGATGTGACCGCGAAGACCATTCTTCTCGTGGATGACCAAAAGAACACCCTCAAAGTCCTGTCTGCGATCCTTGTGGACGAAGGCTATGAGGTGCTCCAGGCCGAGGACGGGCCGGGCGCTCTCCGTCTGTTCGAAAATCGGGAGGATGTGGATCTGGTCCTTTCCGACCTCAAGCTGCCCGGAATGGACGGAATCTCACTGTTCAATCTTATGCGGGAAAAAAGGGAGACGCCGCCGTTTGTCATCATGACCGCACACGGCACCGTGAAGTCCGCGGTTCAGGCCATGAAGAACGGGGTCACCAACTATCTCATAAAGCCCCTGGACTTCGATGAGCTCATCATAGTCGTGGCCAAGGCCATCCGCGAGTCCGAGATGTCCCGCAAGCTTTCCACTCTGCAAAGGGCGGTCAGGGAGGAGAATGCATTCCACGGCATCATCGGCGCAAGCCCGCAAATGAAGGACATTTTCGACATGGTGCGCACAGTGGCGGGCACCGATGCTTCCGTCATGATCTACGGGGAGACGGGGACCGGGAAGGAGCTGCTGGCCAGGTCACTGCACATGGAAAGTGCGAGGCGGAACGCCCGACTCGTTTGCATCAACTCGGCCGCCCTCACGGAGAGCCTCCTGGAGGCGGAGCTCTTCGGTCATGTCAAAGGCGCGTTCACCGGTGCGGTTGCGGAGAAAAAGGGCCGCCTGGAGGCGGCCAACAAGGGCACCCTGTTTCTGGACGAGATCGGCCACATGAGCCTGAGGCTTCAGAGCAAGCTGCTTCGGTTTCTTCAGGAAAAGCGGGTCGAGCCCGTGGGCGGCGTGGAGTCCAGGCAGGTGGACGTCCGCATCATCGCCGCTACCAATCTGGACCTGCGTGCCATGATCGAAGACGGCCGGTTCCTGAGGGATCTCCTCTACCGCATAGAGGTGATCTCCATCCACGTTCCCCCGCTCCGGGAGCGGCAGGACGACATCCCCCTTCTCACGGACCACTACATCCGGCACTATGCCCGGCAGTACGACCGTCCGGTGACGGGTATCACCCCGGACGCAATGGCCTTTCTCCTGGAGAGCCCCTGGAAGGGGAATGTGCGGGAGCTCAAGAACTGCATTGCAAGGGCGGTGATCCTCGCCAAGAGAGGCCTGCTGACCCTCGAAGACCTCCCGGAGAGCGTGCGCGCGGCCGGGAACCGGAAAGCGGATCGTGAAGAGAACGGTCTTATCGGCACGCTGCCCGACACGGGCGTCACACTGAAGAACATGGAGGCCGAGCTGATCCGCGCCACCCTTCAGAATTGCGCCGGTAACAAGAGCCTGGCCGCAAAGCAGCTGGGCATATCCAGAAAATCCCTATACGAAAAAATGGAGCGGTACGGGTTCCCAAAGGATGAAGCCGTGAAAAAGACGCCCCGTCCGAATGCGTAAGCGTATCGAACGGGGCTGTTGCCTCAATTGAGCAATTTAACTTGCAGTTATAGAGTAAGATTGTGCTCTTTCTTTGCATCATCCAGACTAAAGGTAAACTCTTTTAATTGCTTATCGTTGTCTTTTTCAGTAAAGGCGTGCCAAAGCCTTTCCCCGGCAAGGCTTACAGCTTGCTCTGCAAGGGCGTTATTCACGTCTTGCTTGGCCTCTTTCATTTTAAAGTCTAACTCGTTCTTGGCTTCACTGATCATCTGTGATGCATTTTTGCGGGCGTCTTCGAGAATCCGCTCCTTTTGCTTCTCGCCGATATCAAGGATGCTTCGACGAATGCCCTGAAGCTCGTCTTCAATTCCTTCCAGGCTTTTCATCTCTTCATCCATGCGCATTTTGGACAGGTTCAAGTCCTTTTCAATCTCGTGGAGGGTCTTCTGAACCCGATCTCGTTCCCCGTTCAGAAAGTTCATCAAGGCCGGCTTTCCGTACTTCATGAAGAAGAAAGCCAGGATGCCGAAGTTTACCCACCTCATGACAGCGTCGTAGATTTTCCTTCCTTCGCTGACCTTTTCCGCGGCATGGGCGTCGGCCGGCATCAACCACAGCAGCACGGCTGCGGAAGCACCCACCAGAAGCACCCATGTCAGAGCGTATCCACCTGCGCGTCTCAATGCCCAATCCTCCTGCCGGCGATCCTTTCCACGATTTCATCGGCCAGCACGGCTGCTTCCTGACTGAGGGCTGCCTGGGCCTTTTCCACCTGTTTTTGAACCTGAGCATTAATTTGTTGACGAATGCCCTTGATTTCCTTGGCGGTTTCATCAAAGATCCCGCCGGCAACCTCCAAGGCCTCTTCCTTGAGCTTGGCCCTTTCCTGGACCGCCTTGCGCCGGGCCTCCATCTCCATGAAACGGCGTTTTTCCTTCAGCCGCTCCGCTTCGGCGACCATCTCCTCGGAGTCTTTCCTGGCCTTCCTCACATGCTCATCCCGCTCATGAATCTGGTGCATGATGGGACGCAGCATGATACGGTTCATTATGACCATCAACAAGAGAAAATGGATCACTTGAACGACAAGCGTAGCATTGATGCTAATCATAACTAGGTACCATTTTAAAGATATTTATACCACAAAAAGGAGCAAAAGAGCGACAACAAGAGAGTAAATGCCTGTGGACTCTGAAACGGCCTGGCCGACCAGCATGGTCCTCGTCAGGAGGCCCGCCTCATTCGGCTTTTTCCCTATGGCCTCGCAAGCCTTTCCACCCACGAAGCCTTCGCCCACCCCGGGCCCGATTGCACCGAGCCCCATGGCCAGGCCTGCTCCCAAGAATGCTGCTGCTTGAATGATATCCGCGCCTGAAATTTCCATCTTCATTCCTCCAAACGTGTTTTCGAGAAAAGGGGTTTTCCTGTCAAACGACAAAGACCAACACCAGGCTTACCACCATGGCGTAGATGGCCGTAGACTGGGAGACCGCCTGGCCCACCAGCATGGTCCTTGTCAGAATACCTGACGCTTCCGAGTTTCCGGCAATCCACATCACTGCCTTTTCCGCGGTGTAGCCGTTTCCGATGCCGGGCCCTATTCCCCCGAATCCCATGCAGAGGCCTGCGCCCAGGGGAGCCATGGCGGCGGCCAGGCTGTGCGACTCGGGGAAAGCCTTGAACATCAGTATGAAGCTGACGAGAAGGCCGAAAATGGCCGGGGTCTGAGAGACGGCCTGTCCCACCAGCATGGTCGTGGTGACCGGTCCCATTGTATGAGGCGTCCTGGCAATGCCTGCACAGCTCGATCCTGCGGCCAGCCCGCCCCCGAAGCCGGACCCTATGGCCGCCAGCCCGGTGCTGGCTCCCGCACCGATGAGGGCCGCCCATGTCGGAGCCGGCGGCAAATGGTCGAAATTCATGAACATGAGCATGAGGGCCACGACCATGGAAAAGATGGCCGGTGTCTGGCACACGGCTGAGCCTATCAACATGTTGGTGGTGAGCTTTCCCGCCACGGAAGGCTGCCTGGCAAGTCCCAGGCAGGCCTGGCCTCCGGGATATCCGGCCCCCGCACCTGAGCCGATGGCCCCGAACCCCATGCAGATACCTGCACCCAGAAGAGAGGCCGCCCCCAGCAGGGTCTGCCCGCCAAAGTCCATGAAAATCAGAAGAATAGCGATTACCAGAGCAAAAATGGCGGCGGATTCGGCCACGGCCTGCCCCACCAGCATGTTCTTCATGATGTCGCCCGACTTCGCCTCCTTGAGCGAAATGGCCCGATTGGCGAAACCGGCCGTGTACCCCTCCCCGATGGCAGCCCCGACGGCTCCCAGGCCGATGCACAGGCCTGCACTGACATAGGAAGCCAGCTCGATTGTTTCAGCAGCATTCATAGCTATTTAACCTGCACAGAAATATAAACGAGAGTGAGCATGGTGAACACGAAAGCCTGGATTGTGCCAATAAAAAGGCTAAAAAAAGCGATTAAAAAAGGAGGCAGTATCAGGCTGTAAACCAGATAGGAGACCACCAGGACAATAATGGCTCCTCCCATGATATTGCCGTAGAGACGAAAGGAAATGGAGACCACTTTTGCGATTTCTCCTATGACGTTCAAGGGGGCCATGAAAAAGATCGGCTCGAAGTACTCCTTCGCGTAGTCCTTGAACCCCTTGGTTCGAATACCGGCATAGTGGGCGATCAAGAAACCCATGATCCCGAGCCCGAGCGGCGTGTTCAAATCTTTGGTGGGCTCTGAGAGGTGGGGCAAGGCGCCGAGCCAGTTGGCGAGCAGCAGAAACAGGAAAAGGGTGCAGATCAGCGGGAAGTACTTCCTGGCCATGTCCTCGTCCAGCGCGTCCTTGGTGAGCCCCCAGAAAGCATTGACAATCAGCTCGCCCAGGACCTGGAAGGGGTTGGGCAGGCGGGAAAGCTTGCTGGTGGCAAGAATCCCGAACAGGATGAGGATTCCCATGACGATCCACGTCATGATCACGGTCTCCGTGTTGATAACGAGATCCAATCCGAGAAGTTTGATCGTAATCTGTGGAAGATGTGTCAGTTCGTCCATGGTATGCAGCCCGTTCTACGTGTTTCTTGTGGGAAAAAAGCGATTCCTGACGAAGTGGTCGAACAGGAGTGTCAGCTGAACCATGAACAGCCCGACGACCACACCGATAAAGTGAATGGCGTCCACCTTCAGGGAAACAACCAGGGGAACCGCCAGGAGGGAGAAACGAAAAAGAATGGAGCCGAATGCTGCGGCGCTCGACACGGTCCTCGAGCCCGCCAGGGTGCGCGGAATGAGATGCGCCATGAGAACGAAGTTCACGATGCTGAAGAGTGTACCCAGGATCAGGCCTTTTCCTAAGGCCTTTTCCCCGACCAGAAGCAGGAGCACCGCCACCGCGACGGCGGCCAACATGGCTTGGGAGCAGTACTTGTTCCGAATGGCTCTAACCGTTTCCATTCTCTCGTTCCGCTTCGGATGGACGGCCCCTTTTCGGGTCGAGCACCTTCATGATCTGCCGATAAACCGTGACTCCGCCCCCAATGATCCCGAGGAGGATGAACACTATGGTAAACAGCCCCTTTGTGCCGAGCCATTTGTCGAGTCCATACCCGATGGCCAGGCACAGCAGAATTGATCCCGCCATGGTCAGGCCGAGCTGGCTGACTATGGCGATGTCGTCATACCAGTGGCCATGCTTCTTGAAATCGAAGACGATGCTGCGTCCCCTTCTCCGTCAGCGGCCTTCCGCTGGTCCCGGTCCGCGTCATGCCCCTTGTGAAGAATCGCACATATAACTCAATTCACTCCCTCTGTAAAGGAAAAACTTGAAACCGGATGAATTTCATTGTCAAGACGACTTTGATAGGAACATCAATGCCTTGAGAAGTAAACCAGAGGGCGTTCGAACAGGCCTCTCTAGCGGCCCAGGGCGATGAGGGCGGCTCCCAGGGCCCCGACGATCTGGGGTTCGGGAGGCACATGGACCGGTTTTTCAAGCCTTTCCTCCAGCAGGGCCACCACTCCCTGGTTCTTGGCCACGCCGCCGCTCATGGTGAGCTCCCCTTTCAGCCCCAGGGAGCGGACCATGGCCCAAATCCTGCCCACGATGGCCCGGTGAAGGCCTCGAATGATTTCCTCCGGCGGATGGTCCCGGGCGACCAGGGACACCACTTCGCTTTCCGCGAACACCGTGCAGACACTGCTGATGGTGACCTCTGACGCCGCCTGCATGGAGCGCCGGCCCATCTCATCGAGCTCGACCTGGAGTTTTTCCGCCATGACCTCCAGAAATCGGCCCGTGCCTGCAGCGCACTTGTCGTTCATGGTGAAGTCCAGGACCTTGCCTCCGCTTCCCACATGAACCACCTTGGAGTCCTGACCACCGATATCCACGACCGTTCCGGTGTCCGGAAACAGGAAATACGCGCCCCGGGCATGGCACGTGATTTCCGTCACCGCGCGATCGGCAAAGGAGACTCCGGCGCGACCGTAACCGGTGCTCACGATCGATGACAGGGCCTTTCGCTCGATTTGCGCGGCGGCCGTCACCCTTTGGAGGGCCTCTTCGGCCGCACGGGCGCTGCCGGCGCCCGTGCGGACGATGCTGTGCGCCGCCATGCGACCCTCTCCGTCCAGGATCACCGCATCCGTACTCAGGGACCCCACATCGATTCCAGCCACAAAGTCCAAAGTCGAGAAGCCTCCGTTTTTGCCGTTTGCCCCTCAGCCTTCCAGGGTTTCGAAAAAGGCCTCCAGCCGCGTTTGCGTCTGTTCTTCCGCATAGGCACGTTCGTCGGCTATGTCCGCCTCTATGACCACAGAGGGGATGTTGAGCCGCTCCGTGAGAAGACGCTTCAGGTCGTACTGGCCCACAGAATAAGGCTTGCAGCTGCGCGCGGAGTGGATGACCAGACCATCCACACGAAAGTCCTCGACGAGTTGCTCCATGAGCTGAAGCCGATGGCCCAGACTGTTGTTGAGGATCACCCGGCTGTAGGTCCCGGCGATGGACTCCAGAGGACGATCCGGGTTCATGTAGGGGGCGGTCTCGGCCCAGGCGTTCGTGTAGGTGGCCGTGACGAAGTTCATGCCCCTTTGAGCGAAAAGCGCGGAAAAGTCGCGCACCTTGTACCAGACCGCAATGTTGTCCCACATGAGTCTCTTGCGTTCTTCCTCAATGCCCCCCTCTCCCCGCTCCACCCGCTCTCGGAGCTCATCCAGCAAGACCTGATAGTATTCCAGGGCCACAGGAAGGCCTCGCAGGGAGACCACCGGTGCGAGATGGACAAAGGCGTCAAAAATGGTCATGGGCGCAGGAGATGCCTTCATGGTTCCCAGGACCTTTCCCCACGTCTCGGCCGTTTCCTTGGACAGGCAAAGGGCCTCCTGCAACCGGTCCGCATGAAAGGTCCGGCCGCTTACGCGTTCCAGAGTGGGAATCATCTCCTCCAGCCGGCCCGCCATATAGGCGATCTCCGCATCACCGGGCCCGCCCGTATGGTTGAAGGGGGTGTCGAGGAGCAGAAGGGGGACGTCCCAGTAGTGGGCCAGCACTCGGTACCAGTAGGCCACGGTCTGGCAGATGTTGTTGGACGCAAACAGAAGATCGGGTCTGGGCAGCCTTCCGGCGGGCGTGTTCCCTGACAGGGCCACGCCCAGGTCGATACGGGCATAGGAACAAAGATCCTGGGAAAAACCGTGCTCTTCGCTTACGCGACACAGCTCGCCCCCCCTGCCCTTGGCACCGCAAAGGGCACCGTGATTCTCCGGGTATACCGTGTAGAATCCGAACGCCCGCAGGAGCTCCACCGGGGCACCGCTCGTAACCCAGGCCACGGGCACTGCGCCCTTCGCATACCGGGACAAGAAATAGTGCCGGGTCATGATGTCCCTGAGCCGCCTGCTGCAGGAGAGGGGAAGACCGCGCCCGCGGCCGGGCGGCCGCCGGCCTCTCCCCTTTGACCCAAAGGCGCGGGAAGCCCCCATGAGAATCGGCGCCCCCAGGTCTTTCATGAACCGGTACCGGGCTCGGGCCGACAGCGACATCTTCATCCCCTCAATTCCTGATCATTTCCACGAAGGCCTCGACGCGTGTCCCGGCCTGGCCCGAAAAGTCTTGGTCCACCTCCTGCTCCAGAAGCAGGCAGGGCACCTCCTGATCATGCAATGATTCCCGAAGACCCGGGTGGTAGAAAAGCTCGGGTTCGCAAAACTTGATCAGGTTGAACAGCACGCCGCCCGCACCGCAGCCCTTGACCTTCCGGCTCACTTGCTCACAGCGCTCCTTCAGGGGGCTGCTCAGGGTCGAACAGGCCGGCATACTGAAGAGGTCTTCCGTGAGAACATCCATGGGATCCCCGCTCGCGTCCCGGGCCCCGGACATCCGCCTTCCGCAAGACAAAAGATCATCGTCTCCCACGCGCACGCCCAGATCGTCCAGCAGGGAAAGCAGGCCTTCGGGGCCCGGCAGCACGCCGCTCAGCACAAGGCACGGACGCGACCACGAGGCGGTGGTGGTCGCGTTTGTTTCCAGGAACCTTCGAAGAGCCGCAACAGAGTCGTCAGGATGCATGTATTCGAGCATACGCACCAGGCGATAGAACAACACATTCGAACAATCGAGCTTTCCTTGCGCGCGCAGTGCATACAAAGAGGCCGTCAAGCGCCGTATTTCCCGCCCCTGCTCTACGGACCGCCGAAGGGCTTGGGGGTCGAGCGGTCCAAAGATCCTTTCCAGCCCGGCTCCGAGCCTCTGAATCTCCCTGCGCTGAAAGAGACGGCCCGCCGGACCGTGGGGGGCCTTGGTGGAATAAAAGAACAGGCAGGGCTTGTCCACTTTCAAATAGTCTTGAACCAGGGAACCCAGGTTCTGAATGGAATCGCACGTGTGGGGGAAAACAAACCCGTCCACCAGCCGGCTTTTCTCTCCCAATACGAGCTCCAGGCCGGCTTTCACCACCGAGCAGATAAAGGGCTGGAGGTGGGCACTCGAGCGGGAGGTATCCCCGGGCGGGTCCCAGATCTCAACGGGCAGGACGTTCAGGGCCCAGAAAAGCTCCCTCGGGTACCGGCCCGGAAACACACCCATGATGTTTCGTCCCCGCTGCTTCTGAAGAGCCAGGTAGTCCTTTCTTGACGCAGGTTCCAATGGATCCATGTTCACCCTCGAGGTCCAGGGTGCAGTTTCGCGCTGTTCAGCCCTCCAGCGAGGGATCGTGCCCCTTTTGCTTTCGAATCACGCGAATGTCTGCAATCCGGGTGTCCGGGTACTGCCCTGCCTGGTCCTTCTCCAGGTACTTCACCATGTCCCAGATAGTGTTCAGGGCCGTGCCCGCCCCAACCAGGGCCTCCATCTCGACCCCTGTGCGGGCGCGGGCACGCACCCGGCAGGAAACGCTCACACCCTGGTCCACCAGCGCACACACCACATCCACCGTGTCCAGGGGGACCTGATGGCAGTGAGGAATGAGCCACGCGGTCTGCTTGGCCGCCTGTATTCCAGCCACCTCGGCCACGACAAAGGGATCGCCTTTTCGAACCCTGCGGCTTCGAATGGCGTCCAGGGCCTTGTCGGTCAACAGGATTGTTCCCGCGGCCTCAGCCTCGCGCTGGACAATGGGCTTCTCCCCCACATCTATCATTCCCATTCCGTTCTCCTCTACATCAGGCCCCTTCTGACGTTCGAACGCGGAAAGGGGCGGCTCAGCCTTCGGGTTCCGCGGGAAGCTCCTTCTTGTGCACCGCTTCCGCCTTTATTCGGTCCACGGCTCGAATGAGCGCCGGAAACACGTCTTCCCGGGTCTCCCCGGCCACTGCCACGGCAAGGATCTCGTCCCCTACACCGAGTCGGCCTTGGTGGGTTTCCACCAATACATCAACAATACCTTTTACAGCTTTAATATCACTAATAATTTGATTCACACGATTCGAGTCATAAGCCACGTCGATCCCCCTGACGCGGAACCCCTTCAAGCTCGACCCCCGCACCACACCGAGGTGGCTTGCAATCATGCCTATGCGCCGGGACTCGGGGTGTTGTCGAAGTCGATCAATCAACTGATCCATGCCCATGGCTGCCTCCCGATTTCCGGATTCCCGGGCGTCGTTCCCTGGCGGCAAAGGGATCCGGGTCATTGGTTGTCCGATATTGCGGCCTGTACTTACCGGGGAGAGGAATCACCCGGAATCATCGTCCAAGCGGAAGAGCCGGCGAGTCAGGTCCAGGACCTGATCCCTGCTCGGCCGATCCGCCTTTTGCTTGAGTGTGAGTATGGGATCGTGAATAATCTTCTCGGCAATGGATTTAGTGAGCACATCAATGGCGTTTATCTGCTCTTCCGTCAGGTTTCCCAATCCTCCGACACTACGGCGGAGCTCTGCTCTGCGAATCTCTTCGACCTTCTCTTTGAGGTTGACGATCGTTGGAACAACCCCGAGGGTCTTGAGCCAACCCTCGAACCTCAGGACCTCCTCTTCCACAATCCGCTCTGCCTTGATCGCCTCCTCATGACGCTGTGCCCTGTTGATTTCCACCACTCCTTTTAGATCGTCTATGTCGTATACATAGGCGTTTCCCAGGTTGTTCACCCGCGGATCCACGTCCCGCGGCACCGCTATGTCAATAAAAAACAACGGCCGGTTCCTTCGTTTTCGCAGGGACCGTTTCACCTGCTCATGCTGAATGACGTAGTCGGCCGATGCGGTAGAGGCGATGACAATGTCCACTTCGAGAAGCACCGGGCCGATCTCCTCGAAGTACACGGGTTTTCCGTGAAAGCTCCGTGCCACCTGAACGGCCCGCTCAAAGGTCCGGTTTGCCACATGGATCTGACCCGCGCCCTGGGCCAGGAGGTGTCGCGCCGCCAGCTCCGCCATCTCTCCGGCACCGATGAGCAGCACCTTCCGGCCCGTGAGATCGTGGAAGATCTTCTTGGCCAGCTCCACAGCGGCGTAGCTGATGGAAACCGCAGCATCCGAGACGCCGGTTTCGGTCCTCACGCGTTTTGCCACGTGAAACGCGCGGTGCATGAGCCGGTTCAGGACCACCCCGGAGGTCTTCTCCTGCGTGGCCTGGAAGTAGGCGTCCTTTATCTGCCCCAGGATCTGGGGCTCGCCCACGACCATGGAATCCAGGCTGGAGGCCACCTTGAACACGTGCCGGACGCTGTCCATGTCCTGCAGTGTATAAAGACCGGCTGCGAGCTCCCTTAGATCCAGTCCCCCCAGGGTGGAGAAGAGGCCGAGAATCTCCGCCTTGGCAGCCTCCGGCTGATCCGTGGTGTAAAGCGCCTCGACGCGGTTGCACGTGGAAATATAGAGCCCTTCCCGAACGGCCGAATGGTCGCGCATGGTGGAAAGCGCGCGGACCGCATTCTGCGGATCCCTGGCCAGGCACTCTCGAAGCTCCACCGGAGCGGTTTGGTGATTCATACCGATGGTGACGATGCGTATCATGAGGTGACGACGTGCCCTTCCAGGCTCTTGAAGCTGTGATAGTCGCTCGAGAGGAGGCTGATACCCACGAATGTGAACACCAGGAGCAGGAAACACAGGATAGACATCACAGCGGCCCGCCTTCCCCGCCAGCCCACGGTGAGTCTTTCGTGGAGCAGAACTGCATAAGCGAACCAGGTGATCAGGGACCAGACCTCCTTGGGGTCCCACCGCCAGAAGCTTCCCAGGGCCTGTTGAGCATAAACAGCGCCGCTCACCATGCCCAGGGTCAGAAGAGGGAAACCGATCACCAGGGCATGGTGGTTGATCGAATCCAGGGTTTCCAGGGAAGGCAGCCGGCTGTAGAGGGAGCCGAACCTCTTTCTCTTTATCTGACGCTCCTGGAGCAGATACATGACGGCGGCTGCGAACATGATCGCGAACATTCCGTCTCCGGCAAACACGGTCACCACGTGAACAGTGAGCCACAGGCTCTTGAACAGGGGACGGACCGCAACGATCTCGGCGCCGGGGATGCTCGTGGACACGATCATCAGAACGGCCGCCAGAGGAGCGATGAACGAGCCCAGGACCATAAGACGAAATTTCAGCTGAAACAGGAGATAGGCGCCGGTAACGGCCCAAGCAAAGAAACCGAGAGCGTCCTTGAGGCCAAACACCGGAGCCGTGCCGAGGACGGCGTACTGGTGGGAGAGGAACACCGTATGGGCGACAAAACCGGCCGCCAGGATTCGATAGGACCAGGTGAAAACCACCTTCCGCTGGCCTACAATGAACACAATCATTCCACCGGTGGCCAGGAGGATCAAGATGAGCGCCAGCCAGTAAAGCATCAAGGCCATGTTTCCCCGCCCCTTTCGCCGGCCTCCACTCGCTCCCGGATATCCTTTTCACTCCACACGGTTCCCAGGATCTCAGTGAGTATGCCGGCGGCTGAAGCCCAGTCCTTTCCACGAACCGCATCCAGAAGGCTGGATTGAACCAGCTTTCGAAAAACCGCCTGGTTTACCCTTTGCTCCCTGCTCGAAGAGAGCACCTTTTCTCGAACGTATCCCATCAGCACGAGGAAATCCCCATACTCCGGACCGAACCGCTCTTCCAGTTCCTCGCGAATCACCTTTGACAGGGCCGGGCTTCTTCCGGAGGTGGACACGGCCAAGAGGAGGTCTCCCCGCCGGACCACGGCCGGAACGATGAAGGTGCAATGCTCGGGCCGGTCCACCACATTGACCGGAATTCCCTTTTCCCGGCAGGCGGCGCTTATCCTTTGGTTCACAAAGGGGTCGTCCGTCGCCGCAATGACCAGGACGGCCCCGGCCAGCATGGGCTCCTCGAACTCGCGCCCCGGCCACTGCACCCTGCCCTCCTCGAAAAGGGCCTTCAGCCCCGGGCTCAGAGCCCGGCTGATCACATCCACTTGCGCGCCGAACTCGAGAAGCGAGCGGACCTTGCGCTCGGCCACCCCGCCGCCGCCCACCACGAGGGTCCGCTTTTCTTCAAGGTCCATGAGCATGGGATAGTAGGCCATGTAAATCTCTTGGGAACGCTATATGTAGCGGTCCACCATGTCGGTTATGAACCGGTCCACCCCCCGGTCTCCTTGCTCGGCTCGAACCTGGTCCACGAGCTGCCGAATCTTTTCGTAAGTGGCCGGGTCCCGCTCGAGGTCATCCGTGGAGCGATATGCCCCGCCCCGGCGTCCCACGCGATAGATCAGCCGCTCCTTGTCCGGGAGCTCCTGGTACTTTCGAATGACGTCGAGCATCTTTTCTTTGTCTTCCGGAAGCCTTCCTGAGATCTCCTCCAGCAGGTTCATGATGTGGTCGCTCGTCATCACGCTCGTAATGCCCTCTAGGGATTCTATGAACAGACGGATTTCCGCGACCAGCATGTCGTCCGTCTGCATGGTGAAAGTGCCCTCTTCCAGAAGCTTGTGAAGGGGGACCCGTTTGGGGACGCGAAGGCTGCGAAGTCGAATGAAATGAGGATTGATGCGATTCAGCACGCGGGCCGTGGCCAGGGCGTGCTCCTTCCACATCTCCTGTCCTCCGAGACCGGGCATGACATATTCCGAGACCTCCAGCCCGGCCTGCACCGCCTTGCGGCCGGCCTCCACCTGCTGGTCGCTGGACACGCCCTTTTTCACCAGCTTGAGCAGGGGATCATACCCCGTCTCGAGCCCTACATGAACGCGGTCGAGCCCGGCCTTTCGAATCTCGGTGAGCCCCTCCACGGATTTTCGCACAATGGTACGCGAGCGCGAGTATGTGGTCACCCGCGTGACCTCCGGAAGGATTTCTCGAAGAAAGCGAAGGGCCTCCACCAGGTCCCTGGTCTTCATGACCAGGTTGTCCGCATCCTGGAGAAAGCAGGCACCCGTACCGTAATAAAGCCACACCGCCACGCTTCGTGCGGCGTCACCGGTGGCGGGGTCGTTGAACAGGGCGCTCACGACCCGGTCGTTGATATGGCCCCGCTCACCGAGCTTCCGGGAAAGGGCCTTGATCTCGTCGGCCACATCGCGGGTGGTCTGAATG
The DNA here is from genome assembly GCA_964591925.1 of uncultured Desulfobacterales bacterium. Lineage (GTDB taxonomy): Bacteria > Desulfobacterota > DSM-4660 > Desulfatiglandales > HGW-15 > JAIPEI01. The sequence goes on from CAZQCK010000006.1 coordinate 23,666, forward strand.
TCCTGCTTGATCTCCTCCACCGGGCGGAGGGAAAACTTTTTGCCCTTGTACACGGGGCAGAACAGGCACTGGTTCCAGGGGCAGTTCCTGGTGAAGCGCAGCAGCAGGCTCTGGGCCTCGTTGGGGGGCCGTATGGGTCCCTGCTCGAACTCGGCGGTCTTTTGGTTATCGGTAACAGTCATGAGTCCTTTCCTTTGGAAATAATCTGCTTCTTCATACCCTGTTTGAAAATATAGTGCAACCGATCCGGGCGTCAAGGCCGGGGCGGCCTCGCCCGATTCAGGTCACAGAAAGGACGTTCCCGCAGGGCGCCGGGGCCCTGCGGGAACGTCTTTGGCACAAGAGGGCTTCGCACCCCTTTCTATACGAATACGTACTCCTCCTCCGTCATCTTGGCCTGGGCTGCGGCCAGGCGGGCGATGGGTACCCTCGGCGGTGAGCAGGATACATAGCTCAAGTCGATGTGGTGGCAGAAGCGGATAGTCTCCGGATGACCGGCCTGTTCACCGCAGATGCCTATCTTCATTTCGCTTCTAGTCTTTCGAGCCCATTCCACTGTTATCATCATCAAGCGACCCACGCCTTTAATATCCAATATTTCAAATGGATTGTGCTGTAAAATACCTCTTTCATTGTACAAAGGAAGGAACTTGTTCTCAGCGTCCTCCCGGGAGAAGGAAAAGGTGGCCTGGGTCAGGTCGTTCGTCCCAAAGGACATGAACTCCGCCAGCTCCGCGATTCGTCCGGCACGCATGCAGGCCCGCACCACCTCGATCATGGTCCCGAACTTGAAAGGCACCTTTGTCTTGAACTTTTTCTCCACTTCCGTATGAATTTCCTCTACGTACCGATGCACCCACTTGAGCTCCTCCAGGGTACACACCTGAGGCACCATGATCTCCGCAGCGACCTCCCCGCCTTCCTGGAGGTGCTCGGCCGAGGCCTCGAGTATGGCCCGAATCTGCATGGCATAGATTTCCGGATAGGTGATGCCGAGACGCACCCCTCTGTGCCCAAGCATGGGGTTGGCCTCGGACAGGGCGCGCACCTTGTGGAGCATGGCCTCTTTGTTTTCTATCAGCTCCTCGGCCAAATGCTTGTTCTTGAGCTCCTCCAGGCCCACTGTGATGCCCTCGAGATTGGCCGAGTAACGCTTTAGAAGCTCGGGATCCAGCAGCTTGAGGGTATCGGGCAGGGCGGACATCCCTTCGACTGTCTTCTTCAACTCCCGCAGGTGTTCGATTTCCTTGACCAGCTCATCCGACGAAGGAAGAAACTCGTGGATCGGCGGATCCAGCAGCCGCACGGTGACGGGCGCCCCCTGCATGATCCTGAAAATCTCCTTGAAGTCCTCCCGCTGAAACGGCAGGAGCCTGTCCAGGGCCATCCGCCGTTCCTCGGACGTATCGGAAAGGATCATTTCCTGGACTATGGGAAGCCGCTCCGGCTGATTGAACATCCGTTCCGTCCGGCACAGGCCGATGCCCACCGCCCCGTACTTTTTGGCCTTTTCCGCCCCTTCGGGCGTGTCCGCATTGGCCATGACCTTGAGCTCGGCCAGGTCGTCGGCCCACTCCAGCAAGACCAGGAGGTCTTCGACGAATTCCGGTTCAATGGTGGGCACGAGACCCTGATAAACGTTTCCCGTGGTCCCGTCGATGGTGATCATGTCACCTTCCCGCAGGCTCACTCCGGAAATGACCGCCTCCTTGGCGGTGTGATTGATGCGAATCGCTTCGCAACCCGAGACACACGGTTTTCCCATGCTTCTCGCGACCACCGCCGCATGGGAGGTCTTGCCCCCCCGGCTGGTGAGAATGCCCTGGGCCGCGAAGAACCCGTGAATGTCGTCCGGTTTGGTCTCCTCACGGACCAGGATCACCTTTTCTCCGAGCTTCGCCTTTATCTCCGCGCGATCCGCATCAAATACAATCCGGCCGGAAGCCGCTCCAGGGGAGGCGGGAAGCCCCTGAGCGAGCACATCCACCCTGGCATTGGGATCCAGTCTGGGGTGAAGAAACTGGGCGAGCATCTCCGGATGAATGCGAAGAATGGCCTCCGCCTCAGTGAGCAGGCCCTCATTCACCATATCGATGGACGTTCTAATAAAGGCTGCGGCGTTCATCTTGCCGTTCCGGGTCTGCAGGCAGTACAGGGTGCCCTTCTCAATGGTGAACTCGAAGTCCTGCACTTCCTGATAGTAACTCTCCAGGGTATGACGCAGGTCTTCGAGCTCCCGGTAGACCCGGGGCATGTCCCTGCGAAGCTCCCGAATCGGTTTGGGCGTGCGGATGCCGGCCACCACATCCTCACCCTGTGCGTTGATCATGTACTCCCCATAGAGCCGATTCTCCCCGGTGCCGGGATTTCGAGTAAAGGCTACTCCGGTGGCGGAGTCGTCCCCCATATTTCCGAACACCATGGTGCAGATGTTCACAGCGGTTCCGTGCGCCATGTCTTCGGTGATTTGAAACTCCCGCCGATAGTCCACGGCGCGTTTCCCCATCCATGAGTTGAACACGGCCTGAATGGAAAGCTCCAACTGCTCGTAGGGATCCTGTGGAAAAGGAGAACCGGTTTTCTCTTTCACCACCTCCATGAATGCCCCGGTGGCCTCTTTCAGGGCCGCCGCCTCCAGCTCGATGTCGGTTTCCGCTCCGCGATCCCCTTTGATCCGGTAGAACACCTCATCGAACGCCTTGTCCGGGATTCCGAGACAGACTGAGCCGAAGAGCTGGACCAGTCTTCGGTAGGCGTCGTACACGAAGCGCTCGTTATTGGTAAGCTTGATCAGGCCCTTCGAGGTCTCCTCGTTGAGTCCGAGATTCAGAATGGTATCCATCATGCCGGGCATGGACATGGCCGCCCCGGAGCGGACGGACACGAGAAGGGGATTGTTAGTAGACCCGAACCCTTTGCCGGTCTTCTCTTCCAGATCGGTCATGGCCTTCCGTACCTGCTCCATCACCTCGGACTTGAGGCCTTTCTTTTTCTGCTTGAGGTAGTCCAGGCAGGCCTCAGTGGAAATGACGAAGCCCGGGGGTACGGGAAGCCCGATCTGCGTCATACCGCAAAGGTTCGCACCTTTGCCCCCCAGGAGTTTCTTGTTGGACGCATCCCCTTCCTCGAATGCAAACACAAACTTTTTAGATGCCATTTCCACCTCCCTTGTCCCGCTTTTTGGTGTACTCGAACAGGTAGGCAAACCCCAACAGGGCCAATGCCATTCCACCCGTCCGCACAATGGACACGGTTTCGAAAAACAGGTACGACAGTATCAGGGACAAAATCACTGCAAGCAGCAACCGCAAAACGAATACGCCCCACTCTCCCATCACACGGATCCCGCCGGCCTTCAGAGGTTCACATCTTTCCTTCCAGCCGCCGAAGGCCGGTGTGCGACCGCAAGTGAAGATTTCAATCCGCCGTCCCTGGTCGAAGGGCGTCCCATCCGTTCGATCAGGTCTTCTTCTTGTGTAAGGGAATGACCTTGGGGGATGCATCCGGGCGCGGCTCGCCTGGCGCAGGGCTCTTCACGGCAGTTTCGGCCGGAGGAGCCGCCCGCTCCACGCCTTCTATTCTGAGAGGCTGGCCTCCCATGGTGAACGGTGCCCCGTTCACATACTCTTCACGAAGGATCCAGGTGGCGGTTTGGGCCGGTATCGTGAGCATGAGTAGGGTCACCTGGTACCAGTCCTTCTTGACATCAGGCTCAATGGCCTCGATACGGGCATACACCGAGGGGGCGTCCTGGTAATATATCAGCACCACATCCCCTTCTGCGTTGGATTCTTTCCTTCGCCCCATGAATCAGGTCCCCTTTTGGCTGACCCTCGAGCGCCAGCGGCCCGCCGGGTCATCTGTCAAAATACGTTTGTCTTCATCCGGAAAGGATCCTTGTTTATCTGCTACGTTCGCTTGAACGTCCGAACGCCCGAACGACTGAACACACGTTACCACAGCCGGACAGGTCAGGCAAGAAGCACCTGATGACGCCCCAAATTCAATAAAATCGACGATCCCGAAAGGTTTAAAATGGCAGTTCTTTCGTTTTTAAAAGGGCTTTTCTTGGCGTCTTGGCGTCTTTGCGAGAAAATACAGTTTTTACGAATTCGTCAGAGTGTCTTCTCTCACAGAGCCCCCGCGAACGCCGAGAAAAACCCTCCGCCAGGTTTTCACTTGACAATTCCGGTGTCATTCAGCAATTTTCACGTAGCTGTGGGCACCAGCCCATACTCAAGGACCGGCGACCCGGATTTCACCAAACCCGGCCTGCGGCCTTCGCGGTGACGGGAACAACGGCTTTCTCGGCGCCCAATTCCTATCTTCCCGGTAGGAGCTGTATCCCTTCAAGGATCCCCCCGGCCGGCTGCTTGTCCCAAGGAAGGCTGGACGAAACGAGCACGAGATCACGCACCCTGACCAAGAGGAGAAGATCGAACCCATGAGTACCAAAAGCGCCCCCAACGGCTCGGTTATGGTGGTCGGAGCCGGAATTGCCGGAATCCAGGCCTCCCTGGATCTCGCCGACTCCGGGTATCTGGTTTATCTGGTGGAAAAACAGACCGCCATTGGTGGAGTCATGGCACAGCTGGACAAGACCTTCCCCACGAATGATTGCTCCATGTGCATCATCTCCCCCAAGCTCGTCGAGTGCGGCAGACACCTTAACATCGACCTTCTGACCAACACGGAGGTCATGGATGTCTCCGGGGAACCGGGGCGTTTTCAGGTCAAACTCCGCGAAAAGCCGCGCTACGTGGATCTTGCCAAGTGTACGGCATGCGGTGAGTGCAGCAAGGTGTGCCCCATCGACGTTCCCAACCAGTTCGACGAGGGACTCAGGGACCGCAAGGCCGCCTTCAAGCTCTATCCCCAGGCCATGCCCAGCGCATACGCCATTGACAAGCGCGGAACAGCCCCTTGCAAGGCCACTTGTCCCGCCCATGTCAGCATTCAGGGATACGTGGCCCTCATCAACCAGGGAAAGTACCGCGAGGCCCTGGAGCTGTTCAAGCGGGACCATCCCTTTCCGGCCATCTGCGGCAGGGTTTGCCATCACCCTTGTGAAGGCATCTGCACCCGTGGGGATGTGGACGAACCCATCGCCATCCAGTACCTGCACCGATTTCTCGCGGATCTGGATCTGGATGAAAGCACCCGATACGTGCCGGAGACCCGGGAGAAGCGGGAGGAAAAGATCGCCGTCATCGGTGCAGGGCCGGCCGGCCTCACCGCGGCCTACTATCTCGCCCGGCAAGGCTACCAGGTCACCGTATTCGAAAAGCTTCCCGTGGCCGGCGGCATGATGTCCGTCGGCATTCCCGCCTACCGGCTGCCCCGGGACATCATCGCCGAGGAGATCCGGGTGATGGAAGAGATGGGGGTGGAAATCCGCACCGGCGTCTCGTTCGGGGAGGACATCACCCTGAACGGTCTCAAGGACGACGGCTACGGGGCGGTGTTTATGGCCACGGGTCTTCATAGAAGCCGCGGGCTGGGCGTTCCCGGGGAAGAGCACCAGGCCGTGCTCAAGGGCGTGGATTTTCTGCGGGACGCGGCCCTGGGTAACGAGGTTTCAGTGGGTGATCGGGTGGTGGTTATCGGCGGGGGCAACGTGGCCGTGGACGTGGCCCTCACTGCCAAGCGGAAGGGCGGCAAGCACGTGACACTGGTCTGCCTGGAGAAGCGTGACGAAATGCCGGCCTGGGATTACGAGATCCAAGAGGCCCTGGAAGAAGGAATCGAGATCGTCAACAGCCTGGGTCCCACCCGGTTTCTCGTGGAGGAAGGCGCGTTCTGCGGTGTGGAGTTCAAACGGTGCACCGCCGTGTTTGATGAGAACGGGCGTTTCAGCCCGAGCTACGACGAGTCGGACATCACTTCCATCGAGGCGGACACAGCCATTGTGGCCATAGGTCAGGCTGCGGATTTGGACTTCGCCGAACCGCAGGGCATAGAAGTCTCTCCTCAGGGCGGGCTTCAGGCGGACCCGGTCACCCTGGAAACCCCCATTGAAGGCGTGTTCGCAGGCGGGGACGTGTTCTACGGGCCCAAGTCCGTGGTGGATGCCGTGAGCTGCGGTAAAGAGGCGGCAGAGAGCATCCACAGATATATCAACGGTTTGGATCTGCACGAAGGAAGGGACAAGGACTGGTCCTACGAGAAACCGGAAATCGAAGGCGAACAAGAGGCCCCCCGGGTGCCCATGCGCACCCTTTCCCTGGAAGAACGCGAGGGCACCTTCAAGGAGACCACGTTGGGCTTCACCGAGGAAGAGGCCCTGCGAGAGGCCGCACGCTGCCTCGAATGCGGCATCTGTTCCGAGTGCTATCAGTGCGTGTCCGCGTGCCTGGCCGAGGCCATCGACCACGAGCAGACGCCCATGGAGAAAACCGTGGAGGTCGGCGCCGTTGTTCTGGCCCCCGGATTCACACCCTTTGATCCCTCGGCCTTTGACACCTACAGCTACGCTCACCACCCCAATGTAATGACAAGCATGGAGTTCGAGCGGATCCTCTCGGCCTCCGGACCTTACGAAGGGCATCTGGTGCGCCCGTCGGATCACCGGGAGCCCAGGAAGGTCGCCTGGCTCCAGTGTGTGGGGTCCAGGGACATCAACCGCTGTGATCACGCCTACTGCTCGGCCGTCTGCTGCATGTATGCCATCAAGGAGGCGGTGATCGCCAAGGAGCACAGCAAAGAGGACCTGGATGCGGCCGTTTTCTACATGGACATGCGGACCTACGGCAAGGACTTCGAGAAGTACTACTGGAGGGCCGAGGAGGAAAGCGGCGTCCGCTTCATCCGCTCCCGCATCCACTCCGTGATCCCCCAGGAAGACGACTCGCTCAAGATCAAGTATGTTACTGAAGCCGGCGAGCTCCAGGAAGAAGTATTCGACCTGGTCGTTCTGTCCGTGGGGCTCTCACCCAACAAGGATATCGTCTCCCTGGCGGAGAAAATGGGCATCGAGCTCAACCCCCATCAATTCGCCGAGACCACCACCTTTGCTCCGGTCTCTACAAACCGGCAAGGCGTGTATCTCTGCGGGGTGTTTCAGGGACCCAAGGACATCCCCAACTCGGTCATGGAGGCCTCGGCTGCAGCCGCAGCCTCGGGGCAGACCCTGGCCGACGCCCGCGGGACCATGACCCGCACCAAGGACCTGCCCCCGGAAAAGGACTTTTCCGAGGAGGAGCCCAAGGTGGGTGTGTTCGTGTGCAACTGCGGGATCAACATCGGAGGCATCGCCGATGTGCCTGCGGTCAGGGACTATGCCGCCAGCCTGCCCCACGTGGTTCACGTGGAGGACAACCTCTTCACCTGCTCCCAGGACACCCAGGACAAGATGAAGGAGGTCATTCAGGAGAAGGGAATCAACCGCGTGGTCGTGGCCTCCTGTTCCCCCCGCACCCATGAGCCCCTGTTCCAGGAAACGATCCGGGATGCCGGCCTCAACAAGTATCTCTTCGAGATGGCCAACATTCGGGATCAGGACACCTGGGTTCACATGAACGAGCCGGAAAAGGCCACGGCCAAGGCCAAGGACCTGGTGCGTATGGCTGTGGCCAAAGCCGCGCTGGTCGAGCCCCTACAGCAGTTTTCACTCCCGGTCAAGCACTCGGCCCTGATCGTGGGAGGCGGCGTGGCCGGCATGGAAGCGGCCCTGGGGGTCGCAGAACAGGGGTATCAGGCCTACCTCGTGGAGAAGTCTGAAGAGCTTGGTGGTGTAGCCCGCCGACTTCGAACCACCTGGAAGGGGGAGGACATTCCGGCCTACGTGGAAAAACTGGCCGAGCGGGTGCAAAACCACTCCCTCATTGAGCTGTGCATGAACTCGGTGGTGAAGGACTTCTCAGGGACCGTGGGCAACTTCGTCACCACCGTTCAGACCGCCGGCAATGAAGGCGACCCCCGGGTGATCGAACACGGGGTGACCATCCTGGCCACGGGCGGTCGCGAGTACCAACCCACCGAGTACCTCTACGGTCAAAACCCCAAGGTTCTGACCCACCTGGACCTGGACAAGGCATTGAAGGAAGACGAGGCCGGCGTCGAACAGGCGAAAACGGCGGTGTTCATACAATGCGTGGGCTCACGTATTCCCGAGCGCCCTTACTGCAGTAAGATTTGCTGCACCCACAGCCTGGAAAGCGCATTGAAGCTCAAGACGCTCAACCCGGACATGAAGGTCTTCATCCTCTACCGTGACTTGCGGGCCTACGGATTCCGGGAGGACCTGTACCGGGAGGCCAGGGAACGCGGGGTGATCTTCATTAGATTCGATCCGGAAAACGCCCCCGAGGTCACGGAGACTCCGGAGGGCGGGCTTTCGCTTGTGGCCACGGACCACGTGCTCCAGCGTCGCGTGAGGATCTCACCCGATCTTCTGGTTCTGGCATCGGCGGTTCTTCCCAATGAAAACAAGGGGCTTTTCGAACTCCTGAAAGTGCCGGTCAACGAAGAGGGCTTTCTGATAGAGGCCCACGCCAAGCTTCGCCCGGTGGATCTGTCCTCGGACGGCGTGTTCATCGCAGGACTGGCCCACTACCCGAAACCCCTGGAGGAAACCATCGCTCAGGCCGGTGCGGCGGTGGCCAGGGCCATGACCATCCTGAGCCGCGAAGGGATCATGGTGGGAGGCGTTGTGGCGGAGGTCATTCCGGAACGCTGCGCCGTGTGCCTGACGTGTGTAAGGACCTGCCCCTACAGTGTGCCGACGATAGGGACTGAAGGCCACGCGGTCATAGACCCGGCTGAATGCCGGGGGTGTGGTGCCTGTGTGGCGGAGTGCCCGGGCAAGGCGATCGTCCTGCGCCACTTCACGGACGATCAGATAATCGCCAAGGAGGACGCCCTGTTCCAAACGGGCTGACGAACCATGTCCGGATCCGGTACACCGGCCCCTCTGTTCGGGTGGTCCGTACCTGATCCCACAACCGGAAACCATCGTACCCCAGGAGGCAACCTGATTCGGATGCCGAAATTCCGGGGCAAAGGGAGGCATCATGGCTGATTTCGAACCCCGCATTCTCGCATTCTGCTGCCAGTACTGAGCTTACTCGGCCGCGGACCTGGCAGGTTCGATGAGACTCTCCTACCCGAGCAACATCAAGGTAATTCAAGTACCCTGCTCCGGACGGGTGGACATTATCCACCTGCTCAAGGCGATCGAGGACGGAGCGGACGGCGTGTACATCGCAGGGTGCCTGGAAGGCGAATGCCACTTCCTCACCGGCAACCTCAAGGCCCGGCGCCGGGTCCTTTACGTAAAAAAGGTCCTCGAAGAGATCGGCATAGAGCCGGAGCGGGTGGAGATGTACAACCTTTCCGCAGGGGAAGGCCCTCGTTTCGTGGAGATCGCAAGGGAGATGGCGGAACGGATCAAGGAGTTGGGACCCAGCCCAGTGAACATTCGGAAAGCGGCTTAGAGGGGTGAACAATGATAATCGCGGACAGAAAGCCTTTGGCCGAAATCCTGGACATGATCCGGGACTGTGACAGGATCCTGATCATAGGCTGTAAGGGATGCGTCACCGTGTGCAATGTGGGTGGCGCAAAAGAGGTGGGGATTCTCGCATCGGCCCTGAAGATCGCGCGCAAAAAGGAAGGCCGTCCCATGGAAGTGGATGAGAAGACCATCGAACGGCAGTGCGACCCCGAGTACATCGAGCAAATCAAGAACGAGGTCAATGACTACGATGCCGTCATATCCATGGCCTGTGGCGTCGGCCCTCAGTTCCTGTCCGGGGCCTATCCTGAACAGCGGTTTTTTCCGGCCGTGAACACCACCTCCTTCGGCGGGGCGGTTCAACACGGTGTCTGGGAGGAGCGATGCGCCGGTTGCGGACAGTGCGTGATACATTATTTCGGCGGCATGTGCCCCATCGCCCGCTGCTCCAAGAGCCTGCTCAACGGACCTTGCGGGGGATCCGCAGGCGGCAAATGCGAGATCAGCAAGGATGTGGACTGCATCTGGGACATGATCGTTCGAAAGAAAACGGAACAAGGCCGCCTCGAGGACCTGCTCGATGTGAAGCCCCCCAAATCCTGGGATACGGCCCGTGACGGCGGCCCTCGAAGAAGCGTCAGGGAGGAGTTGGTGCAATGAGCGATCTGAAGTCGGGGAGCAATCTGGAAAAGGTACTGAGAGCCGGCCATTTCGCCTTCACCGGGGAATGCGGCCCCCCGAAGGGGGCCAATGTGGAGCACCTCAAGGAAAAAGTCGCTCATCTCAAGGGCGTGGTCGACGCAGTGAATGTGACGGACAACCAAACCGCCGTGGTGCGGATGTCCAGCTGGGCCGCCGGCACCGTCATGCTTCAGGAGGATGTGGAACCCAACTTTCAAATGGTCTGCCGGGACCGCAACCGGCTCGCCATCATGAGCGATATCCTGGGTGTGAGCGCCATGGGGATTCGAAACATGCTCTGTCTCTCAGGCGACCACCAGCGCTTTGGAAACCACCCCCAATCCAAGAATGTTTACGACATCGACTCCATGCAGCTCATCGCGCTGGTCAAGAAGATGCGGGACGAGGGCAGGTTCCTGAACGACGAGGAGATCGACGTGCCTCCCAGGTTGTTCGTAGGCGCCGCCGCCAATCCGTTCGCCGAACCCTACGAGTTCCGGCCCTACCGCTTGGCCAAGAAGGTGGAGGCCGGCGCGGATTTCATCCAGACCCAGTGCATTTACAACATGGAGCGTTTTCGCGAGTTCATGAAGCGCGTGGTGGACATGGGTCTACATGAAAAATGTTTTATTCTGGCCGGCGTCACCCCCATGAAAAGCGTCGGTATGGCCAAGTACATGGGCAAGATGGTGCCCGGCATGGACGTACCCGACGAACTGATTCAGCGTTTGCAAGGGGCCGGCAAAGGCAAGGTGGCTGAAGAAGGCATTCGATTCGCGCTGGAACAGATCCAGGAATTTCAGGACATGGAAGGTGTGGCCGGGGTCCACCTCATGGCCATCGAGTGGGAGCACCGCGTGCCGGAGATTGCCGAGCGGGCCGGGATGCTTCCGCGTCCCCAGGTTTGATGCATTCCCGCCAGGCGGCGGTTGAGCGGGTTTTTGCGAAACCGCCTGACCTGGTTGGTTCACGGTTTTGAGGCGAATGATGGGCAACGGCTTTTTTCCTTGAACTCCCGCCTGGGCCTCCCCTATTATGAATCAGACAGTCTAAGTCCCATCTCAATGGGTTTCGCCTTTTCAAAAGATCGGCAAAAACCGCTCGAGCGTCTTTCTTGCGAAATCTTCACGACCAAGGCGCCCGGTTCGTGCTATCCTCCATGATCATCACCACTGCGAACGGAAAATCCTATGACACGCAAACGGACCTGAGCCCACAGGAGCGTCATGTTCTGCAAAAACTCTTTTTGTGGGAATCCATGGTCACCACGGTACAGGAGTTCAGGGATCGAACCTCGAAGGCCCTGGCCAAAGGGTGGAACCGTTCCGGGCCCATACAGGCCGGCCCGGCACTCAATGACATCCTTGCAGATCTGGAACGCAAGGTGAACCGCAGGCTCAACTCCTAGACCATGCCTCTTGCGCGGCGGGCAAACGCCCCCCTGTTTCAGCGACCCTTGTCGTCCCGCCCGGGGCGGGCCGGATTTTGTGTGGTCGTTGTTGGACATTGTGATCCACGAGGTCCGCTGATTGAAGAACCCCACTGCTTCAGATCCGGCTGAAACCGGAGATGCACCCCTGCGCTTCCTGCGCAAGCAGGCGTCCGACGCCCCTATCAACGCGGCGATTGTGGGCGGCGGCGAAGCCTGTGAAAACCTGTTGAAGCTTCTGGATGACGAACGTCTGGAGCGGTTGCAAATGACCATCCTGGGTGTCTCCGATCCGGACTCTGAAGGGCCTGGAGTCCGCCTTGCCCGCCGAATGAATCTCTTTACAACCACGGATTTTCACACCCTGTTCGATCTGAATGTGAACCTGCTCCTGGAAATGACCGGGCTCGAAGAGGTCCGCAAGGAGATCGAACAGACCAAACCCGTCGATATCTCCCTGATGGACCACAGGGCCGTCCGCCTGCTCTGGGACCTGATCCAGATGGAGATGGAACGGACGGCCTTTGAGCGGGAACGACAGCGGTACCAGGAAAAAAGCCGTGAAGACATTCAGGCCATCCTCGACTCCCTCCCGTACCGGGTCATGGTCGTCAACATGGACAGGACGGTGAACGCGGCCAACCACACCCTTCTCAAAGAGTACAATCTCTCTCCCGCCCAGGCCATCGGGGCGCCGTGCTACAAGGTGCGTTACGGGCTCGAGCGGCCTTGTGATGAAGAGGGAAAGGAGTGCTTTCTTCAAGCCCGCCTGGCCGACCTTCAGCGGGACGGGCTGGTGAGCACCTTTCAGGAGGTGGCCCATCCCGATGGTCCCGAGTCCTACGACGTGGTGACCATTTCTCCTATCTGTGACGAACAAGGCAAAATCAAACAAATTCTGGAGGCTTCACGGGATGTCACTCAGAGAGTTCGGTTAGAAAGAGACGTGCAACGTAATAAAACATTATTTCAAAATGTAATTGAAAGCACAGTAGACGGGATTGTAATGGTAGATACCAAGGGCAATGTCCTTATTTTTAACCAGGGTATGGAACAATTAACAGGTTATTCAGCTGATGAAATTATCAATAAAGGTCATCTTAGCACCTTTTACGATATTGATATTGCAAAAGAAAACATGCGCAAAATGCGCAGTGAAAGCTATGGCCCTCCTGGAAAACTGAATCCCACGAGCATGTCCATCGTCACCAAACAGGGAGAAGAGATTCCGGTCACGCTCTCAGCCTCCATCATCACCATCCAAGGCGAGGAGGTAGGTAGTGTAGGTGTCTTCCGGGATATGCGGGAAATCCTCGAGATGCGCCAGGAGCTGGAAGACACCCACTTACAGCTGGTCCAGTCCGAGAAGGTGGCCTCTGTAGGACGCATGGCCGCAGGTGTGGCCCATGAGATCAACAACCCGCTGGCTGGAATACTCATGTACGCCGAGGTGTTAAAAGAGAGCCTTAAAGAAAACAAACAATCAATTGAAGATATTCAAGAAATAATCAATCAAACGCTTCGGTGCAAAGACATAGTCGCCGAACTCCTCGAGTTCAGCCGCCGCTCCGTGGGCAGGGTGTCCACCTTTCCCCTGGAAGACCTCGTTCAAAAATCCTTGAACCTGCTCATAGATCAAGCCCTGTTCCAGGACATCGAGGTCCGGGTCGAGGTGGCAAGGGACATTCCGTCGGTCTGCGGTGACTTCGGCCAGCTCCAGCAGGTGCTCACCAATCTGTTCATCAATGCGGCCGACGCCATGGAGGGGAAAGGGCGCCTGACGGTCCAAGGAAAATACGACCACAAAAACAACGGCTTCGAGATCCTCGTATCCGATACCGGTCCCGGTATTCCCGAAGCGGTCCGGGACAACATCTTCGAGATTTTTTTCACCACCAAACCGGTGGGCAAGGGAACCGGCCTCGGACTCAGCATCTCCAAGAGGATAATTGAGCTTCATGGCGGGTCCTTGACGGTCGAGTCCCCTTCCAGGGGCGGAACCACCTTCTCCATCAAGCTTCCCTTGGGGTTTCTGGAGGAGACCGAGAGCGAGGCGGACGTATTCATAGAATAAGGTGAAGCCTATGGACGAGGACAATGTCATACGCATTCTGGTAGCGGACGACGAACGTGTGGTCAGGGACGGCTGCCGGCGGGTTCTCAGCGGCAAGGGATATGATGTGCTGGCGGCGGAGGACGGAAAAGAGGCCCTTGACCTGCTGCACTCCGAGCAGGTGGACCTCATCCTGCTGGACCTGAAAATGCCGGTCATGGGCGGCGAAGAGGTCCTGAAGCACGTCCGCTCCCGTAGACCGGACGTACCGGTGATCATCATTACGGGGCATGGCACCGTGGACAACGCGGTTGAGTGCATGAAAAACGGGGCCTACGATTTTGTGACCAAGCCCTTTCAGGTGGAGCCGTTCCTCCTGACCATTGGACGCGCTGTGGACAAGAGGAGGCTGGAGCAGGAACGCCTGCGCTACGAAGAGGAAAAGCAGCGCAATTTATATGACCTCAGCCTGGAAAAGAGCCGCCTCAAGACCATCATCAACTGCATGGCCAATGGGGTGCTGGTTACGAACCGGAATCTGGAAGTCGTCCTGCACAACCCCGCCCTCACCCGCCTCATGGACATCGAAGAGGACATCCACCCGCCCATGGACCTGGCCCGCCTCACGGACAATGCGAATCTTATCGATACACTCACAAAGTTCCAGAGTGGAGAGTTTCTTCAGGATGATTTCGTCAGCCAGGAGATCGAGACGGGAAAGCACGTCCTCAGGGCGATCTCCGCCCCCGCCCCTGCACCGGACAACGGAGTGGTGGGCACGGTTACCGTTCTCGAGGACATCACCGCCTTCAAAAGACTGGACGAGATGAAGTCCGATTTCGTCAACATGGTTGCGCACGAGCTTAGAAGCCCGCTGGTGAGCATCCGCCAGCAGAACAGCGTTCTTCTGGAGGGCCTGGCCGGCCCGCTCCAGGAAAAGCAGGAGGAGATTCTGCAGCGGGGCGTCAAGAAAATCGATCAACTTCTCGACTTGATTCATGATCTACTGGATATCGCGCGGATCGAGGCTGGAAAGCACCTTCAGCATCGAGTGCCCATCGCCCTGGAAAACATCATCAATGAAACCGTGGAGCTCATTCGCCCACGCGCCGAGGAGCAGGGGGTCGCCATTTCCGTTTCCTGTGAAGACCCCCCTGTGATTCAGGCGGATCCCAAGGGAGTCGGCGAGGTCCTGAACAACCTGATCACCAATGCGGTCAACTACTCCCCGGGCGGCGGCCGGGTGGAGATCTTCGTCAAAAAACGGGGGGACAACCTGGAGATTCGAATCTCGGACAGCGGGGTGGGCATCCCTTCGGAAGAGCTGTCCAAGATCTGGGACAAGTTCTACCGTGTCAAACACCCGGAAACCCGTCAGGTCATGGGAACGGGCCTGGGGCTCGCCATAACCAAAGGCATCGTGGAAGCCCACCAGGGAAACATCGACGTGGAAAGCGCGCCCGGACACGGAACCACCTTTCGCATCCTTCTTCCCCTCATGGCGTCCGATGAATGAACAGAACGGCATTCGACGAGTCCTTGTGGTGGATGACGAGGCCGTAGTGAGAAACGGCATTCAGCGGGCCCTCCAAGGCCGGGGCATGGAAACCGTCCCGGCGGCCGGCGGCGAAGAGGGCCTGGAACTCATGGACCGCCAGGACTTCGATCTCGTCCTTCTGGACATCCGCATGCCGGACATGGACGGAATGGCCGCACTCCGCGAGATCCAGTCCAGGCACCCGGGAGTGCGGGTGATCATGATCACGGGGTACCCGACCATTGACACGGCTGTGGAGTGCACCAAGCTGGGTGCCCAGGATTACCTGGTCAAACCGTTTCGGCTCAGCGATCTGGAGGCGGCTCTGCACAAGCTCGAATCCCGAGGCGCCCCCTCCTCCGCCCCCTCCACAACGGAATGCGGCCTTCCCATCGACAACGGCCAGGACCTGATCATTGGTGAAAGCCGTCAGATGTCCGCCCTGTTCGAGAAAATCCGCAAGGTGGCGCCCACCGACAGCACGGTGCTCATCACCGGAGAAAGCGGCACAGGAAAGGAGCTGGTGGCCCGCGCCATTCACGCCTACAGCCGCAGGAGCGACCGGGAGTTTGTGGCCGTGGACTGCAGCTCGCTCGTGGAGACCCTGCTTGAAAGCGAGCTGTTCGGCCACGTCAAGGGGTCGTTCACAGGGGCCCTAGAGACCAAGCACGGCCTGTTCGAACTGGCCAACCAGGGGACCTTTTTCTTCGACGAGATCTCCAACCTCAGTCTCAAGATCCAGGCCAAGCTCCTTAGAGTCATACAGGAGCGGGAATTCATGAAGGTGGGCGATCAAAAGAAGATTCAGCTGGACATACGCATTATCTCGGCCTCCAACCGCGATCTGCACGAATCCATCGAGTCCGGGTCCTTCCGCGAAGACCTGTTCTATCGTCTGAGTGTGGTACCTCTTCGCCTGCCGCCGCTCAGGAGCCGCACCGATGACATTCCCCTGCTGGTGGAGCACTTCCTGTCCCGGTTCAGCAACCGTATCAACCGGGAAATCCCCCAGGTCGCCCCCGAGGCCATGGATATTCTCAAAGAGTACTCCTGGCCCGGCAACGTCCGGGAGCTGGAGCACACAGTGGAGCGCATCTTGATTCTCGAGGACACGGACCTCATTCGGCCACGCCACCTGCCCTCCTTCATCAGCCAGCGGCAGGGGGACTTTCAGATGTTCTCGGAAGACCCCTTTTCCCTGGAGGAACTGGAAAAACAGTACATTCGGTTCGTGCTTCGTCGAACCGAGGGCAGGCGAACCCGGGCGGCCGAGATCCTGGGGATCAATCGCAAGACCCTGGGCCTGAAGATCAAGAAATACGGCCTGACCTGAGCTTGCATAGACCCTGAACAGGGCGTTTCAAATTGCCCCATCCGCGGCATTTTCCCTCATTTAGTCCCTTTTTCAATGATTTCAATTTAATCGCCCATTCAATCGCCCTGCTCCGGGGCATTTTGCCCCGTGAGCGGTTTTGACCCATGGGGAAGGATTTCCCCATGCCGCTGAAATCGCTCTTGTTTCCGGCTTGAAGGTTTCGGCATGCTCCTTGCCTTGTTTGAATGGAAACCATTCAGGCATGCGGCATTCACTCAAGTGTGCTCGAACATATCATGGGAAAAACCAAAACCATCGTCTTTGCCGAACCAAAGGACGCCCTTCCTCACGCAATGGAGGGTTATCTGGACGAAAAGGGGTACAAGGCCGTCCACGTCCGCTCCCTTAAGGAGACACTGCTGACCCTCCAGAGCCGGCACGCGGATGTGCTGGTGCTGAACGCCTCTCTCCTGGAAGAGGATTGCGAGTTCATTTCAGTGATCAAGAACATGGAAAGGGAGCTGCCCATTATCGTCTGCGCAGAGGCGAACACCCCGGAGCTGGAGAGCAGGATTCGGCAGCAGCGGATCTTCTACTACCACATCAAATCGTTCGGGGTTCAGGATTTGGAAATGGCCATCTCCAACGCAACCAACGGATTACTCGAGTGAGGGGGAGGTAGATCACATGGCGCTACGAGACAAGCTCCAGCGCGGGACATTCGTCATCCTCGGGGAGTTCGAACCCCCCAAGGGCTCGGACTTCAGCGCTCTGCTCAAACATGCCAATCAGGTGAAAGGCCGCGTGGACGCCATCGTCGTTCCGGAAATGGCCAACGCCGTCATGAAGGCCGCCTCCCTCGGCGGTTGTGCGGTTTTCCAACAAAACGGCATCGAGACCGTGGTTCAGGCCTGCTGCCGGGACCGTAACCGCTTGTCGCTCCAGGCCGACCTGCTGGCGGCCGGGGCCCTGGGCATTCCCAATGTCATGGCTGTGGCGGGTGAGGACATCACCTTCGGAGACCACCCCCAGGCCCGGGCGGTGAATGACCTGGATCTCCTGGAGCTCCTGCAGGCCGTTCAGGGACTCATGAAGGGAAAAGACATGGCCGGCATCGAGCTTAGCGGCGCGCCTCCTCGATTCCTGGTCGGATCCACCGTGGACTCCGGGGCCACAGGAGGGCTTTTGGAGCTCGAGCTGGAAAGGCTGGAAAAGCGGATTGAAGCGGGCGTTGCCTTCGTGATCACCCGGCCGGTTTTCGACCTCCACCTCTTCCAGCAGTTCCTGAAGCGAATCGACACCGAACGCGTGGCCGTCATTCCTACGGTGCTCCTTCTCAAGTCTGCAGGCATGGCCCGGTACATCGACCGAAACATCAAGGGGATCTCCATTCCTTCGGACATGATTCGAGGCATTCAAAAGGCCCCGGACAAGCCCAGGGAGTGCATCCGCGTGGCCGCGGAAACTGTGCGACACCTGCGGGACTCAGGTTTGGCGGGTGTGTTGATATCTACGGTCGGATGGGAGGATCGTCTTCCCCAGGTTCTGGATCGACTCGCGGATTGAACCACGGCCTTGCCTCTGCAGGGCCGACACGAAAACGCCCGGATTTTTCCAGGCAAACAAAGGACGGATCATGTCAGAAAACAAGGCAAGAAAAGGATCCGGATCGGTCATGGTGGTGGGAGGCGGAATCGCCGGTATGCAGTCCGCCCTGGACCTGGCCAACTCGGGCTTCTACGTCTACCTCGTGGAGAAGTCGTCCGCCATCGGCGGAGTGATGAGTGAGCTGGACAAGACGTTCCCCACGAACGACTGCGCCATGTGAATTATCTCGCCCAAACTGGTCGAGGTCGGCCGGCACCTGAACATCGAGATCATCACCAACGCCGAGGTGGACCGTGTGGAAGGCTCGCGCGGGGATTTCCGGGTCACCCTTCACAAGACCCCCCGCTACATCGACGCGGCCAAGTGCACCGCCTGCGGAGACTGCGCCGAGGCCTGCCCCGTGCAGCTGCCCAATGAGTACGACCAGGGGCTGAGTCTCCGCCGGGCCGCCTACAAGAAATACGCACAAGCCATTCCAGGCGCCTTTGCCGTTCAAAAAGGGGACAGGGCGCCCTGCCGCATGGCGTGTCCGGCGGGAATCAATGTCCAGGGATACGTCCAGCTCGTGAAAATGGGCAAGTATGAAGAGGCCCTTGGCCTCATCATGCAGGAGCTGCCCCTTCCGGGCGTGCTGGGACGCATCTGCCCCCACCCCTGTGAGGACGTGTGCCGGCGGGCGGAAAAGGATGCCCCGGTGGCCGTTCGTGACTTGAAGCGCCTCGCCGCCGACCGCCACGATCCCCGGGCCGTCGCTGTGGATTGCCGGCCCCGGCGGGAGGAGCGAGTGGCTGTAATCGGCTCGGGACCGGCCGGGCTCTCCGCGGCCTTTCACCTCGCCAGGAAAGGAATCCGATCCACGGTGTTCGAAGCCCTCCCCGAGGCCGGGGGCATGCTCCGAGTGGGCATTCCCGGCCACCGCCTTCCCAAGGAGGTCCTGGACCGCGAGATCGAGGGAATCACGAATCTCGGGGTGGAGATTCGAACCGGCACGGCCCTGGGAAAAGACGTCACTGTGGAGGGCCTTCTGGACCAGAACTACCGGGCCGTGTTCCTGGGGACCGGGGCCCACACCGGCATTCGACTGGGCATTCCGGGCGAAGACCTGGAGGGCGTACGCCAGGGAGTGGACTTCCTTCGCGAGGTAAACCTGAACGGCGCCGCCCCCGTGGGAAGCAAGGTCGCGATCATCGGCGGCGGCAACGTGGCCATTGACGTGGCGCGCTCCGCGGTCCGGCTGGGCGCCGCAGAGGTCCGCATACTCTACCGGCGGACCCGGACCGAGATGCCCGCATGGGAAGAAGAGATTCAGGCGGCTGAAGACGAGGGCGTGGAGATCGACTA
>CAZQCK010000007.1:0-42554 GCA_964591925.1 uncultured Desulfobacterales bacterium
GGGCGGCCGTGGGGGTGGGCCGGGACGCCATGGAGCGCATCGAACGGTTGATCGCGGCCAATGTGGATGTGGTGGTGATCGACACGGCCCATGGACACTCCACGGGGGTTCTCACCACCGTGCGCGAGGTGAAGAGTCGCTACCCCGAGGTGGAGCTGGCGGCCGGCAATGTGGCCACGGCCGAAGGAACGCGGGCCTTGATCGAGGCGGGGGTGGACGCGGTGAAGGTGGGTGTAGGCCCCGGGTCCATCTGCACCACAAGGGTGGTGGCGGGCATCGGGGTCCCGCAGATCACGGCCATCATGGACTGCGCCGAGGAGGCCCGCAAGCATGGCATTCCCGTCATTGCAGACGGGGGCATAAAGTTCTCCGGCGAGATCACCAAGGCCATTGCAGCCGGGGCGGACTCGGTGATGATCGGAAGCCTGTTCGCCGGTACCGAAGAGAGCCCGGGCGAGACCATCCTCTACCAGGGACGCACCTACAAGGCCTATCGCGGCATGGGCTCCATCGAGGCCATGAAGGAAGGGAGCAAGGATCGCTACTTCCAGGGGGATGTGGAGGCCGAGAAGAAGCTAGTCCCCGAGGGAATCGTGGGCCGGGTGCCTTACCGAGGATCCCTGGCGGACACCGTGTACCAGCTCACCGGAGGGTTGCGGGCGGGTATGGGTTACCTGGGCTGCCGGACCCTGGACGAGCTCAGGAGCAAGCCGCGGTTCATCCAGGTGACTCCCGCCGGGCTGAAGGAAGGTCACGTGCACGACGTGATCATTCTCAAGGAGGCGCCTAACTACAGCGTGGAGTAAGGAGGCCAGCAAAAATAACTTGAACATCTTGCATCTCATCTTCGGACCATGGCCCGCAACCCAACAGACGTTATGCAGGCTCCGGAGGTCGGGGTTTCCTTCACTCCCTCCGCTACGGAAAGCCCCGACCTCATCCGCCGCGGGCCTCGTAGAGTTCGGGGGCGGCACTGTCTTGCACGATGCAATATGCATCACGAATTAAGTATGGTGTCCCCCGAACTCACTCCAAACAACGGGATCAAATCATGTCTAATCAGCTCTATGCCCACCGTATTCTGATTCTGGACTTCGGGTCCCAGTACACCCAGCTCATTGCACGCCGGATTCGAGAGGCCCAGGTCTACTGCGAGATCCACCCTTTCAACATGTCCCTGGAAGAGGTGCGGGGCTTCGCGCCGAGCGGTTTGGTCCTCTCCGGAGGACCGGCCAGCATCTACGACCGGGGCGCTCCCCTTTCCGACCCGGCGGTTCTGGAGATGGGCGTGCCCGTGCTGGGGATTTGTTACGGCATGCAGTATCTGACGCATGTCCTGGGCGGCGGCGTGGGAGGGGCCGCGGACCGGGAGTACGGAAACGCCGAGATCACCGTGGAGGACGACGCGGACCTCTTTCACGGCTTTTCCAGAGGCGGTATGGAGATGGTCTGGATGAGCCACGGGGACCGGATCGAGCGGATGCCGGACGGCTTCACGGCCCTCGCACGAACCACGAACAGCCCGGTGGCGGCCATGGCCGATCGAACACGCCGGTTTTTCGGGGTCCAGTTCCACCCGGAGGTGGCGCACACTCCCAACGGTGTTCGAATCCTCAAGAACTTCCTGTATAGGATCTGTGACTGCGAGCCCTCCTGGACCATGGCCTCGTTTGTGCGGGCCACGGTGGGTGAGCTGCGCGAGCGAATCGGCCGGGATCGTGTGATCTGCGGTCTTTCCGGGGGGGTGGACTCCACGGTAACGGCTGTGCTGCTCCACGAGGCCGTGGGAGACGGGCTCTCCTGCATCTTCGTGGACAACGGACTGCTGCGCCGCGGAGAAAGACAGGAGGTCATAGAGCTGTTTGAGGAGCACTTTCATACGGATTTTCATCTGGTGGACGCCGGGGACCGCTTTCTGGAGCGGCTTGAGGGGGTGATCGACCCGGAGGAGAAGCGCAAGATCATCGGCAGGGAGTTCATCGCCGTGTTCGAGGCCAAGGCCGGGGAGATCGGCGGGGTCAAGTACCTGGCACAGGGAACCCTGTACCCGGACGTAATCGAGAGTGTGTCTTTCAAGGGGCCTTCGGCCACCATCAAGACCCACCACAACGTCGGGGGGCTGCCGGAGGTCATGAACCTGTCTCTGGTGGAACCCCTGCGGGAGCTGTTCAAGGACGAGGTGAGGCTGGTGGGCATGGAGCTGGGGATCCCCTGGCGGATGGTCAAGCGGCAGCCGTTTCCCGGTCCCGGCCTGGCGGTGAGGATCCTGGGCGAGGTTACGCCGGCACGGCTGGAGGTGCTTCGCCACGCCGACGCCATCGTGCAGGAGGAGGTTCTCGCTGCAGGCTATTACGAGAAGGCCTGGCAATCCTTCGCCGTGCTCCTGCCGGTGCAGTCCGTGGGTGTGATGGGGGATGAACGGACTTACGAGCACGTGATCGCGGTTCGCTCCGTGGACAGCCTGGACGCCATGACGGCCGACTGGACACGCCTGCCCTATGAGGTGCTGGCGCGCATCTCCAATCGGATCATCAACAGCGTGCGCGGGGTCAACCGTGTGGTGTACGATATCTCGTCCAAGCCGCCGGGCACCATCGAGTGGGAGTAGTGGCGCGGCTCACGGGTCGAGCTTTTCGAGAATACGACCCTCATTGTCCAGCAAAAAGAGCCGGAATCCGTTTTGGGCGGCGTGTTCCGCCAGGTTCCTGTACCGAATGGCCTGGACCTCGTGCTTGAGGCCCTGATCCCGGACCAGGCCCTGCAGGCCGGTTTGGGCCCTCTCCTTGTCCTCAAAGAAGGGAATGAAAGACACATCCAGGGCTTGGTCGTGCCGGCCGAGGATCTGCTCGTTGCGCTCCGGGTCTTGAATGACCACCCACACCCACGGGTTTTCCTTGTGCCAAGAACTCATGAATTCGTCCTCCTGTTCGAGTGTAAGGAGGCGGCGGCGGAACGCCCCGCCAGCCGGCCGGTGGAAAAGGCGGCCTGAAGATTGAAGCCGCCGGTGCCTGCGTCCATGTCGATCACCTCCCCGGCGAAGTAGAGCCCTTCCACCATTCGGGAAGCCATGGTGCGGGGATCGATCTCCGCCCGGTCCACGCCTCCGGCCGTGACTATGGCCTCCTCCAGGGGGCGGTGACCGGTGATCCGGAAACGCAGGTCCTTGAGGCAGGCTCCCAGGCGTTTTCGTTCTTTGGAGGTGACCTGATGGCAGGGCCGGTTTCCGGGGACGCGCGCCCTTGACAGACACAGGGGGATCAGGGGTTTGGGAATCAGGCCTCTAAGGAGGTTGCCCAAGTGTCTCTTTCCCCCGGCGTCGAGGTCCCGCAGGATTCGCGCGTCCAGCACGGCCGGTGCCAGGGCGGGCTTGAGGTCCACGCAGAGGCTTATCCTCCGGCCCGCTCGCAGGGCATCCACAATCCCCCGGCTCAGGGAGAGGGGCACGGGCCCTGAAACCCCGTATCGCGCGAACTCCATTTCTCCGAAGGCGTCCGGGCCCGGCCGGTCGTTCACCAGCACACGTATTCGGACGTTTCGAAGGGTGAGGCCGGGGAGGCCGGCCATGGGTGCTTCGTCGGTCTCCAGGGGTACCAGGGCCGGGCGTACGGGAATGATTCCATGTCCGGCCGCCGCGGCCATTGGATAAGCGTCGCCGGTGGAGCCGGTGGCGGGATAAGACGCACCTCCGGCGGCCAGGATAACCGCTGAGGCCTCCAAAGCATGTTTTCCAGCCCCGTTTCCCGGGGCCGCATGGGCATACTCCACCCCCCGCACCCGGCGTCCCTCCAGGAGGAGCCTCAGGACCGAGCGCCCGGTTTGAATGCGCACGCCTTCCCGCCGCACCCAGCCGTGGAGCGCGTCCACCACATCCAGGGCCTTTCCAGAGGCTGGGAAGACCCGGTGGCCGCGCTCAACGACCGTGCGAACCCCCAGCCCTCGAAAGAACGCGACCAGGTCGGGGACGAAGAACCGGTGAAGGGCCTGGCGAAGAAAGGGGCCGGCCTCGCCGAAGGCCTCGACGTACTCCGGGATTGCGGTGTCGTTGGTAAGATTGCATCGTCCCTTGCCCGTGATTCCGAGCTTCCTCCCGGGCCGTGCCATCTTTTCGATCACAAGGGTGCGCGCGCCCGCGGCTGCGGCCTGACCTGCGGCCATCAGACCGGAAGCGCCCCCTCCCACCACGATGACGTCCATGTGGTTGTAAGCTTTAGGTCCCAAGGTTGATCCTTCGGAGGCCGGCAAAAATAACTTGAACATCTTGCATCTCATCTTCAGGCCATCTTCGGCTGCGGCTCAATCGCAAAATCCTCGACGTAGTCCAGCTACGCCTGCGGTTTTGCTCAATCGCCGCATCCAAATATAACCCAAATCTGAGCGCAATTTTGTCCAATTTGTTTCTGCCGGCCTCCTTCCCGCCGGACAAAGGACTTTTCCCTTGTCCGGGGTCTCCGGAGGCGATATCAAGGTGAGGAGCCGAAACGGCGATGTGGTGCATTCTATAGAAGCCCCACAGGATTGCAAGGAGGCTTCAAAAGGCGTTTTCCAACATTTTTTCGGGCTGGTGCTCGGTGCAGGCCTACACGAAAAGGACATACCGTAGAAGGGTGAAGGCCCGGGATCTGGTGGGTTTCGAGGTGAAGGTCCGGGAGACCGACCTGTGGATCGGTGCGGACAGGCCTCTGGAGACCGAGGCCAGGAACCTGGTGTTCGCCGCCAGGCGGCCCCTGGAGGCCTACCTGAACGAGCACCCGGAGTTTCTTTCCTCGCTCTCGCCGGTGCCTTGGGATCCCCTGGCCCCGCCCATGGTTCAGGATATGATTCGGGCCGCCGGGCGGGTCGGCGTAGGGCCCATGGCCTCTGTGGCCGGGGCCGTAGCCGAGTACGTGGGAAAAGGCCTCCTGGCATGGTCGTCCCAGGTGGTGGTGGAGAACGGCGGGGACGTGTTCCTGTGTCTGGGCCGTCCGGTCACCGTGAAGGTGTTTGCCGGGCGCTCCTCCTTGAGCCGGCGGGTGGGGCTGAGGATTCCGGAGCGCCTCATGCCGCTGGGGGTGTGTTCGTCTTCAGGCTCCATCGGGCATTCCCTCAGCATGGGAAAAGCGGACGCCGCCTGCATTGTGGCTTCCTCGACCACCCTGGCCGACAGCGCCGCCACGGCCCTGGGAAACCGGATCAGGAAGCACGCGGACCTGGAAGAGGCCGCGTCCTGGGCTGCCGGCATTCAGGGGATAGCCGGCGGCCTGATCATTCTGGGAAAGGCCATGGCCGCATGGGGGGATGTGGAGCTGGTGACCTTGTGAGGACGCGATCCGTGCAGGCTTCCCAAAGAAAAGGGGCCGGGGGTGTGTGTGAAGGCGCGGTCTGAAGGGCTCACAGCTCGTAGAGCTCTTCATCCACCCTGGGAGGAAGCATGCGGCGAAGAACGGAAGAGCCCTTCTTTTTGACCTCAAACGGGTTCTCCGCCTCCAGGGCGTCCCCCATTTCCGCCTCCACCTGCTCCGGGTCCTCCCCCGCTTCCATGCGGCCCAGGGCCTCCTGAAACCCGGGTCCGAGCTCCATGCCGGTCATGTCCGTGAGCTTGCGCATCAGCTGTGCGGCCTGCCTGGGGTCGTCCTCGTCCATGTGTTCGGCCTCCCGGGCCAGCACACTCATGGCCTGCTCCAGCTTGGCCTCGTCCACATCGGGCATGTCCATGTCGTCCCCCTCATCGTCCTGCCGGCGTTTCAGTGTGGAAAAGACCGACATGCGCCGCTCGAGGGTCGACTCGCGGCACTTGGGGCACAGAGGACGTTTCTCGGTGTTCACGGAGCCTGAGTAGAAGTTGAACACCATGTGACAGGCCTCACAGTAAAACTCGTAGATGGGCATGTTCTCCACCTCCCTGGCGTGCTGGGGATTCCTATTCGGCCTCCTGAGTCTCCCGGAACAGGCATGAAAACATAGCAGAGTCTGAAGGGGGGATCAACTCCTTAAGACCTCGTTCATCCCGGCCGGCCCCACCCGGCGCCCCCTCGAGGTCAGGAGGATTATGGGTTGTCTTTTTCATCTGGATTGCTATACTCACTCCCACCTGAATCGAGCGTTTCAAATTGCAGCCTATCGGAAAAACATTAAACATATCGAAAGGCTGATTGACTCGTAAAAAGTCAAAATTTCGCGTCGAGACTCAAAGACCGCAAAGCGAACTGGTTGATATCAAAAGGTCTTTTCTTGGCGTCTTGGCGTCTTTGCGAGAGAATACAGGTTTTACGAATTCGTCAAGGCCGGCATTCAAGGAAAATTACCCGGCTGGGAGTGTTGGAATGAAGGTCCTCTGGGCCCCCTGGAGAATGGAGTACATCCTGTCAAACGACAAGGCGGAGGAATGCATCCTGTGCCCCGGAACCGACAGGAGCCGGGACGCTGAACGCCTGATTCTGCATGTCGGGCCCAAGAGCCTGGTCATCATGAACAAATACCCTTATATCAACGGCCATCTGCTGGTGGCCCCGGTTCGGCACATCGGAGGGATCGAGGATCTCACCGATGAAGAAATGCTGGACACTATGAACATGGTCCGCAGGGCCGTTGGAATTCTGAAGGAACACATGGGCCCGGACGGTTTCAATGTGGGGTTGAACCTCGGGCAGGTGGCCGGGGCGGGGCTGGAAGCGCACCTTCACTTCCACATTGTGCCGCGATGGAACGGGGATACGAATTTCATGTCGGTCCTCGGCGACGTGCGGGTGATTCCGCAACACATCAGGGAGACGTACAGCCAACTGCGCCCCTATTTCGAACGGCTGCAGCAGCCGATCACCTCAGAACCGGGAGGACCTGCATGAAACACATAAAGTTCATAGCTGCGATTCTGATCATGCTGGCGATTGTCATCCTAGTGGTACAGAACCAGAATGCCTTCTCAACCGCCCTGTCATTCCGGGTGGATTTTCCCGGTCTGCACTGGGAGATTTCCCATGTTTCCCTGTACCAGGTCGTAACGGTTGCATTCCTCTTCGGGATTCTCGTGGCCGGGCTGTATGGCATGGTGGAGAGATTTCGACTCAAAAAGGAAATCCGTGTCCTTCGAAAGGCCTCGAGTGAAAAGGACGCGGAGCTGAACTCGCTCCGCAATTTTCCCGTTACCTCGAATGAGGTTTCCTCCTCACCGGCCGACGAAAAGAGCGGGACCGTATAGGCGGGTGCAGGGTATCGCTCGATGGTGCTAACGATCCAGCAATGGTTTTCAGACCCCACCCACCAGACAATCCTCGCCCTTGTGCTCTCATTCGCCGCAGGCCTCTTGCTCGGCCTGAGTGTGAGAGGCAGAAATGCGCGGCGCAGGGCGGCGCTCTCCGGGGAAGGCGGTCAGGCCTTCATCAAGGGCGTGCAGTACATCCTCTCCAATGATCACGATCAGGCCATAGAGCAGTTCACCAAGGCGGTCCAGATAGACTCGAATACGGTTGAAACCTATGTGGCCCTGGGCAACCTGTACCGGTCCAAGGGAGACATCGACCGCGCCATTCGTATTCGGCAGAACATTATTCTAAGACCTCATATCAACGAGAGACAGAGGAGCCGGGCGCTTTTCGATCTGGGTGTGGACTATCGAAAGGGCGGGTTTCTGGACCGGGCCGTGCAGACCTTCGGGCAGCTTCTTCGCAAAGACCCTTCCAACACCGCAGCGCTCCAGGAGGTGGAAAAGATCTACGAGGATTTGAGGGACTGGGAAAACGCCTTTCAGACCAGGCAGCGGATCGCCCGGCTGGTCAAGGGAGACCATGACCACATCCTGGCGCATCACAAGACCGAGGAGGGCAAGGTTTGGTTGGAAAAGGGGGACCCGGGGAAAGCGAAAAACTGCTTCAAGAAAGCCGTTTCCATTGATCCGGCCTGCGTTGACGCCTATCTGCATCTGGGTGACCTGTACCGGGCGAAGGACGATTTCAAAAAGGCCGTCGCCACCTGGAAACGGGTAGTGGACGTTTGCCCCTCCTTTACCTTTCTGGCCTACAGAAGGCTGGAGGGGGCCTATGCTCGAATGCACGACCTCAGGCCGGTGGAGGCGTTCCTTCAGGAGTGCGCGGAAAAGAACGCCGACGCCTTCACCCATCTTGCACTGGGCAGGTTCCTCTACAGCCGAAGAGACATCGAGGGTGCGGTACGCGAACTGAAGCAGGCGCTGGAACTGGACCCCTCGTTTTGGGAGGCGCGTACCCTGCTGGGAGCCGTATTTTTGAAACAGGGGATGAAGGAGGAGGCCCTGGAGGCCTACCAGGATCTTATAGAACACCTGGACGTTTCCTCACTCAAGTTTCAGTGTGGCGTCTGCGGATATCAACCGGCCGATCTTCAATGGCAGTGCCCTCAATGCAGGCGATGGGACACAATCACCAGAACAGAGCGGGTCGGGGTGAGCGCGGCGAGTGAGCATTCGTCCGACTCGATTTCACCCTCCAGTCACATTGTGCGCGAGGGCCGGCAATGACACAGGCCACCCCCATGCTGCGTCAGTATCTGGGGATCAAGGACCAGCACCCGGACGCCATTCTGTTTTTCCGTATGGGCGATTTTTACGAGATGTTTTTCGAGGATGCGGAAACGGCGGCCCGCATCCTGGGGATCACCCTCACGTCACGGGGGTCACACGAGGGGAAAAAGGTGCCCATGTGCGGTGTGCCTTATCACTCCGCCGAGGCCTATGTGGTTCGACTCGTGGAACAGGGGCGGAAGGTGGCTGTATGCGAGCAGGTGGAAGACCCGAGATCGGTCAAAGGAATAGTGCAGCGGGAAGTGACCCGGGTGGTGACCGCGGGCTCCCTACTGGAAGGTGAAGACCGGGCAGGCGCGGCCAACGTGTTTATGGCCGCAGTGGCCTCCGGGCCGGGCGGCTGGGGGATCGCCCACCTGGATTTGTCCACCGGAGAGTTTCGCGTGACCGAGGTGGAGGAGCGGGGGCAGCTTTTCGGAGAGCTGGGTCGGATCGATCCGGCCGAGGTCCTTGTTCCCGAAGGGGATCCCGTCTCGGGAGACCCTGAGATGGCGTCTTATCGGGTGGAACCGCTGGATGGAATGCGCTTCGACAGGCAGGAGGCTGAAAACCTTCTCAAGGAGCAGCTCGGCGTGCGGTCTCTGGAAGGGTTCGGATGCCGGGGGATGGATCAGGGCATCGCCGCGGCAGGCGCCGTCGTCCACTATCTGCACCAGACCCAGAAGACCAGCCCGGGACATATTCGGGACCTGATCACCTACCATCTGGGCGGCTTCATGTTCCTGGACGAGGCCACCACCCGCAACCTAGAGCTCTATCGGACCATTAGGCGGGATTCGAGCAAGGGAACCCTTCTCGACGTCCTCGATCGAACGGTTACTCCCATGGGGGCCAGGTTGTTGAAGCGTTGGGTGGGATATCCCCTGCTCGACCTCCAGCGGATTCACCGGCGGCTGGCCGCTGTGGCCACCCTGCGGCGGAACCAAATGACCAGGGAGGCCGTTCGCGAACAGCTCAAGGACATGTACGATCTGGAGCGGCTCAACGGCAGGATTTCCATGGGTCGTGCCAATGCCAGGGACCTGTCCGCCTTGAAGGCCTCCATTCTTAGGATTCCCGGCCTCAAGCGGCTCCTGGAGGGAACGGCCGGCGAACTCCTGGAGGAGATCGGCGGCGGGCTGGATCCGCTGGAGGATGTGGCCTCGATCATCGAGGAGGCCATTGAGGACGAGCCCCCGATAAGCCTCAGGGAAGGGGGCGTGATTCGCGAAGGATACAATCCTGACCTGGATGAGCTGATTAGAATAACTCGGGACGGGAAGGGGTGGATCGCCGACCTGGCTGCCACGGAACAGGAGCGGACCGGGATCAGCAGCCTCAAGGTGGGGTACAACAAGGTTTTCGGTTATTACCTCGAGGTGTCCAAGGCCAACATTCCCCGGGTTCCCGACCACTATGTGCGGAAGCAGACCCTGGTGAATGCAGAGCGCTACATCACGGAAGAGCTCAAGGAGTACGAGGAAAAGGTCCTGGGAGCGGAAGAGAGGCGTGCCGTCCTCGAGATGGAAATTTTCGAAAAGGTTCGGGAGCAGGTTGCACGGGAGAGCCCGCGCATTCGGACAAGCGCTGAGCTGGTGGGTAAACTGGATGCGCTGGCGAGCCTCGCCGAGACGGCGGAGGTGAACGGGTACGTATGTCCCCAGGTGGACGAAGGAGGGTGCATCGACATTGTCGACGGTCGTCACCCGGTGATCGAGCAAAGCGTGAAGGAAGAAGACTTTGTTCCCAACGATATTCGCCTGGACGATCGGGAACAGCAGCTCCTGATCATTACCGGCCCCAACATGGCCGGAAAATCAACCATTCTGAGACAAGCGGCCTTGACGGTGCTCATGGCCCAAATGGGCGGTTTCGTTCCCGCGTCAAAGGCGCTCATCGGTTTGGTGGACCGGATTTTCACGCGTATCGGCGCGTCCGACGACCTGGCCCGGGGACAGAGCACGTTCATGGTGGAGATGAACGAGACGGCGAACATCCTCAGGCATGCCACTCCGCGGAGTCTTGTGGTCCTGGACGAGATCGGCAGGGGAACGAGCACGTACGACGGCCTGAGCATCGCCTGGGCCGTTGCCGAGGCGCTGCACGATCGGGGCGGGCGGGGAGTTCGAACCCTGTTTGCGACCCACTATCACGAACTCACCGAGTTGGTGACCACCAGGACCCGCGTGAAGAACTTCAACATCGCTGTCAAGGAGTGGAACGACCGGATTATCTTTCTTCGAAAGCTCGTCCCGGGCGGGACCAGTCGAAGCTACGGCATCCAGGTGGCCCGGATCGCGGGGCTGCCGGAGGAGGCCATTGAACGTTCCAAGGAAATTCTGGAGATGCTCGAAAGCGGTGAGGTGGACGAGGCCGGACGGCCCAGGATCGCCGGGAGCAAACGGAAGCGTTCAAAGGATATGCCGGGACAGCTCAGCCTGTTCAGCGGGGAAGACGGCCGCCTAAAGAAGTGGATCCAGGGGCTCGATATCGTGGGCATGACCCCGCTCGAGGCCTTGAACGAGCTGAATCGTCTTCAGGCCTATGTGAGCGGTAACCGGGAAGAAGCAGGGGAAGCGCAAAGATAGTTGGACGCCGCCCCCAGGGCACACACTATACTCGGCTGGACAAGGTTTGATGAAACTCATGTTTGAGCGGAATCGAAGTGTTCTCATTGTCGTGTTCGTCCTGAACCTCCTTCTTGTCTGGAGCGGGGGCGGGGGCCGGTGCGGTGCCTCCACCGAGGCCACCCTGCTCCAGCAGGCCAACGCATGCCGCAAGGCCCTGTACCGCTCGAACAAGAAGATGCAGTACCGCCACAACTGGATGCGCTGCATTCGTCAGTACAAGAAGATCTCCGATTCATACCCCAAGAGCGGGGAGGCCGCGTGGGCCCTGTATTTCTCGGCTAGAATGCACACCAAGCTCTCCCGATTCTCCGGGCTGGAGAGTGATCTGGACGAGGGAATCGCCCTGTTCAAGCAGGTCGTGGAGACCTATCCCGATCACAGACTGGCGGATGACGCCCAGTACCGGATCGGCGAGGTGTACTACGAAGAAAAAGGGAATCCGACCCAGGCCTATGTGGAGTTTCTCAAGGTGGACATCAAGTTCCCCTCGGGAGACATGCGCGATCGCGCCCGGGACAAGATGGACGAGCTGGCCCGGGTGCTGAGCAAGAAGAAACAGGAAACAAAGCCCCTCGGCAGCAGCGGTGCGGACCAACACGGTCTCGCAAGGGTGCAGGACATACGCCACTGGTCTACGCCCACCTACACCCGGGTCGTCGTGGACATGGAGCGGCCGGTCAAGTATGAGTCCCACCTGCTCAAGGAGGACCCCAAGCTGAACAAACCGAGGCGGCTCTACGTAGACTTAAAGGATGCTGTGGCCACGGATATCGAAAGCTCGATTCCCATTCGTGACGGGCTCCTCCGCCAGGCCAGGGCGGGGCAGAACAGTAAAGATGTCGTGCGGGTGGTCCTGGATATCGACAGCCTCGAGGACTATAAGATTTTCCACCTCCACGACCCCTTTCGAATCGTGGTGGACGTTCGGGGGGACAAGACTAAGGAGGAGGAGGAAAAGAAGAAGATTGAAAGGCTGAAAAAGAAGGCGCGCAAAGGGGTTCGGCGGGTCGAGGAGCCGGACGCAGACGTTTCACTGGTCCGGCAGCTCGGGTTGAGGGTGAAACGGGTCGTGATCGATCCCGGACACGGCGGAAAAGATCCCGGCTGCGTGTATGCAGGAGGCATTCAGGAAAAGCATGTGGTGCTGAAGCTGGCCAAGGCCCTGGCCCTGAAGATCGAAAAGGAGCTCCAGTGTGAGGCCGTGCTGACTCGAGTGGACGACACCTTTCTGCCTCTGGAACGCCGAACCGCGTTCGCCAACATGAAAAAGGGGGACCTGTTCATATCCCTGCACATCAATGCGCACAAACAGGCCGGTATAGCCGGGCTGGAGACCTATTTTCTGAACATGGCCACTGACGAGCAGGCCGTGCTGGTGGCCGCCAGGGAGAACTCCACCTCGGAGAAGAACCTCAGCGATCTGCAGACCATCCTCAACGATCTCATGCTCAACACCAAGATCAGCGAGTCGAGCAAACTCGCCCACCAGGTGCATAAGGGGATGTTCAACCGATTGAAAAAATCCTACCAGGGGGTCAAGAGCCTGGGCGTGAAACAGGCGCCTTTTTACGTGCTCATCGGCGCGGAGATGCCGGCCATTCTGGTGGAGATGGGTTTCATCACCAACCCCACCGAACGAAAAAGGCTCTTGAGCCGGGCCTACCTGGAAGCGCTCGCCCAGGGTATCGTGGAGGGCATAGCGGATTACATCGCAAGCATTGATTTGGCGTTCAAACAGACCCAACAGTAAGGGCGGTTCAAAAACCGGAAACCGGCTCATGTCTTCAGGTTTCTTTTCCCTCTCAGGTACCCGTCGATGAATGGATCGAGGCCCCCGTCCATCACCCGTTCCAGGTTTCCTACCTCCACTCCGGTGCGGTGATCCTTCACGATGCGATAGGGATTGAACACGTAGGACCGGATCTGGCTGCCCCAGGCGATATCCATCTGGGAGTCGTGCATTTCCTGCTTTTTTTCTTCCTGGCGGTGCTTTTCGATCTCGTAGAGCCGGGCCATGAGCACCTTCATGGCCATGTCGCGGTTTCGGTGCTGTGACTTTTCGTTCTGGCACTGAACCACGAGCCCTGTGGGAAGGTGGGTGATTCGAATCGCCGAGCTGGTCTTGTTCACGTGCTGGCCGCCGGGTCCGCTTGCCCGGAAGCTGTCCACCCGCAGGTCGTTCTCATCGATCTCGATCTTGATGTCGGTGTCCACTTCCGGGACGACTGACACAGAGGCGAAACTGGTGTGTCTTCGACCGGTGGCGTCGAACGGCGAGATTCGAACCATTCGGTGGATTCCGTGCTCCGACTTGAGATAACCGTAGGCACGGGGCCCCTTCACGGTGATGGTGGCGCTCTTGAGGCCCGCCTCGTCTCCCGGCTGGTGATCCAGGGTTCGAACCTCGTATCCTTTGGTTTCACACCAACGAAGGTACATTCGAAGAAGCATCTCCGCCCAGTCCTGGGCCTCGGTTCCGCCGGCCCCCGCATTGATGGAGAGGATGGCGTTGCGGCGGTCGTCCGGTTCTCCCAGCAGGGTCTGAAGATCCAGCTTGTCTATCTCCTTTTCCAGACGGGATACCTCGCTCTCCACCTCAGCGAGGGTCGCTTGGTCTTCTTCCTCTTCGGCCATGTCGGCGAGAAGGCGGGCGTCGTCGATTTGTTGCCGGTACTGTGACCATTGCTCCACGTTGTCGCGCAACAGGGCCCGTTGCTGACTCAGCCGGGACACCTCGTCCTGGTCTTTTTGCCAGAAGCCCGACTGGGACATGATCGTGTCGATGTGTTGAAGGTCTTTTTCCTGTGTATCCAGGTCAAAGATGACCTCGAATGCTCTGGAGTCGTTCCTCGAGGGTTTCGATTCGGTTTGCTATTTCACTGTACATGGCGTCCTCCTTGTTCCTTGCATCTTCGGCAAGCTCTAAAATCGCTCGATTCAGGTCAACATCTTCAGCTTCGAACCCAACAGTTTAGCACAAACAGCGGCCAAAAGAAAGAGAGGAAAGATGTCGCCCATGCGCACATACCATGTCAAAGGGCTCGTGGAGGGGTGAACATTCGAGACGAGAACCGCTTCGTGGAACAGGCCGGTTCGATGGGTCACCCGGCCCAGGGGATCGACGAACGCGCTGATACCGGTGTTGGCGGCCCTGACCAGAGGAACCCGGGTCTCCACGGCGCGGAAAACACTCATGGAGAGGTGCTGGAAGGGCGCACTGGTACGCCCGAACCAGGCGTCGTTCGTAAGGTTCACAAGTATGTCCGCACCATTCTTGACTTGGCGGCGGGCGAGTTCGGGGAAGATGGCTTCGAAACAGATCAGGACGCCCGCGGAGTATCGCCGGGTGGTGAGCGGTTCGACTCGATCGCCGGGGGTGAAATCCCCTGCCGCGGGCACCAGCCGCTGAACAAAGGGGAGCAGTCGCTGGAGCGGAACGTATTCTCCAAAGGGAACCAGATGAACCTTGTCGTAGGTCTCCACCGCGTGGTCTTTGCCGGAGAGGAGATAGGCCCGGTTGGTGTATCGGACCCGCCTGCCGGAGTCTTCGTAAGCAGGGCTTCCGAACAGCAGGTCCGCTTCCGTTTCCCGGGGAAGGGAAAGGACGCCCTCCGACAGGGCCGAAGGGTCCTGAAAGAAAAAGGGGACCGCGGTTTCGGGCCATACTATGAGGTCGGGTTTGAGTGTCGACGCCTGAAGGCTCAAGCGTCGATATGCGCCGAGGCTTTTACTCTGGTGCTCAGGGACCCACTTCTCGGACTGGTCGATGCTGCCCTGAATGATTGCGGTGCGGAGCGGTTCGGAGCCGGAGCCCTCGGCCGGGAGGTCGCGTATTTTCAGGTTGCCGTACAGGAGCACGGCGGAGAACAGGGCCGCGATGATCCCTCCTTCCACGGCAAGAAACAGGCCTTTTCCCGAAGGGCGATTCAAGATGAGGCGAAAAAGCAGCAGATTGACCCCGGCCACCAGGTAGCTGACGCCGTAAACTCCGACCACATCAGAGATCTGAATGAGCTGGAGGTTTTCAGCCTGGCTGTGCCCGAGGAAGCACCAGGGAAGGCCGGTCAAGAGGCGACCGCGAATATACTCCAACCCCACCCAGGCCCCTGCGGCCAGGAGCACACCGAATCGCGAGTCCCGCAGTAGAGCATATAGTAGGCAGAAAAAAGCCGGATAAAGAGCAAGATAAAAGCAAAGAGCAAGCAGGACCAGAAAGCTGAGCAGGACATGCAGCCCGCCATAGCTTTGCAGAACCACGATAATCCAGTACATGAGGGAGAGAAAATGCGCGGCTCCGGCCAGAAACCCCAGCCTGAAGCAACGGGAGGGAGGCTGGTCCTGCACGGCGGCCAGCAGCGGAATCAGGGAAACCCAGGCCAGCAGGGAAAAAGGGCCCGGCGGAAAGGCCGCCGTGAGCATCAGTCCGGTCAGGACGGCGGCCAGTGTGTCTACGTGTGATCGGTTCCCGGATCTCTTCACGGATTTGCAAAAGGGGCTTCAGAAGGGGTGCGGCGGGTGACCTTGATCTTGTAGATTTTGCGCTCATCCGCAGAGTGAATGGTCATATCCAGATTGCCGAAGGTGATCTGCTCTCCTTTGTCGGGGATCTTGCCCAAAAGATGAATGATGAACCCTCCCACGGATTCGAAATCACCTTCCGGCAGTTCCTCCCCGAGGTGTTTTTCGAGCTTCTCGATCTCCAGTCGCGCATCCACCATGACCGAGTTCTCGTCGATTTCGCTGATCAGGGACTGCTCGTTGTCGTGCTCGTCCATGATCTCGCCGACGATCTCCTCGAGGATGTCTTCAATGGTGATGATTCCGGCGGTTCCGCCGTACTCGTCAGCCACGATGGCCAGATGGGTCTGCCTGGCTTGGAGGTCCCTGAGGAGGTCCATGACCCGCTTATTTCCAGGAACAATGAAAGGCTCTCGAAGGAGCTTTTTGGGGATGCGGGTTTCAGGCGGCTGCCCCCACAGCTTTAGCAGATCCTTGGCATGAAGAATGCCCATGATGCGGTCGATGGTCCCCTCGTAAAAGGGGATGCGGGTGTGGCCGCAATCGGCCACCAGGCGAATGACTTCCTCCAGGGTGGCGTCCATGGCCACGGAGGAGATCTCCGTACGGGGGACCATAATGGCGTGCGCCGTGGTCTCCTTCAGGTCGAGGACCCCGTAGACCATATCCGATTCTTCACCGGTTATGAGTCCCTTGGCCTGACCCTGGTCCATGAGATCATGGATCTCCTCGGTCAGATCCGCCCCCTTGAGCAGGGAGTGCTTTTTTCGAACAATGGATTTAATGAGGCCCATCAGACCGGGAACGTCTTCCAAGGATGCGTGTTTCTCCTTCATTCCGAAGGGCCTTTCCCGGGAAAAGCCGGGGGGGTATGAAAACGACCCATTCGACGCTATATTAAGGTTCTTGAGAATCCCTGTCAAGTATTCCCTCGGCCCGTGTTCGTGATTCGCCGTTCTCGAGAGTGTTCCGTCTCTTGCAAAGAATCAGAAAAACGGCGTTTGCGGGAAAGAGGCGACAAACTGCTTGACTTCGTCATTTTCGAATATATAATACACTTTTTCTGAGTTTACAAAATAGCCTCGAATGCTTCCGAAACAGGGAGCCGGGAGAAGAGTGCGGGCATAGCTCAGTTGGTAGAGCACAAGCTTCCCAAGCTTGGGGTCGCGGGTTCGATCCCCGTTGCCCGCTCCATTTTCCATGAAAGGCCTGATTCCCTTTTTGAGGTTTCCGGTCGGCCCAAAAGGCTGAGCCTTACTTCGAATTGCGGA
This sequence comes from uncultured Desulfobacterales bacterium, assembly GCA_964591925.1. Taxonomy (GTDB): domain Bacteria; phylum Desulfobacterota; class DSM-4660; order Desulfatiglandales; family HGW-15; genus JAIPEI01. The sequence continues at coordinate 16,929 of CAZQCK010000007.1, forward strand.
CTGGTGTTGTGATTGCCCATCCCCTTACGGATCTGGCGTAATGGGCCAGTGACCAACGCGTCTGCGATGAGGAAGCGGGTTCTTGGGCCCGCTTTTGTTTTTGCGGGCGGATCCCGATCCGGCAGCCGACCTGCAGCACCTCCGAACCGTGAAATCCGCTCCAAGGGTGCGGTCGAATCAGGCGAGACGTTTTTCCGTGCGAGGTTTGCATCGGGACAATGTAAAGCCATGGCTGCGAATATTCAGAGCATCCTGCAGGAAGTGACCGATTTCCTCGAGCCGATCCTGGAGGGCATGGGCTATGAGCTCGTGGACGTGGCCTACGGTACTAGGAACGGGAGATGGGTTTTGCAGGTGTTTATGGACAAGGAGAGCGGAGTCACCATCGATGACTGCGCAAGGGTGAGCCGCGAGATAGGGGATCTCATAGATGTCCGCGACATCATCCCGCATGAGTATGTGCTGGAGGTCTCCTCGCCCGGCCTGGATCGCCCTCTCAAGAAAAGAAAAGATTTCCAACGGGCGACCGGGAGCAAAGTGAGAATACGAACCATCGAACCCAGAGAGGGCCGCCGGAATTTCACCGGCCGGCTGGTTCGGGTCGAAGAAGACAAGATCACGGTGCTCGTGGATGGGGCCGAGGTGCCGCTTTTTCTGGCGGACGTGGACAAGGCCAATGTGGTGTACGAGTTTTAGGAGGGTGCCATTCATCGACAACCCCACTTCTGGAGAGAAGGGAACATGATTTCGGAACTGCTGAGAGTCGTCGACCAGGTGAGCCGGGAGAAAGGGCTGGACCGGGAAATATTGATTCACACCCTCGAGGAGGCCGTCAAGGCCGCAGCCCGCAAGAAGATGGGCCCGAACTACGACCTCGAAGTCAACTTCAACGAGGAGCTTGGCGAGATCGAGGTGTTTGAATTCAAGGAGGTCGTGGAGGAGGTCGAGGACGATGACCTGCAGATTTCCATGGAGGAGGCCCAGAAGCTGGATCCGGAGTTCGAGCTCGGGGACGCCGTCGGGGTCAAGATGGACACGGACCGCTTCGGCCGAATTGCGGCCCAGTCCGCCAAGCAGGTCATTATGCAGAGGCTCAGAGAAGCCGAGCGGAACGTTGTGTACGATGACTTCAAGGACCGCAAGGGCGAAATCATTCACGGCATCGTACAGCGCTTCGACAAAGGGTCCATCATCGCCAACCTCGGCCGTGCCGAGGCCGAGCTACCCTCGAAGGAGCAGATTCCGCGTGAGACCTATCGTCAGGGAGACCGGATTCGAGCCTATGTTCTGGACGTGAAGCAGTACAGCCGAGGCCCTCAGATCATTCTTTCCAGAACCCACCCCAACTTTCTGTCCGCCCTCTTTGAAAACGAGGTCCCGGAAATCGCCGAACGTATTGTCACCATCGTTCAGGTGGCCCGGGAGCCGGGAAGCCGGTCCAAGATCGCAGTGGACTCCAAGGATCCGGACATCGACCCGGTGGGGGCCTGCGTGGGGATGAAGGGCTCCAGGGTTCAGGCCGTGGTTCAGGAACTGCGGGGAGAGAAGATTGATATAGTGACCTGGGATCCGGACCCGGCCAAGTTCATCGTGAACGCCCTTGCCCCCGCGGAGATCGTTCGCGTGGTCGTGGACGAGGCGAATCGGTCCATGGAGGTGGTGGTTCCGGATGACCAGCTCTCCCTGGCCATCGGTCGGCGCGGGCAGAACGTCCGTCTCGCCTCCAAGATTTCGGGTTGGCATCTGGACGTCGTCAGTGAGACGGCCTACAGCCAGGAACTGAGAGATGCTTACGTCTCCTTACTCGAGCTGGACGAGGTAGGGGAGGCCACCGCCACCACCCTGTATCAGGCGGGCTTTCGCTCCGCCGAGGAGATTGCCGGCTCCACGGAAGGGGAATTGATGACCGTGCGGGGGATCGGGGAGGATAAGGCGTCTAAGCTTTTGAAAAGTGCCGTGGAATATGTGCAGCGCAAGGGGCAGGAAGATAATGAAGTAGAAAGAGAAGAGCAACCGGAAGAGAAAGAAAAAGAACCTGCCGTGGATGAGTCAGCGGCCGTTCAGGAGGAGTCTTCCGTGGAAGATACGTCCGAAACGGACGCCCCTCACTTCGAGCATGGCAATGAAACGTAAGGCGCACGTACCAATCAGGACCTGCATTATTTGCGGAAAAAAACGTACCAAGTGCGAATTGGTCAGGATGGTCCTGAACGAACAAGGTGAGATTCGAGAGGATCCTGAAAAGAAAGCCACAGGGCGAGGCGCTTATCTTTGCAGCCGGGCCGAGTGCCGCGGCAGGCTCAAAACACACCGGAAGCTGAACAGGGTGTTCAGGACCGAGGGACCGCTTCAATTGGCCCGCGAACTCCGCGACGGGGCGTAGCCACTCGCCCCGGTGTTTCGGTGCCACAGGAAAAAGGGCGGCGGAGCGCGGACGAACGAATCGAACCAAAGAAAACCGGAACCGGTGATTTGGGAGGGTACATGGCGAAAGTCAGGGTATACGAGTTGGCCAGGGATCTGAATATGGAGAGCAAGGTGCTCGTCGAGAAGCTGATCGCCGGTGGAATGCAGATCAAGAACTATATGAGCACCCTGGATGAGTCGGAAGTGCCCAAAGCCCGGGATTTGGCCACGGGCAAGGTTTCCGAGGTTGTCGAGGAGAAGAGGGTCAAACCGACAGTCATTCGGAGGCGCCGGAAAACCGTGCGTGTCCGGCCCGACCAGGAGGCCGCGGAGGCCGAGGCTGAGCCGTCCACGCCCTCGGAACAGCCCCTGAAGACCGCCGAGCCCGAATCGCAGCCGGTCACCGAAGAGGCCGAGGAGGCTGAAATGCCCTCGGAGCCCCTGGTAAAACCGGAAGCTGTGCCCGTGGAGGAAGAAGTCGGTGAAGGCGGCCCTTCAAAAGAGGCCGAAGAGTCGCCGAAGGTTGTTCAGGCCGGGGAAGAGGTGAAGGCGGAAGAGGAAAAGCCCGCTCCCAAGGCGAAGGAAAAACCGAAAGGGAAAAAGGCCAAGAAGAAGACAGGCGCGGAACCTGCAAAAATCATCAAAAGTGCGGAAGAGGGACCCCTGAAAGAGGTGGTGAAGCGAGAAAAGGTGCGAGAGGCCCCCTCGAAACCCAGGCCCAAAGCCGTCAAGCCTCCGCCACCCCCCCAGGCCCCCCAGGAGGTCATGCCTCCCCCCCCGCCCCCTCTGGACGAAGACGGCAAGCCCATTCGAAAAAAGGAAAAGAAAAAGCCGGCCAAGAAAGAGCAGGGGAAGAAGGGGACCGTCAAGAGCCGAAAGCTGGAAGTGTTCGAGCGGGACGCCCTTTATGAGGGTAGGCGTCCCGGGCGCAAGGGAAAGAAGGGGGCCAAAAAGGGCCGGGAGACCGGCAAGCAATACAAACAGACGGAGATAACCGTTCCAAAGGCCATAAAACGCCGGATCAAGGTCCCCGAGCAGGTAACCGTGGGAGAGTTGGCCAAAGCCATGGGCATCAAGGCTTCAGAGATCATTCGAGCCGTTATGGCCCAGGGCGTCATGGCGAACATCAATCAGCCCATTGACTTCGATACGGCGGTGTTGGTGGCCGATGACTTCGGATATGAGCTCGAACTGGATGTGAGGGAAATGAAAGACCTCCTCCGGGAAGTGGAGGACAAGCCCGAGGATCTGAAGCCCAGGCCGCCGGTGGTCACCATCATGGGCCACGTGGATCATGGAAAGACCTCCCTGCTCGACTACATTCGAAAGAGCAAAATTATCGAGGGGGAGTCGGGCGGAATCACCCAGCATATCGGTGCCTATTACGTCACCACCAACAGCGGGGACGTGGTGTTCCTGGACACACCCGGTCATGAGGCGTTCACGGCCATGCGGGCCAGAGGCGCCAAGGTGACGGATATCATTGTGCTCGTGGTGGCGGCGGACGACGGGGTCATGCCGCAGACCAAGGAAGCCATCAACCATGCCCGGGCGGCCGAGATTCCCATCATAGTCGCAGTCAACAAGATGGACAAGGCGGGAGCCGAACCCGACCGCGTCAAGCGTGAGCTTGCAGAGCTCGACCTCGTTCCGGAGGAATGGAGCGGCGAGACGCTCTTCGCCCAGCTTTCCGCCAAGACCGGCGATGGTGTGGACGACCTCATGGAGCTCATCTCCCTGCAGTCGGAAATTCTCGAACTCAAGGCCAACCCCGATCGTCCCGCCCAGGGCTCCATTGTCGAGGCACGGCTGGACAAGAGCCGCGGCTCGGTGGCCACGGTCCTGATCAAGGCCGGTACCTTGAGGCAGGGGGAATATTTCGTATGCGGCGAGAACCACGGCAGGATTCGGGCCATGATGAACAACCGCGGCCTGCGGCTGGACCAGGCGGGTCCGTCCACTCCCGTGGAGATTTACGGCATCAGCGGTGTGCCCAAGGCCGGTGACGATTTCCTCGTATTGCCGGATGAAAAGACCGCCCGGCAGGTGGCTGAGTACCGGCAGGGGCTCACCCGGGGCGAAGGGGCTGAAAAGCGCGGCATAGTCAGCCTGGATGACCTGTTCGAGCGGATCAAGGAGGGAGAGGTCAAGGAGCTCAACATCGTCCTCAAGGCGGATGTGCAGGGATCCATCGAAGCGATATCCGACTCCCTGCTCAAGCTGTCCACCGAGGAGGTCAAGCTGAAGATCATTCACTCCTCCACGGGCGCCCTGACGGAAACGGATATCATGCTGGCTTCCGCATCGGACGCCATTGTGATCGGGTTCAATGTCCGGGCCAATCCAAGGGTCCGCGAGGTGGCCGAGCGGGAAAACGTGGACATCCGTTACTACGACGTCATCTACAATGTGATCAAGGACGTCCGGGACGCCATGGCCGGCATGCTGGAGCCGGAGTATCGAGAGCACGTGATCGGCCGGGTGAACATCAAGGAGACCTTTCACGTGCCCAAGATCGGGACCATAGCCGGTTGCCAGGTGTCGGACGGACACGTGCTGCGCAATTCAAAGGCCCGCCTGCTGCGGGACGATGTGGTGATCTTCGACGGCAAGATCAGCTCCCTGAGGCGGTTCAAGGAGGACGTCAAGGAGGTGCAGTCGGGGTACGAATGCGGCATCGGGCTGGAGAACTTTCAGGACGTAAAGCCCGGAGACGTCTTTGAGGTGTACGAGTTGGAGGAGGTACAGCCGGAGCTGTAGTCGATGGTGGTCGGTACTCTGAAAATCACGCTCATGATGCAAGACAACCACTCGCTAAAGGGCAAGCGGAAGGTTGTAAAGAGCATAGTGGGCAGGATCAAGCACCGGTTCAATGTCGCCGTGGCCGAGGTGGGGGCCAATGATTTGTGGCAGCGCATCGAACTGGGGGTGTGCACGGTGGGAAACGATCGAAGACACGTGGACGCCTCGCTCACGAACGTGCTGTCCTTCACGGAGTCTCTTCATCTTGCGGAACTCATGGATTCCGATATGGAAATCCTGAACGTGTAATGACGGTCCCGGGCCGCGGGTAGAAGGACAGGAGAGGATTTTGCTGGCTGGAAAACGATCTGCAAGGGTCGGGGAGCAGTTGTTCAAGGAGATCGCGGAGCTGATCGAACATCGGGTGAAGGATCCCCGTGTGCGAGGTGTGACCCTCACCGGGGTGGATATGGCGGACGATCTCAAGTTCGCCAAGGTGTACTTCAGCGTGCTTGGTGACGAGGTGGACCTCGAAGACTCACAACAGGGGCTGCTAAGTGCAAAAGGTTTCATCAAGCGGGAGATCGGCAGGCGCATGGAGCTGCGTTATGTTCCCGAGCTCGATTTTCGCCATGACCCCTCTCTCAAACGAGGCGAGAAAATGGAAAAGCTTCTCGATCGCTTGAGACCCGAGGAGTCCGAGGAAGAGGAGACTTAGGTGCCTTGTTTGCAGCGGAGTGAGGCGCCTTGGGCGGCTGCGATGCGGGATGGGATCCTACTGGTGGACAAGAAACCGGGAGAGAGTTCCTATGACGTGGTCCGCAGGATGAAGCGGTTGTCCGGTATAAAAAAGGTCGGTCACGCCGGGACCCTGGACCCGTTCTCCACCGGACTCCTGATCCTGATGCTCGGCCAGGGAACCAAACTCATGCCCTTTCTGATGCAAGGCGTCAAGATGTACCGGGCCGTGATCCGTCTCGGCGTGGAGACCGACACCTACGACCTTGAAGGCCGGGTGGTGGAAGAGCGGCCGGTTCCTGAAATGAGCCCCGCCGTCCTGGGCCATGCCCTGAAGGGTTTTGTGGGAGAGATTGAGCAGGTTCCGCCTGCCTTCTCGGCGGTGCATGTGGAGGGTACTCGGGCCTACAAACTGGCGCGCAAGGGGATCGAGGTTCAGCTGCGGAAAAGAAGAGTGGTTGTTCACGGCATAGAGCTCCTTTCCGTGGATTTGCCGTTTTTGAGCGTGGAGGTCCACTGTTCCGCCGGGACCTATCTTAGGAGCCTGGCCCATGATCTGGGAGTGCAGTTGAAAACAGGAGCCCATCTGATCCGCCTTCGCCGGGTCGCCAGCGGCTCGTTCCGGGTGGAGGACGCCGTGGATTCCGGTCTCCTGGCAGGAGAGAAGGGATGTGACCACTGGAGGAAGCGAATGATCCCGCTGGCCCGGTCTCTCCCGCACGTGCCCAAGATCGGCATCGGGAAGGTCATGGCCGCAAAAATCAGAAACGGTTATCAACCCGCCCGGGCGGAGGTTCCGGCCGGGCGCGAGGATACGGAAGCCGCCGGAAAGCACACACAGCTCCTTTGCGACGGGGAGTTGGTGGCTGTTATCGAAACGGCCACGAATGCATCCGGTGGACAGGAGAGAACAAAAATCAGCAGGGTGTTCAACTGAGCTCTCGGGCTCATCATCCTACATTCCACAAGGAGGGTTCAAAGTGGTCTTTACGCCAGAAGCCAAAAAAGAAATCATTGATCGGTTCAAACTCCATGAAAAGGATACGGGGTCTCCCGAGGTCCAGATCGCCCTTTTGACGAACCGAATTACGTCGCTGAACGATCATTTCAAGACGCACAAAAAAGACCATCACTCCAGGCGCGGCCTCCTCAAACTGGTGGGTCAACGCAGAAGACTTCTCAATTACCTCAAAAAGATTGATATCAAACGATATCAAACCGTTATCAAGGAACTCGGGATCCGAAAATAAAGAGAAACCGGGAGCCGGGCGGCAAATGCCCGCCCTGCAAAAAACCCGCTCAACCGCCCCTGACAGGGCTTTAACCCATTGGAATAACAGGGGTAGATGGCTTAATTCAGGGCTTTTTGCAACTACATAACGATTCCGGGAAAGGAAAAATTTATGATCAAGAGCACATCTATTCAAATAAACGGGCAGACATTGAACATGGAGACCGGCCGGGTTGCCCGGCAGGCCAGCGGATCCGTAGTGGTCACCTTCGGCGAGACGGTGGTCCTCGTAACCGTGGTCGGGACGGACGAAGTCCGCGAGGGGATCGATTTTCTGCCTCTCACCGTCGAATACAAGGAAATGTCCTATGCCGGGGGCAAGTTCCCGGGGAATTTTTTCCGCAGAGACATGGGCCGGCCCAGTGAAGGCGAGACCCTGGTTTCCCGGCTGATCGACCGCCCTCTTCGCCCCCTGTTTCCCGACAACTACCATTTTGAAACGCAGATCATGGCGAGCGTGTTGTCCACCGACAAGGAGAACGACGCCGACGTCCTGGCGATTCTGGGGGCCTCCACCGCCCTCGAGGTGTCTGATATTCCGTTCCAGGGTCCGATCGCTGCAGTGCGCGTAGGTCGCGTGAACGGATCCTTCGTGGCCAACCCCACCGTAAGCCAGCAGGAAGAGAGCGACATCAACATGATCGTGGCGGGAAACCGCTCCGCTGTGGTCATGGTGGAAGGCGGGGCGGAGTTCGTCTCCGAGGAGGACATGACCGAGGCGATCCTCTTCGGACAGGAATCCCTGCAGCCCATGCTGGTCATGCAGGACGAGATGCGCGAGGCCGCTGGAAAAGCCAAGCGGGAGCTTCCCCCGATCACGGTCGATGAGGAGCTTTCCGCCCTAGTAAGGGAACAGGCCGAGGCCCCTATGAGGGAGGTGGTCACCACCGCGGACAAAAAGCTTCGCCAGCGCAGGGGGCAAGAGGTCACCAAGGCGGTGGTGGAAGCCCTTTCCGGGACCTACCCTGACCGCATCGGTGAGATCAAGAACATGGTCCATGACCTGGAAAAGGAGATGATCCGCAGCCTGGTGCTCAATGAAAACCGGCGCATAGACGGGCGTCCCTTTGACCGGGTGCGCGACATTGACTGCATGGTGGGGGTGCTTCCGCGGGTGCACGGATCGGCCCTGTTCACGCGGGGTGAAACCCAGGGCCTCGTTCTGAGCACCCTGGGAACCGAAATGGACGCACAGAGGATCGAGACCCTTCTGGGGGATTCGTTCCGACGCTTTCTTCTGCACTACAACTTTCCACCGTACTCCGTGGGCGAGGCGAAGCGGCCGGGAGGGCCGAACCGGCGTGAGATCGGCCACGGCGCCCTGGCACGGCGCGCCCTGCTGCCCGTGATCCCTGATGTAGAGGATTTCCAGTACACGATTCGAGTGGTTTCGGAGATCCTGGAGTCCAACGGCTCCTCCTCCATGGCCAGCGTGTGCGGCGGTTCGCTTTCCCTGATGGACGCAGGCGTACCTCTCAAGGATGCTGTGGCCGGGGTGGCCATGGGACTCATGGCCGAAGGGGACAAGGTGGCCATACTCACGGACATCATCGGTGACGAGGACCATTTCGGTGACATGGACTTCAAGGTGACCGGAACCAAGGACGGCATCACCGCGCTCCAGATGGACATCAAGATCGACGGCATCAACCGGGACATTTTTCAGCGCGCCCTGGCCCAGGCCAAAGAGGCCAGGCTTTTCATCCTCGAAGAGATGAATAAGACCATCAACGCGTCCCGAAAGCAGGTTTCCCCTTACGCACCGAGCATCACCACGATCCAGATCCATCCGGAGAAGATTCGAACGGTGATCGGCCCGGGAGGCAAGACCATCCGCGAGATTACGGCCATGTCCGAATGCAAGGTCGATGTGGACGATTCGGGCAAGGTGGTCATCGCGGCTTCCGACGCTGAAAGCGCCCAGGTGGCCATCGACATGATCAAGAAGCTCCTTCAGGAGGCCGAGGTGGGCAATCTCTACCACGGCAAGGTGCGCAAGATCATGGATTTCGGTGCCTTTGTGGAAATTCTTCCTGGAACGGACGGCCTTGTTCACATTTCGCAACTCGACAAGGAGCGGGTCAACAAGGTGACCGACATCCTTCAGGAAGGGGACGAGGTGCTGGTAAAGGTAATCGACATCGACAAGAACGGCCGGATCGCCCTGTCCAGGAAGGCCGCGCTGGGAGAGAAGCCGGACGATGCATCATAAGACGGTACTGGACAACGGGGTCAGGGTGCTTTCAGAGCACCTTCCCCATGTCCGGTCCGTTTCTCTGGGAATCTGGATCGGCGTGGGGTCCCGGCATGAACGTCCTGAAGAAAGCGGAATTTCCCATTTTATCGAACACATGATCTTCAAGGGTACCCGCCGGCGCTCGAGCCTGGATATCGCGCGAGAGCTGGACGCCGTGGGCGGGTTCTCCAATGCGTTCACGAGCAAGGAGAACACCTGTATTCACGCCCGCGTACTGGATCGGCACTTTCCTCAGCTCGTGGACATCCTTTCGGATCTCTTTCTCCAGTCCGCCTTCGACCGTGAAGAGATGGATCGCGAGAAGCAGGTCGTCCTTCAGGAAATCAACATGGTGGAGGACACGCCCGAAGAGTATGTCCACCTTCTCCACGGAGGGCACTGCTGGCCGGATCATCCCCTGGGAATGAGTATACTGGGGAGCGGCGATTCGGTGGCATCCTTCGATCAGGACTTTCTCCTCGACTACTTCCAACGATATTACACGCCTGAGCGCATCATCATAGCGGCGGCCGGCAACATTCGGCACCAGGATCTCATGAAGGCTTTTAAGCCTCTTTTTGAAAACCTTCCGGAGGGAACCCCCTCCACGGGTGGAAGCGCTCCTTCCCTTCATTCAGGGACCTTTCGCCATGAAAAGGACCTCGAGCAGGTGCACGTCTGCATGGGAGGAAAGGCTCCGGAGCTAACCAGCGAGGACCGCCTGGCCGGTGCCCTGCTGAACACCCTTCTTGGAGGGAACATGAGCTCCCGGCTGTTTCAGGAGATCCGGGAGAAGCGCGGCCTGGCTTATGCCGTTTACTCCTTTCTGTCCGCCTATCTGGACACGGGTATCCTGGGGGTCTACCTGGGAACCGACCCGTCCCGGGTCAACCAGGCCCTGGAGGTAGTGCACGGCGAGATCGGCCGCATTCTGGACGGGGATCTCACTGAGGCCGAGATGGACATGATGCGAGAGCACCTGGCCGGCGGTATCCTTCTGGGCTCGGAGAGCACGGACAACCGCATGATGCGCCTGGCCAAAAACGAGTACGTGTACAACCGGTACGTGAGCTACGAGGAGTTGATAGAGAATCTGGGCAAGGTACGCATGGAGGATGTGATCCGGGTGGCTCGGGACTGCTTTCAGAGTGGGCCCGTGTCCCTCGTGACGCTGGGTCCCCTTGGAAAAGGGGATCTGGATCCTGCAGTCTCGGTGAACCCCAATTTTCCCAGACTCTCATGAGCACGACTCCCGCCATAGAGACCGTTAGAATCGGCGTCAAACGCCTGTCAGGATCGGAAGATCTGCCCCTGCCCGCCTATGAAACCCGGGGCTCCGCCGGTATGGACCTCCGGGCAGCCCTTATTGAGGAGACCGTTCTTCTTCCGGGGGAGATCCGCCTCATTCCCACGGGGATCGCCGTGGAGATTCCTCCGGGATATGAAGGCCAGATCCGGCCCAGGAGCGGTCTCGCCCTCAAGCATGGGATCGGGATGGTCAACGCTCCAGGCACCATCGACTCGGACTATCGCGGGGAGGTGGGGTTGGTGCTCATCAATTGGAGCGCCCGGCCTTTCACCATTCGAAGGGGTGACCGGATCGGGCAGATGGTGATCGGCCGGGCCTTCAGGGCGGATGTCGTCGTGGTCCGGGAGCTGGATCAAACCGACCGCGGCGATGGAGGTTTCGGGCACAGCGGAATCGGTTGACTCGAATACGGATCGCTCGACCCAGTGGGCGCCGTGAATGGAGAAGGGATGCGTCATGCGGTTTTCCGTACTCGCTTCGGGCAGCGGAGGCAATGCGTGTTATGTGGAAACCAGCAGGGCCAGGATCCTGATCGACGCCGGATTGAGCGGACGGGAAATCCTGAAACGACTGGAAATCCTCGGGGTGGACCCGGCCGGGCTGGACGCCCTGATCATCACCCATGAGCACATTGACCACATTCGAGGGGCCGGACCCCTGGCCCGACGTCTCGGCCTTCCCGTCTACCTCAACCGCCCCACCCACAACAAGGGCCTTCGTGTCCTGGGAAACCTTCCCAATCCCGTGGTGGTTGAAACCGGTCGCACCCTTCCCATCGGTGATCTTCGAGTAGAGACCTTCACCAAATGCCACGATGCAGGCGACCCTATGGGCATAGTGATCGCCTGCGATGGTATGCGTCTGGGGCTGATTACCGATCTGGGCCGCAGCACCCGGCTGATCCAGGATCGCATGAAAGGCTGCCGGGCCTTGATCGTGGAGTTCAATCACGACGAGGTGCTCCTGGACGAGGGCCCTTATCCGTTTCACCTGAAACGCCGTATTCTGGGACCTGAGGGTCACCTGTCCAACCGACAGGCAGGGGAGCTCGTTCGGCTCCTCGCCCATGAAGATCTGGGTTGGCTCGTGCCGGCGCACACGAGCCGCGAGAACAACCTTCCCGACCTCATAAGACGGGAAGCGGCCGGGGCTCTCGAGGACTGCGGGCTGAACCGAACCCTTGTGCAGACGGCCTCCCAGGACAAGCCCACCCCTCTCATGGACCTGGGAAGGCCTTGAATTCAACGAAGTCTTGAGACTCGAAGCGGGGACGGCCGGTCATGTCCGGAGGCAGAGGCGCGAGGACGCGCAGGCGGGAGTACATTTGCAGCTGCTGCGGCAAGAGGCAACCGTTTTGCTGGACGTGCCCCTGCGGCTTCCGGATATGCAACGCCTGCATGGAGGAGAATCTCTGGGGCCTCACGTGCAGCGGAGTTTACTGGCAGTGCCCTGACTGCGGGGCGTTTCGACCCTTCTAGGTTGCTGTTCGATCCTCCTGAAAAGACGCGCCAAGGGGGGCAGGTCGCCGGCCGGGGCAATATCATGGAGCAGTTCTCACACCGAGTCCTCGAAACTTCTCTTAACGGGTCCGGAGGCCCAGCCGGGACATCTTTCCGCGAAGGGTGTTTCGATGAATTCCCAGGCGCTCCGCCGCCCGGCGGCGGGACCCCTCGGCCCGCGCCAGCACCTCCCCGATAAAGTTGCGCTCGAAGTCGTCCACGGCCTCCTTGAGTGTCTTTGCTCGGGTCCTCCGGCGACCGGCCAGGTCGGCGGGAAGGTCGCGGACGCGGATCACACGCCTGCGTGTCACTGTGGATACCCTCAGGACAAGGTTTTCGAGCTCCCGAATGTTTCCAGGCCAATCATGGTTCATGAGCACGTCCAGGGCATTGCGGGAGAATCGCTCCGGAGACCCGTCCCGGTTTTTTCGCTGGCGCAGGAAAAAATGGTTCAGGAGAAGGGGGATGTCATCACGGCGATGCCGCAGCGGGGGAAGTTCGATAGGAAAAACATTGAGGCGATAAAATAGATCCTCACGAAACTTTCCATTCCGAATCAGCTCCCCCAGGTCCTTGTTGCATGCAGCTACAAAGCGGAGGTCCGCTCGAATCAACCGGTTGCCTCCCAGCCGCTCGAATTCCTTGTGCTGGATGGCCCTGAGGAGCTTGGCCTGCATGCTCGTGTCCATGGAGTCAATGTCATCGAGGAACACGGTTCCGCCTTCCGCCAGCTCCAGCTTTCCAGGCATGGCCTTTGTGGCGTTGGTAAAGGCACCTTGATTGTGCCCAAAGAGCTCCCGTTCCATGAGGGTGGAGGGGACGGCCGCGCAGTTGATCACGGCAAACGGCTTGTCCTTTCTCTGGCTTCGATTGTGAACGGCCCGCGCCACCAGCTCCTTGCCCGTGCCGCTCTCTCCCTGCACCAGAACCGCACCGTCGCTCTCCGCCACCATGGCGATTAGCTGAAAAACCTCGCGCATCCTGGGGGTTTGCCCCAGCATTTTCTCAAAGGGCCGGTGCCTGTCCAGCTCCCGGGGAAGGCGGCCCACCCGGCGGGCGAGCCGGTGCTTTTCCAGAGCACGATGGATGACATTTCTCAATTCCTCCACTGAGAACGGCTTGATCACATACTCGTATGCGCCTGACTTGATGGCGCTAATGGCGGTCTGAATGTCCTTTACCGCCGTCACAATGATGACCTCCAGGCCGGGGGCCATATGTTTGATCTTTCGAAGCAAGGACACGCCGTCCGTGTCCGGAAGCAGGATGTCCAGCAAAACGACGTCCGGTTTCCCTTGCTGAACGGCTTTCAGGGCATCCTTGCCGCACCGGGCCGTAAAAACCCGGTATGCGTCGTTCAGGGCCATGGACAGGGATCGGCGCACACTGCGCTCGTCGTCCACTACGAGCACGCAGGCTTGGTTGTGATGCTCAACCGGTTGGTTCATTAAAGGACTCCCCCCTGGAAAAGAAAAGCGGTGTGCTTTTCTCCAAGTGTATTGATAGGAAAAGAAATGTTGGCTCAGACTTTTTGGGGGGAGTTTGGATTAGACCATAGAGACAAACTTTCGTCAATACGTCTTCAGCGGAATTTTACATTTGCTGAAAAGAGAATCATTTTGGTGATATAAACGATTTTCAAAACAAATCTTCGGTGATTTTATGTTTCCACTGGCGTCGAACGAGGATCAGAAGGTGGAGAATGGGTCAGGGACGAGGCGCTCGGCAATGGATGCGGGATCTCGAAAGATGCGCTGGAACGAATTTTCGAGCCGCACTACAGAACGAAAGATGGAAGCGGCCGGACGGTTGAATGAATCAACCGGATTGGCCGGATGAGCCCCTCTCGTCGTCTCCGCTCGAAGAAAGCTCCCGGGGCTGGTGGTCTTCAGGCAGGGGTTCGCCGTTTACATTGTGTATCACAGGTTGAGGATGGGCCTTGTCATGCGCTTCGAGGGCCTTTTCCCACTTCTCTTTTACCTCGGGTTCCAAGGAAGCCCAGCCGAGCCGGCCGCGACACTTGGGAAATTTTGAGCAACTCAGCCATGGCCCTTTTTTCCCTCGACGCAGGTTCAGAGGGGAAGAACACTTGGGGCATTGCAGATCCGTGAGAAGCGGCGGCACCTTGGGAGGCTCCACTGCACCCTTCCGATTCAGGTTGAGCAGCCCGTCGCATGCCGGATAAGCGGTACAGCTCAGGAAAGGGCCGAATCGGCCCTTGCGCAACATCATGGGCTGGTTGCACTTGGGGCAGGCCACGTCGGTCCGGGTCGGTTCCACAGGGTTGCCGTCGCGATCAATGGGTGCGGCGAAGGTGCACTTGGGGTATTGGGCACAGCTCAGGAAACGCCCGTTTCGTCCGAAGCGGTAAACGGTCCCCCCGCCGCACTCCGGACAGGTGTGAGGCGCCGGCTCGGTCTCGGCCTTGGCGTGCCCCATGCCTTCATAAGCCCGGGTCAAATCTCTTCGGAAGGGTCCATAGAAGTCTTTGAGCATTCGGATCCAGTCCGCTTCCTTCTCCTCGATATCGTCGAGCTTCTGCTCCATCTCCCGGGTGTATCCCACCTGAAGGATTTCGGGAAAAGCCTCTATGAGCTTGTCTGTCACCACCTCGCCGAGGTCTGTGGCGTAGAACCTTCCCTGAAGCTTCTCCACGTACTTGCGATCCTGGACCACCTGAATGATCTGGGCATAGGTGCTGGGACGGCCGATGCCCTCGGTTTCCAGCTTTTTTACCAGGCCGGCCTCGGTGTAGCGGGGAGGGGGCTGGGTGAAATGCTGCGCGGGCAGCATGCCGAAGGCGTTGAGGTCCCGGCCTTCGGTCAGTTCCGGAAGCACGGCGTCTTCGGAGTAATTGGGTACCCCTGTCACTCGATAGTGCCCATCGAAGACAAGCGTACGGCCGGTGGCCCGAAAGAGCGCGGTTTCGACTGCATCCGGATCACCGAGCGGGCCTTCCACCAGGACGGTGGATGTGTCCCACTGGGCGTTGGTCATCTGGGAGGCCACGAAACGCTCCCAGATCAGCTTGTAGAGCTTGAACAGGCGGTCGTCCAGAGACCCGCGCACCGCGTCCGGGGTGAGGTTGACGTCCGTGGGGCGGATCGCCTCGTGGGCCTCCTGAGCCGACTTGTTGGACGACTTGAACACGTTCGCGCGCGCCGGCAGGTAGGGCTTGCCGTAGGTGGAGGCGATGTGATCCCGAGCCATGTCCACTGCTTCGCCTGAGACGTGGGTGGAATCAGTCCGCATGTAGGTGATCAGGCCCACCGATCCGACCCCTTGTACGGTCACGCCCTCGTATAGGTTTTGAGCAATACGCATGGTGGCCTGGGCCGTAAGACCCAACTGATTGGCTGCGGTCTGCTGAAGCGTGCTGGTGATGAACGGAGGCGACGGGCGGCTCTGGGTTCGTTTGGTCCGGATCGAGCGGATTCGCCACGAAGAAGGCTCCGCCAGGTGTCCCGAGAGGCGTATCTGTTGTGTGGCGGGGCCCTTGGCGTCAGGGACTTTGCTTTCATCGCGTTCTGTGACGTGGTAGCCGATTCGTTCAAGAATCGAGATTACGGACTCGGCGTCCCGGGCCTCGAATTTCTTCCCGCCCACCTCCACCAGCTCGGCCAGGAAGGAGTCGTGTTCGGCAAGCCAGGCGTTTTTTTCCCTTAGCGACCTTCCGTTGCTCTTGCGCCCGTTCTTCGAGGGAGGTGCCTTCGAGAGCCAGGCCTTCCAAGCCTCTCTCAGTTGGTCCGATTGGTCCGTTCGGACCGTGAAGCAGGCTGTCACCCTCCAGAACTCTTCAGGGACGAACGCGGCGATCTCCCGTTCCCGCTCCACCACGAGGCGCACGGCCACGGACTGTACCCGGCCTGCACTCAGCCCGCCTGACACCTTCTTCCAGAGAAGAGGGGAGACCTGGTATCCGACGATGCGGTCGAGGATGCGCCTCGCCTGCTGGGCGTTGACCTTGTTGACGTCGATTTTGCGGGGATGTTCAAAGGCCTTTCGAATCTCTCTCTGCGTTATGGCATTGAAGACCACGCGGTTGGCCTCTTCGAGAGGCACGCCGAGCGCTTGGGTGAGATGCCAGGCGATGGCTTCTCCTTCGCGGTCGAGGTCCGTGGCGAGCCATATTCCTCCGGCGTTTCTCGAGGCCTTTCGAAGCTCGTCGACGGTCTTTTTCTTCCCACGAATGGTCGTGTAGGTGGGTGAGAAGTCATTGTCCAGGTCCACACCGGGCACCGGATTCTTGACCCCTTTGGGGTTCCTGTTCGGCAGGTCGCGGACATGCCCCACCGAGGCCATCACCACGTACTCCGGCCCCAGGTAGCGATTAATGGTGCGGGCCTTGGCGGGTGATTCCACAATCACCAGCTGTTTGCCCCGAGTGTTCGTAGGAGTTGTGCTCTTGTTTCCTTTGGTCTTTTTTTTCTGCTCTGCCATGTCTTTTCTCAAGGCCGGTGCGTGCGGCCGGATGTCCTGTTTTTTGAATAGTTATCAGGCTCGGACGAACATCTTACCGGGGAGCTGCTCGATCAGACCGGTCAGTTCCAGCCTGGTCAGAAGACTCAACACGTGTTGAACAGCCATCCCCGAAGCGTCGATGATCTCGTCGATATGGACCGGATCGTCGCCCAGGACGTCATAGACCAGTTTTTCTTCCGGACCCAGGGATGAGCCCCTGTCCAGGGTGTCGGGGTGTCCGTTTCGAGGCCCCGGCATGCGGGCCATGCCCAGGACCTCCAGGATGTCGTCAGTAGACTCAGCCAGCGCGGCTCCCTGTTTGAGAAGAAAATGGCACCCGGCACTCCGCTGAGAGCGGATGCTTCCGGGCACGGCCATCACCTCCCGCCCCTGGTCCAAGGCCAGGGAAGCCGTGATGAGAGATCCGCTCCTCCGGGCCGCTTCCACCACCACCACGCCGCTGCTGAGACCGCTGACGATTCGGTTGCGTATTGGAAAATTCCGGCCCTCGGGCGGCGTACCCAAGGGGAACTCGCTCAGCACCGTGCCTTGTTCCAGAATGCGCTCGAACAGCTTCCGGTTGGCCCAGGGGTAGATGCGGTCCACGCCGGTTCCCAATACGGCAAGAGTGTACCCGCCGCATTCCAGGGCGCCCCAATGGGCCGCGGTGTCGATACCCCTGGCCATGCCGCTCACCACGCCGATTCCCCGCTCGGCCAGCCCCGAGGCCAGCCCCTTGGCGGTCTTCACTCCGTAGGGTGTCGGAGTCCGCGAGCCGACCAGGGTGATCATGTCCTGTGAAGCCGGAAGATCCTGCCCCCTGAGGTAGAGCACCATGGGCGGGCCCGGAATCCGCCTGAGCCTTCGGGGATAACCCGGATCCCGAAAGGTCAGTACGCGGCCGCCGAGTTGCTCGACCCTCATCAGCTCCCGGTGCGGATCGCTGGAGAACACCTTCCGGCGGATCCGCCCGGCCACCGCCTCGCTCAGACCCGCTGCGGCCTGAAGCTCTTTCAGCCCGGCCCGAAAAACGCGGCCGGGACGCCCGAACCGGTCGATGAGCTTCTGAATGGAACGGCTGCCCAATCCGGGCACCAGGTGGAGGGCCACCCATGCGGATCTGTCGTCGGACACTGTGTTCTCTGGCATGGCACGTCCCGAAGGGACCGGTCGTCGGGTTTCGGGCGGGGGGCATCGTCCTTCCAGTCCCGGAAAGAACAGGCGCGAGTATAAAACAGACGAAATCGTGCCCGTCAAGTCTTTTCTGCCGAAATCCGGGTTCTGGAAAGCCCTACTTCCCTGAGGGAATCAGGCGGGAAACAGGAATGCCGCATAGAAACCGGAAAGGTTCGCTGCCGGTGTTTTCGAACGTGTGGTCCGTGTCGGCCGGGATGAACATGACGCTTCCCGGTCCTACCTCATGCCATGTCTCTTTGATGCGAAGGCGGCCGTTTCCTGCAATCACGTAGTTCTCGTGCTCGAAGGGATGGGCGTGAAAAGGCGTGTGTCCATCCGGGGGCACCTCGATGAGTCGAAGGGCGTAGTTGGGTGCGCCGTCGTTCTCTTCGTCGATGAGCCGGCGGATGGTAACCCCGGGGGCGGCATCGCCGAAGTCCGCTACGGGCACCTCGGAGTAGTGGCAGACCTTGGGCTTGCTTTCCATTAAAACTCCTCCTTCGGCCGTGTCCGGCAATACGGCCGGCATGTGGTGCCCATGGGCTTTCATAGGCCGTTCAGGTGCTCGGGCGGCCCACCTCGAATGCCGACGGGCCGGCCACGATGTGGATTCCGTTTTCCAGACGAATCAAATAGAACTCGAATGAGGATTCGGGCTTGTCCGTAATGACACCGCGGACGCCGCGATACCCCTTGGTCATGACCACACTCGAACCTGTTTCGTACACAGCCGTTGCCCCCCTGTAAGCTTAATTGTTCGAAGGCGCATCACCGTGCGTGCGGTGGCCACGCCTGCGTTTTCAAAGAGGCACCATAACACCCGGGCGAACGGCTTTCAAGGCCTTCAGCCCTCTCATCCTTCGGAAGATTTGTCGATGTCAATGATTCGAAGACCCTGAACATAGTCCCTCGTTTCATACTTGGTGACACGCATAAGCTTTCCGGTGATGTCGCCCATACGAGCCGTGAGATCCCTGATCCGCTTGATATGGGAAAATCCCGGGTCCTCCTGTTGGAGATCCATGAGCAGGGTCTCGGACAGACTGGTGATCCCCTGAATCGGCTGATTCATTTCGTGGCAGACCGCCCCGGTGGTCTCCAGGACCGCCTGGAGCTTTTCCCGCTTGAGTTTTTCCGACTCGGCCTGTGCGCGCCAGGAGATGTCGTTTATGGCGAACACGGCACGTTTGGACGGGTTGGCGGGATCCGGGCAACTCATTTTGAAGTGGCCCACGAAGGTGGATCCGTCCTTTCTGCGATAGTTGGCGTCCACCTCCGGCGGTTCTCCGCAATCGAATCGCTTCCGGATCTCATGGAACACGCGCCGGTACTCCTCTTCGTCCGGGTACACAATGCGGATACTCTTGCCCACATAGTCTTCGCGATTGTCGAAACCGAACATTTTAACCATCTCCTCGTTTGCCCAGCGGATGGATCCCTTGTCCACGAGCCCGATGCCCACGGGGGAGGCGGTTAGAATGTTGTTGAGCAAATCATTGGTTCTTTTCAGGGCGGTTTCGGCATTTTTGCGGTTGGTGATATCGTAGATGATGCCGTCCATCCAGCGGATTTCTCCATTGTCCGCATAGGTGATGGTGGCGGTGCAGGAGCCCCAGAAGGGTCTTCCGTCGCGTCTCTTGAGACGGAGTTCGCGTTCCTTGACAAAGCCCTTTTTCTTGACCTCGTCCACGAAGCGCCGCCGGTCCCCGGGGTTCACATAGAGATCAGAGACCGAGACCTCCATGAAGGCCTCCACGGAATCGTAGCCGAACATCTCCGCTATGGCCGGGTTGGCCTTGATGAACCCCCCCCGGCTTCCGCCGGTGTTGCGATAGACGCCGGCGCTGAGGTTCTCGATCAGGGAGCGATGCTCCTCCTCGCTTTCCCGCAGCCGTTCCTCGGCTTCCTTCCGGTCGCTTATGTCGTAGATGATGCCGTCCATCCAGCAGATGCCGCCGTCTTCTCCGTACTTGATGGACGCGGTGCATGAGGCCCGGAAAGGGCTTCCGTCACGCTTTTTGAGGCGAAGCTCCCGTTCCTTGACAAAGCCCTTTTCCTTGACCTCGTGCACGAAGCGCCGGCGTTCCTCGGAGTCCATGTAAAGGTCGGAGACCGAGACCTCCATAAAGGCCTCCACTGAGTCATATCCGAACATCTCCGCTATGGCCGGATTGGCCTTGATGAACCGTCCCTCGGCCCCGCCCGTGTTGCGGTACACTCCGACGCTCAGGTTTTCCACGAGGGTGCGGTAGTCCTCTTCCACCTTCCGAAGCCGGGCTTCGGCCTCGCTTCCCTTGATGCCTTCCTTTTCCGGTTCCATGACCTCGACCTCCAGGAAATTTTATGATAGCGCATCGTTTTTTCCCGTGTCAATCTTGCACGAGAAAGCCGGATTGTTCCACCCTGGATCGCGCACCTCTTGCCTGGTTGATGCGGATCTTCCTGTGCGTGTGCTCCCTTCCTTCCTGGTGGGCGAAGCTCTCACTGAATCAGGGCCTTCGAAGACGCCCTGATGGTGTGGGCGTACCGGCTGGCGGGCTTGACACCTGAGGCATTCCACTGTTTCAGGGGAAATGTCTGTAGATATCTCTTCGATGTAATACCCGTTCAAACACAACTTCGTATTTTTCGATTCTCAGGCCAATTCTGTATGAACCAAATCGAACCTTATAAAATGACGGATATCCCTTCATTTGTTCTATAACGCCGATATCATGGATTGAATCAGCGTTCGGAAGGATATCAAACACGAACTTTTCGATTTTTGATCTGGTACTGGTAGGAATTTTAGCCAGTTCTTTAAGAAAACGTTTTCGGTATTCAAAGATCATTTAACCTTTTCCAGTTGAGCATAATAGGCCTTTGCATCTTGGACATCGAGGGTTCCTTCGCTATCATCTTCCTCCATCAACTGAACCAATGCGTAGTTTTCGAGAATCTCTTCCATTTTTTCGAACGTCGCTATCGGTATTTGGACGGCTATTTTTCTGTTCTGTTCATCGACGATATATTGCTTATCGATTTTTCTCATTGGCTTACTCCTCCCGAGAGATTCTTTCAAGAGAATACTTTACTACAAAAATCCGTGTTCACCAAGGGGGAAAACAGGGGAATGATTGGGTGCATATTGAATTCACTGGGGAAATGGTGCGAAAGGGGGGACTCGAACCCCCACCCCCGGAGGGACTGGATCCTAAATCCAGCGCGTCTACCGGTTCCGCCACTCTCGCGTCTTTTTCTTAGTCGTTCCGAATCGAAAAATCAGGGAAAAAGTCCGAAAGTTTCACATCATTTGCGCACTTGCGCAGAGACAACCCACTGGATTTTCTATCCATTACGCCAATCGCCTTCACAGAACCCCTAAAAATCACTGGAAAATCCTCCTTTCGGCTCCTTCTCCTAGTCCATCACTATACCAGAACAAAAAATCCCCGCAACCATAAATGATCACGAGGATTTCTGACAAGGACTATTTTGTGGTGAGTAATATTCCTGAAAACTTCTGCCCATAAAACTGATTTACTGTTAGTATTATATTGGGTCTATAAATTTTACTATCAATTTTCCATCTTCTACTACCCATAATCTCATACAATCACTACAAAAACCTCCTTCGGGTTCTAAGTTTTCATCAAAATGATCAACTTCTAACCCTCCACAATTGCTACACACTACTTCCTTAGTAATAACCACATTATCGTTGTATCCATTATTATGTTTCATATGTTATACTCCTCATATTATATTTTATGTAAACTATGCCTCTAAAAATCTATTCTATAATTTCCCAAACTACATCTAGGTCTTCTCCTTTATTGAATATTCCAACCGCAAACATCTTTTCTATAAAAAAATAAAAAACTTTCGGATCTAAATACCCAATTACTATATCAAGGTATTCCTCTTCAAATTCCTTCACTAACTGAACATCGCCTTTCATACCTACTAAATAAAATATCTGTTGTTTTTCCATAATACTAATCTCCTTTGAATTTCGTTCCCCCTGTTTAGAAGGTTTATTTTCAATCTGATTATACTCCTGGATTCCGTTTCCCTACTGGGATGTATTTATGCCTTCTACCAGTTATTATAGAATAAAAAATTAATTTTGGTAGACAAAAAATGAATATTTTTACTAAAAAAATGATATTCTGCCTTCTATCAATAACTTATATCTAATACTATTTTTGGCTTTTATTATCAAACAAACATATTTATTATCTGGTATTCGTATTTGATTATCCGGACAAAAATACTAATACATATATTGTGTTGAGTAAAGATAGACCTGCGAGTTTTGAGTAGAGGGGAAAAATGCGCAAGTTTTTGCGCAACCAGATAAGTAGATTTTGCACCTGGTGGACGACTAATATGTCTAATACAATAAACTATATTGAGTTATAGTTTGTCTACACAAGGCCCAGTAATGATGCCGCACTGGTTCTGTGATACTGTGGGATTGGGATAGGTCAAATCGACTTGTGGCGGGGATATGGTTCTGAAGAGGGGCATGGTAAGGGTTGACCGGTTTCAATGGATTGTGGAGGGGATTTGGGAGATTTTATGCCCCCGGGGGAAAATTCACTGCCCCCACCGTAGCAGGGGCAGAATCCAGATTAGTCCACCGGAATCAATACCAAGGCATTTTTGGCAATGTTGGTTTTCTTATCAAAAGCACTACCAGCATATACTTTGAACTTCTGTCCATTCTCATCCCACTGGGATTTCAACTCTTCGGGAATTTGAGAAGGACCTATGGTTATCCTCTTTCCTCCCCAAGAAGGAGTTTTTGAGGCTGGTTTCTGTTTACTAATGGATTCTCCCCATCCTTCAATTTTATATGATTTACCGTCTTCGTTGACTAAATCCGAATATAACATTTTTAGTGCCGGAACAGGAATACGAGTCTTATCTAATATTTCTTTCCAACTACTTTCTTTCCGAATAAGGTCTTTTGCTTCATCATCTCTTTTGGTTTGAAGTCTTTCCAACTCTTTTTTTTCTAAATCAGACAGATCCGATTTTTCTTTTTTCCGTTGATTTCTTAACTTACGAAGTTCATCCATTCTGTCAAATTGTTCCTTTTCCATACTTTCCTCCTTTTGTTCGTTGAGTGCTGATAAAAAACGTGATAGTTCCTCATCTGTAAAGTTGGTAATTATTTCTGTTTTTATTATATCTGTATTAGAATCCTCTTTGACAGGGTCATCTCCTCTGGTAGGTTCATCAATAAAGGGTTCCGAATCTTCTGGTGCCGGGATAATACCCACTACTTCATTTTTGGGTAAATTGTCTATTTCCTCTTCCATGCCCCTGTGAAATGTTGTGCTCTTAGATTTATTCTTTGCCAAATCAGTCTCCTTTGCCTATTACTTTTGAATAAAGGATTGATGGTAATATAGTAGTAATTACATAATACCACGCTCTATTGGAAACAAACTAAAAATAAATGTTGGTCATTTGAAAATCGAATACCCAATTATTATGCCAGATTGATTTACTTCTGGAGCGGTAAAACCACAAGGTTGTTATTGATATAGACTATAAATACTATTACAAAACAAAATATCAATCAATCAAAGGTCTAAAACCCATAATCTTTTCATATGCCTCATCCATAAGTTCTTCTAACTGGTCCCGGTAGCTCTGAGGCACGATATAACTATCGTGAACGGGTAGACAGGGTATACCAGATTTGGTCATCTTTTTCAAGATTATTTCGGTAATCTGGCTGTCGAGGTATTGGAGTTCTAACCCATATCCAGTGTTGAAATATTTAGAAATTGGCTGATGAATCTCTTTGAATTTTGAAATATAAGATTGAATTTTTTTATCAGTGCTATCAAACGGATAACCACCTAAATTTAGCTCTTTTCGTATACCATCTATTGTGTTTTTCTCATTTTTGGCATTGATAGACACGAGAGACACTAATTTGAATAGGGGTCTCTGGGATGGGTCATCTTTACATAGTTCTTCATATGGGTCATCTCGGTAATCTATCTTTTCCAGATGGTATAACATTCTGATGTGGTGTGCCTTGTAATCCAACTCACGAGCGGGTTCATCATCTATAATGGCACATTTTCTAACTTCCTTGGGTAAGCCGATATGGAGTGCGCCATAAAACCTACCCCCCATATCATTCAATTTTGAAAAAACTCTGTGTATATATTGGTAGTTGGATTTGAATGTGATACGACTAATGCCAAAATATGGTAATGGATGTTTCTTTACATATTTTGCTACCGTTGTCAAATCCGACATATCAAGTGATTGATTACTTTCAATAATATCATAAAAAGTTCCAGTAATGGAAGGAGACAGGGAGGGATGTTGTGATGTGTGGTTGTATGTAGTGAGAGTAGATATATGGTTAATGTAATAGTTGCGGTATGTGGTCGGTCTAATATTAGGTGAGTTTATTAATCTCGTCTTTGTCGCCTGAGAGCCGGGACCATCAATTACAATATAATCAATACCGTCTTGATTATACCCTATAAGATCTTCACCATGAGCCCGGATAAATACCTGGTTCTCTGTTGGTTCAAACTGTAAAAGTTGAGAGACACCTATTACTACATATCTGCTTAGCATATTTTTCAAAAAATAAAAACTAACTGATATATCATTTCTAATATCAAAACTAATAGTATGATTTACTATAAATTTATTATATCTAACTAAGAAGTTAGTCATTGATTGTTCACGGTCATCATCCTGAAAGGCAATTCGATTTCCTTTTCTATCTCTCAACTGAACAAAATCTTTGGCATCTGGCGCTTCCCTTCCTACATAACCAATTAGTGGGATATTATAGTCGTGAAATAAGTTGAGTAATACATCGGATGCCGCCATTCTAGATTCTCTACCAATGCCTCTTTCCCTATCAAGAAACCCTTTCCAGTTTTCTATTAGACCGAGTTTTTCTAATGAATTTATTATTGGAATTACTCTATCATATCTAAAATATATTTTGTTATAGCGCCTATTCTTCGAATAACTCAATTTACGTCTTGAATACTTTACTGCTACTTCTAACTCATTAGCATATATTAGGTTTATTAGAATGATTTTTAGTGTCTCTTTGGATTTGTATTCTTCCTTCTTAGTTTTTACCCTGCTCTCATCTCTATCTACTATTTTTGGAAACAGATTATTTGCCAGGGCAACTACTTCTGGATAATCGGAGATGAGGCGAGTATCGAGTTCTATGGCGTTTTCGAAGAAAGGCATTGAAACAGGTTCCTATCTGGGAGTCTGGTATTGAGATGAGGTGTTCGTTTGAGAGACATTACCACAAACTGCTCGTGTTCTCCAAGAATTTGTCTTCCAAGGTTTTTCCGCCCGAATGGTGGAGTCTGAACGACAAGGAAATGGGTGCCAGAGACCACCAGAGGGTCGTGGCGAATAATTCAGGGGTAATCGAAGGGTCAGGTATGGACTGATGAGATAGGACGCCAGATTCGATTTTTGAGGTTTTCGGACAACGTTGTCCAGAAGGGACGAACAGGGCGACTCTAATACCTTGTTGAAGGAACCAGCCGTCGAGCCTGGTCAAGACCTCCTGTCTCACAAGGGGTGAGACCCTGTCCCTTTTTTCGTTTCCAACTCCGGAGTCTGATTACGCCTGAAAGGCAAGGTCAATCTCTCTCCGGACGTTCCCCTTGATTTCCCGCAACTCCGTGACCGTGACCCGCAACCTCTTCCTGATGGCTTCATCCGCCATGCCGTCCATGGTCTTGTAGCAGACGTAGAGGTATTCGTT
>CAZQCK010000008.1:0-41851 GCA_964591925.1 uncultured Desulfobacterales bacterium
GCGGGCTGCACAAAAAGGCGCCGACCCCCGAAACAGGGGCGACGCCGTGACTTAAAATGGTCGTGGCCGAATCAGATGCCGGTGTTGTTGATTTTGTCGCGGAGCACGGAAGAGTACTTGAAAGTGATTACCCGTCTCTCGGGAAGAGTCAGATCCTCTCCGCTCCGGGGGTTCCTCCCCCGGCGAGTCCGCTTCCGCTTCACGCAGAACTTTCCGAATCCGGACAGCAATACATCCTCTTCTCCAGCCAGGGTCTCCTTGATGATCTCCAGAAGGGTTTCCACCAGCTCGACCGCTTCCTTGCGTTTGTATCCCTGTTCGGACAGGGACTCCATTAAGTCTGCCTTCGTCAGTGCCATAGGACACACTCCCCGTGGAATCAAGGGCTCCACGCCACGGTTTGTCGTCTGCAACCCCCGCTTCCACCTCGGGTGGTCGCTTTGTCCGGGAGGCTGCATGGGAAATCCGATCCGTGCCCATGCATCAAGGACGCTGAGCACAGATCAATGCCCGCCTTAAATAATGTTTCCCGGGCCGGGAAAATCAATGGACGTATCCCCTGAAACCTCAGGGGCGGGTGACTTGGTTCCCGGCTTCCTGCAACTCCACCGAAGATTGCAAACCCCGGGAGTCGCCCCGGCTTGGGCATTCAGGCGAATTGCGAACAAAAGAGCGTATGCGGGAGTGAAAGCTAGTCCGAGGTGTCTGAAAAGTCAAGACAAAAGAGACAGTTCTTGTTCCTTTTGGTGGTGTCCGTGTCCCATGGCCGATCCTTCGCACCAGGGAGGGGAGGGCCTGAAAGGGCTTGAACATACCCTCATCCCCATCCATAATAGCCTTGGTCTGCAGGCCCTTTGAAGGAAAGCCTGCCGGTTCCCCTACACCCCTGGAAACGCCATGTGCGACCCCGTCAATACGCCGTCTTCGCGCGCGATCCGCCGCACCGACCCTGAGCACCTGCTCATGGTGCGACACCTCTTCACCACCGTCACCAGGCGTTACGATTTCCTGAACCACCTGCTGAGCCTTCGACGGGATGTGGCCTGGCGCGAAGAAACCGCTTCCAGAATGCAGTTCTTTAAAACCCATCGTCTTCTGGACGTGGCCACCGGGACCTGCGATCTCGCCATTGAGGCTGCACGGAAACACCCACGGATTCAGGTGGTGGCGGCGGACCTGGTGCCGGAAATGATGGCCCGGGGAAGAACCAAGATTGAGCGGCGCAGCTTGTCCTCCCGGATCCGTCTTCTCGAGGGAGATGCACTCAGCCTGCCGTTTGGCGACGGGCAATTCGATGTGGCGGCGGTGGCATTCGGCATTCGCAACATGCCTGATCGCAGCGCCGCTCTTATGGAAATGACGCGGGTCGTGGTTCCCGGCGGTCTGGTCATGATCCTGGAGATGTCCCTGCCGCGATCACCCGTCCTCCGGCCGCTCTATGCGTTGTATTTGAACCGGATTCTGCCACGCGTGGCCCGATGGTTCTCCTCGAATCCCGGCGCCTACCGGTACCTGGCCGACACCATCATGAACTTCCCCTCCCCCCACGCACTTGCAGGGCTCATGCAAAGGGCGGGACTCGAACGCCTGGAAATCCATCCGCTCACCTGCGGCATCACATACCTGCACGTGGGATACAAGCCTCGTGCCCATCCATAAACCTGAATTGAGCGTTTCAAATTGCAGTCTATTGTTTAAACCTCAAAAAGTCGGAATTGCGCGCCAAACCGGCAAAGACCGCAAAGTGAACTGGTTGATATTAAAATGGTTTTTCTTGGCGTCTTGGCGTCTTTGCGAGAGAAGACAGTTTTTACGAATTCGTCAAGTTTCCCATTCGGAAAACGGCGTTTCTACATGAGGGCTGACCAAAATCTAACATGAACCTCATCATTTGCTGATATTGGATCCCCACATGTTATACTCACGAGTGGTTGTCCCCTCTGAATTGGAAACTTAGCAGTGCCCAAAGTTCGTTTATGGATGGGCACTAATCTAATGCGCATCAGGTGAAGCACCATGAGCAAGGAACGGATTCTGGTTGTGGATGACGAAGAGGATATACTGGAACTCATCCGTTTTCACCTGGAGCGGGAAGGATATCAGGTGATCTGCGCTGAAACCGGTGAAAAGGCTCTTGCAACGGCCCGCTCGAGCGGGCTCGGCCTGGTGATCCTGGATCTCATGCTGCCCGGAATCGACGGGCTGGAGGTGGCCCGTCTCATGAAGGCCGACACCGCCTTGCAGGACCTTCCCATCGTCATGCTCACGGCCAAGGGCGAGGAAGCGGACGTGGTAACAGGCCTGGAACTAGGCGCAGACGACTACATAACCAAACCCTTCAGCCCCCGTGTCTTGATCGCACGGATCAAGGCGGTTCTTCGACGGGGAGGGCGAAAGGGTATGGAGCGGGGGGAAACACACGTGATTCGGCGTCACAACCTCGTCATCCACCCCGGCCGCCGTGAAGTGCTCGTGGACCAACAACCCGTCACCCTAACCTACACCGAGTTCGGCATCCTCGCCTACCTGGCCCGGCGTCCCGGATGGGTCTTCACCCGGTCCCAGATAGTGGATGCGGTGAAGGGCGATGATTACCCGGTCACGGACCGATCCGTGGACGTCCAGATCGTAGGGCTCCGCCGAAAGCTGGGCGATGCCGGAGCTTGCGTGGAAACGGTCCGAGGCGTAGGTTACCGGTTCAAGGAGTGAGTACCCCATGTCCCGTAAGCCGCGACTCTTCTGGCAGCTGTTTCCCTCTTATCTTCTGGTCATCATCCTGTCCCTGGGCGCCGCCACCTGGTTCACCGCGAGAACCTTCAAACACTTTATGCACGAGCAATACACCGCGGACCTGAAGGCCCGAACCCGCATCCTGGAGAGCCGGTTCGCCTCGCACCTGCTCCAGGGGGCCTATGAGCGTGTCGACGGACTGGCCAAGGAAATCGGGAAGAAATCGTCCACCCGTGTCACGGTGATACTGCCATCCGGCCGAGTTATCGGGGACACCCACGAGACTCCGGCCGACATGGACAATCACGCGGACCGCCCGGAGGTCTTCCGGGCCATACGGGGGGAGGTGGGCGTATCCACCCGGTACAGCCGAACCCTGGACCAGGAAATGATGTACGTGGGCGTTGCGCTCGAGCACGAAAGCGGACTTCTCGGAGTGCTCCGCACCTCGGTCCCCTTTACGCCCATTGATCGTACCATCGGCCGCATCACCTCCAGAATCGTACTCGGAGGATTGCTGGTCGCCCTGCCTGCCGCCATGCTGGGCCTCTGGATTTCCAGGCGACTAGTCCGGCCCCTGGAGACCATGAAGGACGGAGCAAAGCGATTCGCAGCCGGTGACCTGGACTTCCGGCTGCCCGTACCCGAGTCCGAGGAAGCAAGCGCCCTGGCTGCGGCACTGAACCAAATGGCGGGCGAGTTGGATGAACGCCTTCGGGACCTCAGGCGGCAGAGGAATCGGCTGGAGGCGGTTCTCTCGAGCATGGTCGAAGGCGTGATCGCCCTGGACACCGAGGAACGCGTAATTCGAATGAATCAGGCCGCCGCCCGCATGCTCAACTGCAACCCGTCCCAAGTGCGACACCTCAGTATTCAGGAGGTGTCCCGCAACACCGAGCTCCAGCGGTTCATCGCCGAGACCCTCCAAAGCGACGCCCTTGTGGAACGGGACCTAACCTTGTACGTGGAAGGAGATCGATACGTGCGCGCCCACGGGACCGGCCTGTGGGACGAGGAGGGCGCCCGTATGGGCTCTCTGATCGTGCTGAACGATATCACCAGGCTGAGACGGCTCGAAAACATCCGCCGGGATTTTGTGGCCAATGTGAGCCATGAAATCAGAACACCCATCACGGCTATCAAGGGGTTCGTGGAGACCCTTCGGGATACCGGCCCGACGGACGATCCGGCGAACACCGGGCGCTTTCTGGACATCATCGCCCGCCACGCGGACCGTCTGGAGACCCTGTTGGAAGACCTGCTCAGCCTGTCTCGAATCGAGGACGAGGAGACCCGGGCCGAGGGAATCGGTCTTCAGCCGGAAAATTTGGGCCTCGTCCTCCGGGCCGCGGCCGAGACCGTCAGGGAGAAGAGCGGAATCCGGGAAGATCCGTTCCACATCACGTGCCCGGACGACCTCCTCATTCCCATAAACGCGGTCCTCCTGGAACAGGCCTTCGTGAATCTCCTGGAAAACGCGGTCATATACAGCCCTGAGGGAGGTGAGATCCGCGTGTCCGCAGAACGCTCCAGCGGCGGGGCCGTGGTCCGGGTCGAGGATCGAGGCGCGGGAATCCCGCCGGAGCATCTGGATCGCATCTTTGAGCGTTTTTACCGGGTGGATCGATCCAGGAGCCGCAAGCTGGGAGGAACGGGACTGGGACTGGCCATTGTCAAGCACATAGTCCAGGTCCACGGAGGAAGTGTGGAGGTGGAAAGCACTCCAGGCAAGGGAAGCACATTCACAGTCCGCCTGGAAAACGCGAAGACCGGCACCCTCACGTAAAAAGGCCTGCGGCCGGTTACTCGGCGATCATGGCCCGCATCATGTCAGAGGCGTTCTGGGCGTGATCAGCGATGGAACCTACGGTCTCCACCAGGCGAATGAGGTGAAAAACGGTCAGGGGATCCTCGACCGTGGTGAAAATCTTGTTCATCAACTCGTGCTCCAGGTGGTCGGCCTCGTGCTCGGACTGGCGGATGTCACGGATGAGGGACTTGATCTCTTCACGAAGGGAATCGGAGCTGGACTTGAAAAACTCGGACGCCTTTTCCACGAGCCGGGGAAGGATCTCAATGGTGGGAAGGATCTTGTCCACGAGAAAGAGCATGTCCCCGCCCACCTCGTCCTCGAGCCCCTGGGGCCGGTAGGACAGCCAGTACAGAGACTCCTCCAGGGCGTCCACGACCTTGTCCTGCTCCCGCAGATACATGAAGAACTGGAACTTGTCCACCGGCATGAGGACGCCTTTGGGCAGATGACCTCGAATGTTCCGCTTAATGGCGTCCGCCTCGGATTCCAGCACGGCGACTTGGTCCGTGAGGTCGTCGAACATCTCGCACTGCTTGTCCATGTGGCACTTTACCGCCTTGTTGAACACCCTGGCGCATTCGCTTACCTTGTCCGCGTGGCGACTCAGGTTCCCGAAGGGAGATTTGTAAAACAGCGACATAAACGTCGTACGCATGAAGGCCTCCCTCTGATCATGACAGGAATACAGTGACAAGCAGCTTGTAGATCACCATACAAAGCACCAGGGTGAACGGCAGGGTGATGAACCAGGAGTACAAGATGTTCCGAATCACCCGCAGGTCCAGAACCCCCATGCCGCGCATAACCCCCACCCCGATGACCGACCCCACCAGCACGTGGGTCGTAGACACCGGCAAGCCGAGCCGTGAGCAGATCAGAATGGTGGTGGCCGCTCCGAACTCGGCGCTGAACCCCCGCACAGGGGTTATTTCCGTGATCTTTCTTCCGATCGTCTGCATGACACGCGAACCAAAGGCCAGAAGACCCCCTCCCACGGCCGCACCGCCGACGGCGAGCATCCAGGCGGGGACCTCCACCTGCATGGCCACGGTCTTGGTCTTCACCACCGCAAAGATGGCGGCCAGGGGACCCACGGCGTTGGCCACGTCGTTTGCACCATGGGCGAACGCCACGTAGCACGCGGTGATGATCTGCAGGTAGAGGAAAACGCACTCCACCTTCTCGTTGTCATCCCCCCGAATCCAGCGGCAACTCTCTCCACCCAGGCGGGAGAGCAGGATTTTACCCGCATAACCCGCAGCAATGGACAAGGGGACGGCGATGAGCAAGGCCTTGCCGAAGCCGAGGTTCAAATGCAGATTTTTCAGCCCCTTGAAAATCACCGAAAGGATCAGGACCGAGAACACCACAGTAAGGAGCCACGGGGCGTACTTCTGGGCCTGGGCATAGGGGGTGGATGAAGCCTGGATCTTGCGTCGAATGAAGAAGTACACCCCCCCGCCGAACAGGCCGCCCACCACCGGAGAGATGACCCAGCTCAGCACAATGGCTATCACGGTGCCCCAGTTCACCGCGCCGAAACCCACGGCCATGATGCCGAATCCCACCACCGCCCCCACGATGGAATGGGTGGTGGACACGGGCAGGCCGAAGTGGGTGGCGAGCTGGACCCAGATCCCCGCTGCAAGCAGTGCGGCGAACATGCCCAGGAGGAGCTTTTCCGGAGAACCCGCCAGCAGGCTGGGATCTATCATCCCCTTTCGAATGGTGTTCGTTACGTGCCCGCCTGCCATAACGGCGCCGATCATATTGGCGACCATGGAGACCGCCACGGCCTGGTGCATGGTCAAGGCGCCCGAGCCCACCGAGGTCCCCATGGCGTTCGCCAGGTCGTTGGCGCCGATGTTGGCCGCCATGTACAGTCCCACGAGCGTTGCGAACCCGAGGATGTAATATGCCATGCCTGCCGAAAAGAGGTCCAAAACCCGCGCCCGTTATTCCCTTCCACTCCAGATGTAACAGCCACCCTTCGTCCGCAGCGGCAAAGTGTCTTCGTCGCCGGGAGCCGAGAGGCATTTTTACCATTACCTCCTGGCGGAATCAAGCGTTGTGTTTTCGGTCCCGGCGCAACGCCACTTTAGTGGGGACGGGTATAAAATAATTTCTTGACATGACAGCAGGATTTTGATAAGAGCCGATCATGCCTAGAAAAGCACGCATTGACGCACCGGAAGCTCTCCATTCCATCTCAGTTCGAGGAATCGAAGGCGAAAAGACTTTCCGCGACGACAAGGACTTGGACAACTTCCGAAACCGCATAGGCGAGATCCTTGTTCACACGGGCACGACCTGCTTCGCCTGGGCCTTGATGCCGGACCATGCGCACCTGCTCCTGAAGACCGGGGACACCCCCATAGCCATGGTCATGCGAAGGCTGCTCACGGGGTATGCCGTCACCTACAACCGCCGGCACGGCCGGCATGGAGCCGTGTTTCCCAATCGTTACCGCTCCGTCCTGTGCCAGGAAAACCCCTACCTCCTGGAACTTGTCCGCTATATCCATCTCAATCCGCTCCGTTCCGGAATCGTGGCCGACCTGAGCGGACTGCAAACCTACGCCTATGCCGGCCATGGATCCCTGGCAGGACGCCGCTCCGTTCCCTGGCAGGACGTGGACTCGGTGCTCTCGCGCTTCGGGAGGTCCCAGGACGAGGCGCGCAGGGCCTACCTCGACTACGTGAATCAGGGAGCGGGCCTGGGCCGGTGCCCGGACCTGGCCGGGGGCGGTCTGGTGCGAAGCCTCGGCGGATGGCAGCGGGTCAAGCAAAAACGAAGGCAGGGAGGGAAACTCAAGGGTGATGAGAGGATCCTGGGCGATCCGGACTTTGTCAAGCGGGTACTGGAGACGGCCGGGGAACAGCTTCACCCCACGGAGGAGCTTGCGCTCGACGGCGTGAACCTGGATCACCTGGCCGATCGGGCTGCAAAGGCCTTCGGTGTGGAGCCCGCGGAAATGCTCCGCCCCGGCAAGTACCCCGACATAGTTCAGGCGCGCAGCGTCTTTTGTTACTGGGCGGTGCGAAGGCTGGGGTGTACGGCCACCGGTCTGGCGAACCGGCTTCGCATGACCCAACCCGCGGTGAGCATCTCCGTACGTCGAGGGGAAAAAATCGCCCAGGAAATGGGTTTAAAGGTCGGAAAGGAATCATCTTAGTAATGACGAATTCGTAAGACTGTATTTTCTCGCAAAGACGCCAAGGCGCTAAGAAAAGACCTCTTAATATCAATCAGTTCAATTCGCGGCTTAGCGAGATGTTTTGACTTTTTGCGAAGTAATCAAGCTTTCGATATAGTTAAAGTTTTACCGACAGGCTGCAATTTGAAACGCTCACTTCAGGTAGTAATAAATGGTTGTGCCGCCATCTTATTTGGTGTTGACCGGGCCTTTCGGCTCCTCTATACTCCGCCCCTTGAGCGGGTATAGAAAACAGTATGACACAAAAAGGAGAAATCACGTGAAGAATCGTCCCCTTGTCTCCTGGTCTCTGGCTGCGATGGTGGTCCTTTTTCTCGCCCTCAGCAGCGGGTGTGTAACCCCCGGTCCCAACCAGAACCCGGCGGCCGCAACAGAGGCGGAACAGCATGCCCCCACGCCCGGCGAATTCCGCGGACAAGCGCGGCTGACTCCGATCCAGGACCAGCCGGCCGGACCCACCCGGCTCGAGGTACTCGACGAAGTGGCCGAGGATGAAGCCGGTACCGAGCAGGCCTCTGATACCTCGGACGACGGCCGGCTCACCAACCAGGAAAGGCTCGACTCTGCCATGGAGTTCTACCAGGCCTCGAGCGACTTTTGGGAACAAGGCGATCTGGAAAACGCCATGGGCGCCCTGGACAAGGCCTACTCCCTCATTCTTCAGGTGGATTCCAACGCCGATGCCGGGCTCCTCCAGCAGAAGGAAGACCTCCGCATCACCCTCTCACGCCGTATCATCGAGGTCTACTCCTCTCGCTTCACCGTTGCCAACGGCAACCACATGGCCATTCCCCTGGTTATGAATGATGAGGTGAAAAAGGCGCTGGATCTCTTCAAAGGACCCCATCGCAAGTTCTTTATGGAATCTTACCGGCGCTCAGGGCTTTACCGGCCCATGATTCTGGAGGCCCTTCGGGAGGCGGGGCTGCCCGAGGAACTCTCTTGGCTCCCGCTCATAGAGAGCGGGTTCAAGGTGCGCGCACTCTCCCGGGCCAGGGCCCTGGGCCCCTGGCAGTTCATCGCCTCCACCGGATACAAGTTCGGGCTCAAGCGGGATCGATGGATCGACG
Source organism: uncultured Desulfobacterales bacterium (assembly GCA_964591925.1). Taxonomy (GTDB): domain Bacteria; phylum Desulfobacterota; class DSM-4660; order Desulfatiglandales; family HGW-15; genus JAIPEI01. Next base: position 8,831 of record CAZQCK010000008.1, read on the forward strand.
AGCGCATGGATCCGGAAAAATCCACCCAGGCCGCCATTGGATATCTCAAGGAGCTTCACCAGATCTTCGGCGAGTGGACCACGGTCCTGGCCGCTTACAACTGCGGCGAGCGACGGGTGCTCAACCGGATCAAGACCCAAAAAATCCAGTACCTGGACAACTTCTGGGATCTCTACCGCAGTCTTCCCCGGGAAACCGCCTTCTACGTGCCCAAGTTTCTGGCCGTGCTCCACATTGTCAACGACCCCGAGGCCCACGGCTTCGACCTGCCCGAAGTACACAGCCCCAGGTCCACGGACGTGGTGGCGGTCAACAAGCAGATCCACCTCAAGACCATTGCCAAACACCTGGACATGAGCTACGAACTGCTACGCGAGATGAACCCGGAGCTGCGCCAGTACTTGACCCCGGACAGCCCTTACACCCTCAAGGTACCGGAGGGCAAGGGCGAGACCCTGGTGGCCAAGCTGGGCGACATCCCGGCCTGGGGCCCGCCCCAGGCCACTCAGGTGGTCCACCGCGTCCAAAAAGGGCAGACCCTGTCCGGAATCGCCCGACGGTACGGGACATCGGTCCAGGCCATTATGAACATGAACGGGCTCAAAAGCAAAAATTACGTGAAGGTGGGCTGGCGGCTCAAGGTCCCCACCAGCGGCGGAACCACAGCCGTGGCCGCGGCCTACTCAAAGGAGGGGAAGCTCACCACCTACCGCGTCAGAAAAGGGGATTCCCTCTGGAAGATCGCCAAGCGCTTCTCCACCACCACCCGGGCCATTCAAAGCGTGAACGGACTCCGCACCACACGCCTCCAGATCGGCCAGTCTCTCAAGGTGCCGGCGGGAAGCAGCTCGGGGTCCTCGACAACCGTTCGCACCTACCGGGTCAAGCGAGGGGATTCTCCCTACCTGATCGCCCAGAGGCACCGAATGGATCTATCCGACTTTCTCAAGGTCAACCGGCTCACCCCCACGAGCACCATCTATCCCGGCCAGGTTGTGAAGGTCACCTCCCATTAGCCGCACAATGATTCGCGGCGCCTCCCGAATACATCTTTCGGGCGGCGCCGCGGTTTCGCATGGACGCGCCTCTCCTATCATCCCCCCGCCGGGGTTCACGCCCGGTCCTTGCTCAAGTAGTCTCCGAGCAGGCCCCGGCTGTGCTCGTCCTCGTGGCAGTACACGCAGAGGTTTTCCCAGTTGGACCCGTCCCGGGGGTTGTTGTGGTGGTTGCCGTCCTTGTGGTGAACCGTGAGGAGATGTCGGTCGGCCTGATCGAACTCCCGCCCGCACTTGGCGCAGATCAGGCCGTGAATGCGCAGGGACGCCTCCCGGTAGCCCTCCTGTTTGGGCGCGGTTTCACCTCTAAGCCGGCGCACCGCCTCGTCCACGTCTCCGGGCCGGATCCGCCTGGATCCCTTCCGTTTCGGCCGGTCATCCCTCATAGCATGGCCCTCCTTTCCCTTTTCCGTCCTCTGTGGCGTCCTGTATCCTACCCTGCGGGGAGGACATTTGAAAAGGGAAAGCCCGCCGGGAATGTTTACGCCAGCCAGACCGCCTCCAGGTAGCTTCCGTGAAAATCCACCACCATGCGCGGCCGATTGCTCTGCAAATCCCAGGGCACAAAACAGGCGAGCTGATCCACCAGGTCCCGCTCCCCGGTCTCGACCCTGTCCGCGGCCGCTTCCAGGGCCCGGCGCACAGTACCCTGAATGAGACGGTCGGCCTGAACCGCCGCGTTCATGGCTCGAAGAGAGGACGCGGTCTGTAGCTGTTCTACGGCTTCCTCCCAGTGAACGCCTTCCACTTTTCGGCGCAGCACATAACCGTTTCCTCTGTCCCTGACAGCTGCAATCGGCGGGTTTACGAGAAGCCGGGCGTTTCGCACCCGCACCCCTGCCGTGGAGGCGGCCAACCGCTCCAGCAGGGCACCTTCCCTTTGAACCCGCTGGAGCCGGCGCGCCTGGACCCGCTCCACAATGAAGAGCTCGTTGCCCAGTCTCAGCTCCTTGAGCCTTGTGGGATCGAACCCCAGATCCAAAAGATCGGCTATGGTGAGGGCGTCTTCAGGACCGGCCCCGCGGGCCTCGAGCCACGAACCCAGGGCCGGACGCGCATAGTTGGGAAGGGCCTCGATGGTCCGGGCCGGGTTTCGCTTCATCTCCTCGGGAAGACGCATCAATATGGACCGATCTCCAAAGACCAGATCCGGTTTAGCCACAAACTCCGGGGGTGCGTAGGACTTGGTCTTGAGCGAAAGCACGCCCGGATCGAGGACGATCTGCTCCAGAGAATCGCCCCCTGTGTATCCGATGAGCCCGGAGATCCTGCGTCGAAACCCGATGAGCTTGGTCACGTACCGGGTGAACATAAACCGCATGAGCGGGGTGGCCCACTCCTCCCTGAGCTCCCTGTGGAAGTATGTGAGAAGCGCGGCATACAGGTCCCTGAACTCGGCCAGGGTCCGCTTGACCATCTCCTCGTTGTCCCGCATGTCAATGGCGGCCCGCTTGCGGCTCAGGTGGTGAACGACCCTGAGAACTGGTTCCTTGAGATCCCGCTCCCGGAACCGGGAGGGAACGAAGACCATGAAGTTCTCCGTGCCCTTCGGGGCGGCGTCCCCCAGGATCGCCTCCAGGGGCTCCCAGGCCTGCTTGGTGTAGATGCTGTAGGTGGGGTCCTCGAAAGAGATGATGTTGTCCAGGACCCCCACGGCGGCTTTGTCCTCCAGGAACCGCCGAAAGTGCTCCAGCACGAGCCGACCCAGACCCTTGCGCCTGAAGGGGACCGCCACTTCCACATATACGAGGTAATAGCAGGGGATGGGCTTCTTCAGATAGAGCATGTTGAGGCGGCCCAGGTTCTCGCCTCCTTCGCCATTGATCTCGAGAACGCCGAAACCATTGTGGGTATCCTTGGGCTTGAGCGGATCGATTCGAGCCCCGGAGATGGTCCGGTCCACCAGGTCCCAGAGGTTGTCAAAGAGGTCCGCCACCACGGGAGAACCCTCCACTTCGGTCCGCATGCCCTCTTCGATGAGCCCGATGAGGCCCAGACGCTCGTGAAGCCCGAGACTGGATACCGCCCTGCCGGATTCAAGCCCCTTTGATTCCTCCCTGAGTGTGCCCTGCTTGCCAAGCATATCCTTCCTCCACCGAATCCTCGAACCTGAATTGAGCGTTTCAATTAAAAAAAAAGAGGCGGAGCATGTGCTCCGCCTCTTTCTGTTTCCCGGTTTTTTCAGTCGGGCTTCCGCACACACCTAGGCCGTCCGGGTTCCCCCGGTAAAATAGATAAAATAAAGGCTCAGGTGGTGTGTGCACATCATACTGGCAGCCGTGACTCCTTTTAAAGATTGTCCGGTCAGTTTAGGCTGAATCCGATTCCGATGTCAAGCTATATTGTTCAGGTGAAGAAAGAAGGCTCGAGGGGCTCTCAAGCCGTGTCCGGTTCACCACCCGCTATCCTCCATGCCCCTTGGGTGTTTGCGACATCCAAATGCACATCCCTCTGGGGAAACGGAATCTCGATTCCATGCGCCTCGAAACGATCCCACACCTCCAGCAGGATATTGCTCCGCACATTCATGGTGCCGTTCTGGGGATCCTCGATCCAAAACCTGAGTTCCAGGTCCACGGAGCTGTCTCCGAATCCCACCAGACGACATACGGGTCCCGGATCCTTCAGGACCCGCTCCCTTCCGCGGGCCGCACCGACCACGAGATCCATGGCCTTGCGGGGGTCCGAGCCGTAGGAGATTCCGATGGGGACCTTCAGACGAATCCTCCGGTTGGAGAAGCTCCAGTTGATAACCTGCTGCGTGATGAGGTCTTCGTTGGGAATGAGAAACTCCTTGCCGTCCCGGGTCACAACGGACACATAGCGGCCCCTGAGGTGGGAGATCCACCCGTAGACGTCCCCCACCTGGATCACGTCCCCCGGCTTGATGGACTTGTCCAGAAGCAGGATGACACCGCTCACGAAGTTACCCACCACCTTCTGGAGGCCGAAGCCCACGCCGACGCCCACGGCCCCGCTGAAGACCGCCAGGGCCGTGAAGTCGATTCCCACGCTGTTGAGCGCCACCAGAAACACCACGGTAAAAAGGGCGATCTTGACGACCTTGCTCAGAAGCACCGTGGTGGACGGGGTCAGCCCCGACACCTGCTGAAGCCTCTTTTCCGCCGTGTCGCCAAGCCAGGACCCCAATCGCAGCAGGGCCAGAAAAACGACCACCGCCTTGAACAGGGAGAGCACGGTAAGGTGGATTTTCCCGATGCTGAATCCGAAACCGTCCAGGAAGGCCAGAGCGGGGCCTAGCACCCCCACGATGTGAAGCGCGGCCAGGACCCAGGCCGTGGTGGCGATGAACCGCGACCAGAATCGATCCAGCAACACGGAGGTCAGGAGCTGTATGGCCAGCCAGGCCACGAGAAGGGTCTGGACCATAACCAGCAGAAAGGTTTCGCCTCCGGCCTGCTTCACCCACAGAAAAATCACCCATAGCAGGACGGTGACGGCCGCCAAGGGTATCAGACGAACGGCGGTCCGCGCCAGGCTCTCCAGCCGGGAACCCGGCGCCGGGCGGCCCTCCAGACGAGCGGCCGCGTATCTGCGAAGGGGACGCCCGGCCAGCGCGCCCGCAACCACGGCGGTCAGGATCACAAGGGCCTGCACCACAGTGTCCGGAGTGAGCACCCGGTCGCCGACCCATTGCCAAGCCGCCTCCAGCCAGGCCCAAAACGTCTCAGGGGAAAGGAACTCGTTCATGCTCCTCCTTGGGAAAACCGTTGCTCGAACAGGCCTTCTTGGACGGTTTCGCGGAAACCGCTCCGCCGCCGGTAAGATTGGCGAGTTCGCAAGACTTAATCTTTTATAATACCCTCTTTGCTTTCCGCTCACAAGCACGTAATCGCCCGAATCCAGGGGTGTTTGGAACAGGATGGCGTCCCGGGGTCCATTTATGGTATGCAAGGCTCAGCCACTCTTACGCGGCAGGAGGATGATATGGGACTCTTCAAGCTCTTCGCCAAAAAGACGCCGGAGGACATGGAAGCCAGGGCCGACGACCTGCTCAAAGCCGGGGAATACGGACGGGCCAAGATCGAGTATGAAAACGCCCTGGAGAAATGCCGCAGGAAAGAACCCCGGGACAAGGACCTGGAAGGTCGGCTCCTTGGAAAGACGAGCAAAACTCGGGAGGCCCTGGCCGTTCGGCACAAGGAGGAGGGTCTGGAGATCCTGGACTCCGATTACGACGACGCCGCAGAGGAGTGCTTCCGGCTTGCGCTGTCACTCACCGAGAATCCGGAGCTGGTCAGAGAGCTGGAGGGACTCCTGGACCGGATTCGCACCCGCCGGATGGTCGAGACGCCGCCGCCTGAAACGGACGAAGACCTCTTTGCCGGGGACCGAAACGACGTGGAAACCCGGCACGACGTGAACGACACCTTCAACGCGCTGATCAGCGCGCTCCCTACCCCCATACGACAAGCATTCAGCAGATATGGAGAATCCTTCAGGGAGGGTTACGTGGCACTCAACGAAGGCGACTTCCGCCGGGCCGCGGACCTGCTCTCGGAAGCCCTCCAGGAGAACCCGGAAGGGGAGCGCATTCTTCCGGAACTCGCCACAGCCTACCTGAACCTGGACAAGCTTACCGAGGCCTGGGACCTGGCCGAGACCTTCCTGCAGGCGCATCCGGATGACCTGCAAGGCTATCCGGTCCTCTGCGAGGTCCTGTGGGCCCTGGGCGAATACGCCACGGCCCTTGAGCGGCTGGCCGCCTGCCCCTCCCCTCTGGCCGAGTCCCTGCCCGTGCTTCGACTTCGAGGAGAAACCCTGCTCAAGGCCCAACGCCGGGACGAGGCCGAGCGATTGTACAAGGACGCACTGGAGGCCCACGGCTTCGTCCCGGAGATCGCCCGTGCCCTGGCCGCAGTCTATGAGGCCGGGGGGGAAAAAGAAGAGGCCCGGGACCTATACGCCAAGCTTCTCAGCGAGTGCCAAACCTGCGCAGGCCCGAGCGATCCCGCGGCCAAACAGCGTTACGCCCTTCTAAGCTTCGAGCTGGGGGATCACAGCCCGGCCGTGTTGCAGCTCTTTCTCTCACTGGTCCGGGAGCACCCCGAAGGCCGGTCCGAATACTACGACAAGATAAGCCGGATCTACGCAGCCCAGGGCAACCGGTCCGAGGCCGAAAGGTTCGAGGGATTCGCCAGGCAGGCTCGGGAATGATCCATTGGGGCATTACTCGGGTTACAGCCTTGTTGGCAGCTGGGTCTTTGCGGCATCACCCGGCGTGGATCCGCAGTGCAGACCAAGGCAATGCCCGGCCCTCTGCACACAAGGCAATGCATTCCATCTAACTTTCTTATTCTTCAAGCCTTTTCCATGGCCCTCCCTACCCACGGAGTCAATGCTTACTGAAGCCCGGCCTGGATAATACATTGATATTGAATGGGTTTTAATGAGAATGCATGGATTTTAGACTCTTAATGCCCCATTCCCGGTGCAGGGGGGCATCTTGCAGGCAACGGGCACACCCGCCTTACCTGTGCCACGGCCCCAGGCAACCGGCTGAAATCCGCCTTACCCACACCGAACAGAGTTGTGTTTTCAAATACTTACCCGCATCTACGCAGACCGGCCCCTTGACCGGCCGCTGCTGCTCCTACCCGCGCACTCCTCCCGGCACAAATGTTGATGTTGAAGCAGTCATAAAAAATGAACACCAGCTCATCCGCCTGCCTGATCTCAACTGGGAACCGGCCTGCAGGCGACGATTGAGCGGGCCTTTGCCGAACCGCAAGCACAGCACTTTTCCCGGCAGCCGCCATGCCCAGAAACGCCAGACTGGACGCCCCCGGGGCCTTGCACCACATCATGGCCCGGGGCATCCAACAGAAAAAAATCTTTCACACGAAAGCCGACCGGAAAGATTTTCTGGATCGGCTCGGCGGCGTGCTTCGAGAAACGCAAACCCCCTGCTTTGCCTGGTCCTTGATTCCCGATCACATTCACCTGGTCCTGAAAACCGCAGACACCCCCTTAGCCACGGTCATGAGGCGGATCCTCACCGGTTATGCCGTCAAGTTCAACCACCGGCACCGAAAGAGGGGGGCCTTGTTTCAGAATAGATTCAAGTCGGTCTTGTGCCAGGAAGAAACATATCTCCTCGAGCTGGTGCGCACCGTTCACCTGGAGCCGCTTCGAGCCGGGTTGGTCAAGGATCTTGGGCAGCTGGACGGATACGCCTATTCCGGTCACAGCGTCTTGATGGGAAACGGGAGCAACGACTGGCAGGATACCGCCCGCATCCTGGCCTTTTTCAGGACTAACGGACATTCGGGCAGGCGGGTTTACCGCGCGTTTATAAAAAAAGGCGCCGGTGAAAAGACACCGCCCGAACTCACCGGGGGAGGCCTGATTCGAAGTGCCGGAGGGTGGTCCCGGGTCAAGGCCCTTCGTAGGGAAAACGCGGTTCAGACCAGTGACGAGAGGATCCTGGGGGACGGTGCCTTTGTGGAACGTATGCTGGCCTCGGCCCATGCAGCTGCAAAGGGCAAAAGAGCCCCGGCTCCCCCGGGAATGAGCGTGGAGCACATCGAGGCCAGGGTGGCCGAGCTCTGCGGCGTGACAAAAGCCGAGATCCGGGCTCAAGGGAAGCAGCGCCGAAGGGTCGAGGCTCGAAGCATTCTGTGCTTCTGGGCGGTGCGGGAGTTGGGGGTGGATATGTCCTCCCTTGCCCGGCGCCTCGGCCTGTCGGTTCCCGCCGTCAGCAAATCGGTTCAACGCGGCGGCCAGGTGGTCCACAAAAAGGGTCTTTCCCTTGTCCGTCCCTGAATCTCCTCAGCCGGCACCTGGTTTGTTTCCGCCCTTTGCCAAAGGTTCCGGCTTGGTGCCATCCGAAGGCTCAGCCCGTACTCGACTCCGCCTTCACGATCCACACACTCGAGGTTGAAGGGGCCGGGGCCGCGCTATGCAACCGTCTTTTTCATGTAGGAATCCAGGGCCGCCTGCAGGGTCTCAGCCGCCAGAAACGCGCAGTGACGGTCTTCTTCCGGGAGCCCTCCGAGAACGTCGAGCACTGTCTGTCCGGAAATCCCGGCCAGCTCGTCCGGAGACTTACCCAGGGAGAGCTCGGCGGCGAAGGATCCGCAGATGGCGCTGGTACCGCAACCATCGGTTTGAAAGGTCGCCTCTGCAACCCGCTCCCCCTGGAATCGCAGATAGATCTGCATGGTGTCGCCGCAGGATCCCGTGATTCGACCGTAGCCGTCAGGGTCCTCCAGGACGCCGGCGTATCGTGGGTTTCGCCAACGTTCGTAGGCGATCTCTCCGTAATCTCTTCTGGTCTCTTCGTAGACCTGTTCCTGCAGGTCCTGCACAAAACGGTCAAAATCATCCGCCATCACACGTTCCCTCCTCAGACACGGCTTCGGTCACGGCACCCGCACCGGCCGGGGCGCTGCCGAATGCAAGACACCCTACGGTCTGCTTTTCCCACGACTGAGGATGAAAATCAAGCCGTTGTGCCCCGAACATGGTCCAGAGCCGGGTGAAACAGGTGAAACAAATGAAACAGGCCTTGACAAAAAAGGGTTCACGGAGTAGGGACAGCCATCTGCCTGACGCACCACTTCTTGTTGAATCGTCGGCACGTTCATCCGAAAAGGCCTTTCGCCCTGCCGCCTGCCGACCAGGAGGTTCGTGTTCATGTTTTTTTCGGTGGTCCTCTACAGCTCGCTTTGCATCTTCTTGCTGGGAACGGCCTGGAGGGTGTTCATATGGCTCACCCGCAGAATCGGCCCGGCGTCTCGAACGATTTCTCCGTCCGAACGGGTGCGCGCCGCATTCAAGGGCATCATCCGGACCCTCTTCAGCCGATCCATTCGGACCGCCTTTAAGGTGTTCCTCCTCGACGGACTCTTCCAACGAAGGATTCTAAGGGAGGATGGTCTGCGCTGGATCATGCACATGAGCATCTTCGGCGGCTTCATGCTTCTTCTGCTGATGCACGCCCTGGACGGCCTCATCACGGCGAAGCTGTTCGATACCTACTACTCTACGATCAACCCCTTCTTTTTCCTGAGAGACCTCTTCGGCGTCCTGGTGCTCGCAGGCCTGGGTCTGGCCGTCTATCGGCGGTTCGTCTTGAAGGTCCCCCGGCTGAGAACCCGCGCACCGGATGTCTTCGCCATCGTACTTCTGGCGGTTATCCTGGGCTCGGGCTTTTTTCTCGAAGGTGCCAAGATGCTCTCGCACGGCGAGTTCATGCGTATGGTGGAGGAGTGGGCCGACCCGGACGCCACTGCCGAGGTCCGGGCCCTCGAGGCCTACTGGGTGGACGAGCTCGGCCTACACTCCCCGCGCCTCTCCCCGCCTTTTTCCGAGGATGTCCTGTCCGAGGGCGGCCTGGCCCACGAGATGAGCTGCGCGTTCTGCCACGCCCCCTCTCAGTGGGCCTTTGCGAGCTACGGGGTCAACCGGGCCATGGCCCCCGTAGCCATGTTCCTGGAACGGGTCCACGCAGTGGACGTGCTCTGGTACATTCACATCCTGGCCTGCTTTGTGGGGCTCGCCTACCTGCCCTTCAGCAAAATGTTCCACATCATCGCGACCCCGGTGGGCCTGGTGGTCAGTGCGGTAACCGACCGCAAACGCTCCTATCCTGCAAACATCGCCACCAGACAGGCCATAGAACTGGACGCTTGCACCCAATGCGGAACATGCAGCCTGCGGTGCTCCCAGGTCCCTGCGGCCTCCTCCTTCGGCAACCCTTACATCCTTCCCTCGGAGCGAATGGCTTACCTGCGAAAGTTGGGCCGGGACGGCCTCCCTGACCCCGCCCAGCGGGAGGCGCTCAGGCAGGGTGCCTGCATCTGCTCCAACTGCGATCGATGCACCGTGGTGTGCCCCTCAGGCATCAACCTGAGGGAGCTGTGGCTGTGCGTGAGGGAAGACCTGGCGCAGCAGGAAGGCTCGGAGCCGGCCATGCTCTCGCCCTTTTCCTTCTTCCGAGGGCTGCAGAAAGACACCCTGGCCAAGATCATTGATTACGCCGGCCCGATTCAACGGGCCATGCGAGAGGTCACCGATGACGGGGGAGTGTCTTCTCTCGACAGCGAGCCCCTGGATTTGACCGAACCGTCGGAGACGGCCGCGGACCCCGACCTCAACGCCGATCACTTCACCGGCTGCTTCGGGTGCAGAACCTGCACAACGGTCTGTCCCGTGGTGGGCAATTACGAAGACCCGGCGCACACACTCGGCCTTATGCCCCACCAGATCATGTGCAGCCTGGGTCTGGGCCTGCCGGACGCAGCCTGCCGGTCTCGAATGCTCTGGGACTGCGTAACCTGTTATCAATGCGAGGAACACTGCCCCCAGGGCGTACGAGTCACGGACATTTTTTACACCCTGAAAAACCGCGGCATACCACGTCGAGGCGCTTGAGCCGCGCTCGATGTTTCCACAAGCAATGGGGAAAGGCCGCTTATCCCCTCCCGGTGTTACCAGGGCCGTTCCATCAAAGCCTTGAATGTGAGACAGGACAAGACATGAAATCCTACGCATTGTTTATAGGGTGCAACATCCCCGCGAGGGTCCAGGCCTATGAAAGCGCTTCCCGAGCGGTCCTGGACAGGCTGGGAGTGCAACTCGTCGACTCCCGTGAGTTCACGTGCTGCGGCTATCCCTTGAGAAATCTGGACCGGGAGGCCTTCCTTCTCTCCGCCGCGCGAAACATGGCCCTGGCCAACCGCATGGGGCACGATATGCTGGTTCTCTGCAGCTGCTGCTTCGGTTCGCTCAAGGCGGCACAGCACATGCTCGGCCGCGACGAGACGGCCCGCAAGGACGTTGAGCGAATCCTCCGGGCCGAGGGCCTGCCCCTGGACACAGGGATTCGAATTCGGCACCTGCTCAGCGTCCTCTTTCACGACATCGGTCCGGAGGCCTTGAAAGAGCGGATCACTCATCCTTTCGCCGATCTCGAGATCGCGGCGCATAACGGCTGCCATGCCTTGCGGCCCAGCCATGTGACCGCGTTCGACGACCCTGTGGCCCCTAAAATGTTCGACCGGCTCGTCGAAATCACCGGCGCAAAAAGCGTGGAGTGGGACACCAGGCTGGACTGCTGCGGAGCACCCCTGCTCGGTGTGAACGACGAACTTTCCCTGGACCTGACCCGCAGCAAACTGATCAAGGCCGCCGAGGCCGGCGCGGACTTTCTGTGCACGGCCTGCCCTTTTTGCCAGCTTCAGTTCGAAAGGGCCCAGGGCGAGCGAACCGCGGAAAACGGAGGAGGCCTTGATTCCGTGATCCCCCTGCTCTATCCCCAGCTGCTGGGAGTGAGCATGGGCATTGAAAACGAGAAACTGAAGCTTGATGGACTCGTAAAAAATCAAATTTTCGCGCCAACACGCAAAGTGAACTGATTGATATCGATAGGTTTTTTTCTTAGCGTCTTGGCGTCTTTGCGAGAGGAGACGGTTTTTACGAATTCGTCGAAACTCCTGTAGCCCCCTGAGATCAAATCGCAGTAGGAGGCATCGAAGGTCCAATCGCATGGATCCAAATCTTCCCGGACCGGCCACCTGAAGCGTGGGGGCGGCGGGGAGTTCAACCTGGAGCAATGGCCATGATATTCGAGGAAACAGGCGCGGTAGTGGTTGTTGGAGGAGGCATCACCGGAATGCAGTCGGCGCTGGACCTGGCGGATTCCGGCTTTTTTGTCTACCTCGTGGAACGCTCGAGCTCGATCGGCGGAATGATGTCCCAGCTGGACAAGACCTTCCCCACCAATGACTGTGCCATGTGAATCATCTCGCCCAAACTGGTCGAGGTCGGCCGGCACATCAACATCGAGCTGCTAACACTCACCGAGGTGAAGGAGATCTCCGGTGAGCGGGGAAACTTCGAGGTCCGCGTCGTGCAAAACCCCCGCTACGTGGACGTGGACAAGTGTATCGCCTGCGGGGCCTGCACGGAAAAATGCCCCAAAAAGATACCGGACGAGTACAACGAAGGCCTGATTCCCAGAAAGGCAATCTACCTGAAATACCCCCAGGCCGTGCCCCTTAAGTATGCCATTGATCCGGAGCACTGCATCAAGCTGACCAGGGGAAAGTGTGGAAACTGCGCCAAGGTGTGCCCGGCCGGGGCCATAAACTACGAGGATCAGCCCGAGGAACGTACCCTGCCGGCCGGAGCCGTCGTTCTCGCGGACGGAACCGAGACTTATGATCCCTCCGAGCACGACACCTACGGGTATCAAAACAACCCCGATGTGGTCACCAGCATTGAGTTCGAGCGCATGCTCTCCGCCTCGGGACCCACCGGCGGGCATCTGCTTCGACCGTCGGACGGGAAGGAACCCCAAAAAATAGCCTGGCTCCAGTGCGTGGGTTCGCGGGAACCCAACCTCGGGGGCAGGGGCTACTGCTCGAGCGTGTGCTGTACATACGCGGTCAAAGAGGCCGTTCTGGCCAAGGAGCACTCCGGCGGCGATCTGGACGCCGCTGTCTTCTATATGGACATCCGCACAACGGGCAAGGATTTCGAGCGTTACTACGAGCGTGCCAAAACCGAGCAGGGGGTACGCTTTGTCAAGGCCAGGATTTCCCACGTCGCCGAGTCCAACGGCAAAAACCGCATTCGGTACGTGAATGAAGCCGGAAAGCGCATGGAAGAGGACTTTGACATGGTAGTCCTTTCCGTGGGCCTGGGGGCGAGCGCAAAAAGCGTGGAGCTGGCCGGGACCCTGGGCGTGGAGCTCGATCCCTACCGCTTTGTGCGCACCAGCAGCTATCGCCCGGTCCGCACCTCGAGGCGCGGCATATATGTCAGCGGAGCCCACCAGGCCCCCAAGGACATTCCGTCCTCCGTGGTGGATGCCAGTGCCGCCGTGGCCGAGGTGGCCGGCGATCTGGCCGACGTCCGCTGGGGACTCACTCGAACCCCCGAGCTGCCCGAGGAGCAGGACATACGAGGGACACCTCCGCGAATCGGCGTGTTCGTGTGCTGTTGCGGAACCAACATCGCAGGAATAGTGGACGTACCCCGGGTCGTGGAGTTCGCGCGGACCCTGCCGGGCGTCGCCTATGCGGAGCAGAACCTGTTCAGCTGCTCCCAGGACACCCAGGACAAGATGAGCGACCTGATTCGGGAAAAGGGCCTCAACCGGGTGGTGGTCGCGGCGTGCACTCCCAAAACACATGAGCCCCTGTTCCAGGAGACCCTCACCAGCGCAGGGCTCAGCAAATACCTGTTCGAAATGGCCAACATTCGGAACCAGTGCTCCTGGGTCCACCGGGAGGACCCGGAGGGAGCCACCCAAAAGGCCAAGGACCTGGTCGCCATGTCCGTGGCCAAGGCCCGCACGCTCAGGCCTTTGAAAGAACCTGTCCTGGAGATCATTCCGGTCGCCCTCGTGATCGGAGGCGGCATCGCAGGCATGGAGGCGGCCAGGCACCTTGCCAACCAGGGCTACCCCACCCATATCGTGGAACGAAGCCGCCGGCTGGGAGGACACGGCCTGTCCCTTCACAAGACGTGGAAAGGCGAACCCATTCCCTCCTATGTCGCCGGGCTGATCGAAGACGTGGAACGCCATCCGGGGATCCAGGTGTTTCTGGGGGCCGAGGTCGAGGAGGTGGACGGGTTCGTCGGCCATTTTCGGACCATGATCCGCCAGGGCCGGGAGAGCCGAATGCTCGAGCACGGCGTTACCGTCATCGCCACAGGCGCCCTCGAGTATGCACCCAGAGAGCACCTCTACGGTGAGCACCCGGGCATCCTAACGGGCCTGGAGCTGGAGCGCAGGCTGATCCTGGAAGACCGCTCTCTCGAGGAAAACCGAACGGTGGTGTTTCTGCAGTGCGTAGGATCCCGTATTCCGGAGCGCCCTTACTGCTCCAAGGTCTGCTGTACCCAGTCCATCAAGAACGCCCTGGCCCTCAAGGCAGTCAACCCTTCCGCGAGAATACTCATCGTGTACCGGGACATGCGGCCTTACGGCCTGCGGGAAGACTTGTACCGGAAGGCCAGGGAGGCTGGGATCGTCTTCGTGCGTTACCGCAGCGAGGAGGGATTCCATGTGAACATGGAGGCCGGGCGCCTGCAGGCGGCCTTTACGGACACCGGCTTGAACCGGCGGATGGTGGTTCGGCCCGATCTGCTGGTGCTGGCCTCCGCCATGGTGCCGCAAAACCAGACAAAGCTCGCACAGCTCTATAAGATCTCCCAAAACGACGACGGCTTCTTTGCCGAGGCCCACGTCAAGCTTCGCCCCGTGGATTTCTCCACCGAGGGCATCTTTGTATGCGGGCTGGCCCACGGGCCCAAGCCGATGGATGAGAGTATCGTACAGGCCCAGGCCGCGGCGGCACGCGCATCCACGCTCCTCGCGGCGGAACGAATCCCTGTGAGTGGAACCGTGGCCTCGGTTGATTCCGACCTGTGCAGCATGTGCGGCGTCTGTGCTTCGATCTGCCCTTACTCCGCACCAGCCAAGGACGAGAAAACCGGAAAGATGCAGGTCCAGGCCACCCTGTGCAAGGGCTGCGGTCTGTGCACGGCCTCCTGCCGATCCGGAGCGATTCGGTTGGCGGGTTTCGACAATACCCAGATCCTCGACATGATCGATCAGACCTGATCAAGGAGGTCCGAAGTCCTCCGCCGGATATTGTTGTACAAGGCCGGGGATGATTTGCTATCCTGGGCGGAATGGAGCGTTTCAGAATCACGCATCATAACGGGGCCGATCGGAACTCGGCTTCCTCCGGCCGGTTCGCGGCTCCCCTCAGGGGCGGTCCGGCACGCCCGAGGAAAGGAGGGATCCATGATCGAGATCAGCCAGCTCAGAAGCATTCGCATGCTCAGCTACCTCACCGACGAGATGCTCCACAAGCTCGAGCCGATCACCTCTGTGGTGGATTTTAAGGCGGGAGAGGACATCTTCCACGAAGGAGAGTACGCGGAACGCCTGTACTCGATCATCGAAGGGGATGTCGGCCTGGAAACCGAAAAAAACCCGTCCAAGCGAATCCTGGTCACCAAGATCACCTGCGGCATGACCTTTGGATTCTCCTCCCTCCTTGACACGGAGCACCGCAAATACCTGGGTTATGCCAAGGCCGTCAACGATGTGAAGCTCTTTGCCTGGAAAGGGGCGGAGATGGAAAAGCTCTTTGTTCAGGACTATGAGATGGGATTTCTGATCATGCGCAGGATCGCAAACATCATTGACAAGCGCCTCCAGGTAACCAAGACACAGCTCGTCGACATCTATCAGTAGCCTTCTTTCGGGGCCTTTCCGGAGGACGACGCCCGGCGGGTGAACCTGCCGGGTGTCGTCCTCATCCATGTGAGTGATCAATCCGGTACGGAGAAGGCCTCCACTGCCTGGTCTCGGGTATCGAAGATCCGGAAGAGCTGGTCCATTCGAATCACATTGAAAAGATCACGAACCTGACTGGAAAGGCTGCACAGAAGCAAGTCCCCGTTGTCCGACTTCACCTTTCGCAGGCAGGACAAAAGGGCGCCGCACCCTGAGCTGTCCACGAAGGTCAATCGGGACATCTCCAGCACCACCTGCTTATGGGCCTCCAGAATCGGTCCTATGCGATTCTTGAACTCCCGGCTGTTTCCCGCATCGAGGGTCTTCTCGAGAATTATCACCACAGGCACCTCCCCGGCGGTTTCCAAGCGTAATTCCATTTACCTCACCTCCATCGATTCTTCACGAGCCGAACCGAGTGGGACCCGTCTGCGGCGCTCGAGTAGGTAACCCGGTCCATATAGTTGTCCATGATGATGAGCCCGAACCCGTGATCCCGGGCGAGGTCCGGGGGGGGCGACGCAGGCCGGTCAACGCCTGAAAACGGCTTTCCCCGGTGGCAAAGAGTAAACACCCAATCGTCCGGGAAGACCTCCACCTTCACCTGAATACGACCCTCGGGATCCCCCCCGTACGCGTGCTTTACGATGTTGGAAAAGGCCTCGTTCATTGCGGTGCCGATTTGCCACTGTGTGTCCTCGTCAGTGGCCTCCAGCCCGCCGGCGGTGCAGGCCCGCCGCACGAAGAGCCGTAGCCCTTCCAGTTCATCCAGGCGGCTTGCCAGCTCCAGCTCCTTTCGAGAAAGCGGTTCCTCTCCGCGCTCGTCACCGATCTTCACAGCCACGCAGGTCAGGTCATCGGAAAAGGAGCGGGTGTCGGAGAATGTCATCACCGCGTTCCTGACCCGATCGATGATCCGCTTCGCGGAGAGGTGGGCGGCCTCCTGAATGCATCGGGACAGTCGCTTTCGGCCGAAGAGCCGACCCTGAGCGTCACGAGCCTCTGTAACACCGTCCGAGTAGAAAAAAAATAGATCACCCTTTTCAAAGGGAACCGAAACCTGTTTGTACGTCTCATTCACCCGGAAGCCAAGGGGAACGTTGTGGCCTTCCAGCACGGCCGTCTCCTTGTCTGCAGCGCGCACGTGAAGAATACGCGGGTGCCCGCAGTCTACGAACTCCAGTCTGTTTCCGTCGAGATCGAACCGCGCATATGTAAGGGTTACGAAGGCGTCCAGATCGATGAGCTCTAGGACCATCCGGTTGTGGACATGCTGGACGATGTCCGCGGGCAAGGGGGCAAGACACGAAGGGGACAGCATAGCGTTCAGGGCCTTCAAAAAGTGACCCTTGGTCCCGGCGCCGAGGAGTGCGGCTGGAACCCCCTTGCCCATGACATCACCTACGATGATGTCGAGGAGTCGTTCAGAGAGTGTGATAAACTCATAAAAATCCCCGTCGATGCGCTCGGAAGCCACGGTCATGGAGGCGACTCGAATACCGCTGAGGTTTTCAGGGGGGGCGCCCAGAAGCAGGGTCTCCTGAATCCTGGACCCGATCTCCATCTCTCTTTCCCGGGCCTCGTCCAGATCCTTCTCAGCCTGTTTCAGCTCAATAATCTCTCCCACCCGCTCGGCCATGACCCTGAGAAAGGTGCACTCTTCCACTAGAAAGGGGCCCTCGTGCGCATCCGGGCTCTTTTTCGTGTAGAATACCTCGACCTCACCCCCATCCGTGCCACTGACCTTCACAGGCTGCTTCAGGCCCCACTCCGTCTCCTGAAAACCGGCCGACTGAAAAACGGTCTCCTGGTAGGTGAGGCGGGCGCAGGCAATGTCCGGATATTGCAAAGCCGGAGGAATGAGCGCCACAATGCCTTTGAGGATGGCCTTCAAGCCGGCGCCGGGGCTGCTCTTGAGCCTGGATATGGCATACAGGCAGTAGACCTGCTTGTATCGCATGTCGAGCTCCCGGGTTCGCTTTCGAAGCGCATTCTCGGCATCCTTTCGCTCGCGAATCTCCCGCCTCAAACGCTCGTCGGCGGCAAAGAGCTTTCGGATGCCTTGCTCCACCCGCACCTCCAGCTCGCCACAGGCCTTTTGAAGGGCGGCCTCCACGGCCCGGCTCTTCTCAATGAGCAAGGCGTTTTCAAGGGCCGCCGCCGCGGCCCGGCTCAGTGCGGTCAGCAGATAGAGATCCCGCCTTCGGAATTCAAACAATTCCGCCGCCGAGTGGACGTACAAAGCCCCCATGGTCAGCTGCTTTCCAACCAGAGGCACGCACATCGCGGAGTTGATTCCCTTGAACCCGGCGTCCTCCAAGAGATTCTCTTCCTTTCCCCGGTTTCCGGCCACCATGATGACGGCCTTGACGTCCTCTATGGTCCGGTGGACCACCGCAAGGCTGTACTCCGAGCGCGAGTCCTCTCGAGAAAACCTCGAACGGAACAGGAGTTCCTTCGGCTCTCCGCTCTCCTCGTCGATGAGGACAAGGGCCATGGTGTCAATGGATTGGAAGGAGGAAACAATAAACCCGGCGATTCGATCCAGCAGCTGCGGAAGACCTGAGCACTGCATCAGCAGAATCGAGATTTCGTACACCCTCTCCAGCATCTCCCTAGTGGTGATGCGGCTGTCCTTGAGGAAAAGAAACGGCTCAGCGTTCTCGTTTCGGTCTGCAAGGTCGATCGTGTACCGGGCGATCAGGCCCTCTTCCTCGTAGAGCCGGCCTATAGTAACCAGGATGTCGCCAAGAGAGATGTGCAGGCCCGTGCGCACGGGGATCTCAATGTTCGGTTCCAGGAGCTTTCCGTTGATCCGGGTCCTGTTGCGGCTGTTCAAGTCCACCAGGAAGAAGGACTCACCCCGCCTCAGGATTTTCAGGTGGACCCGGGACACCGATGGCTCATCGAGGCGGATGTGGTTGTCCGGTCCCCGCCCCACCAGCACCACATCCTCCTCGAGAAGGAATTCCTTCCTCTCGAACGGGCCGTTGATGACGTGGAGCACGCTCTTCATGCTGATTCCGCCGATCTGTTTCCCGTCAATGAGTGGGTGGGGTGGGACCTTATTCGACGGCACTTTCCCGAGGAACGGGAACACTTCGGAGTCCTGGACAAACCGCATTCAATCCAGGGGTTGTGCCTCATGGTGAGAAAGGACGACCCGGCCTCCATGGCCTTCCTGGAACGTTTCAACCACGCCCTGAAGCAAATCCGGAACGCGGGGCAAGGTCAGGAAAAATAAGACCCTCCGCTCCCGTTATACTTATCTTCTACCGGCGTCTCCCTGCCCTGCCGCCAGTGACAGAATGCGTTCTTCGGGGAGCTGGCGCAGGTCCACTGCGGAACGCTCCGCCCGCATCCGCTCTATCCGGCCCTCCCGTACCACATGAAACCGGCCGATGGACTGGCCCGGAAGCCGGGCGGCGACGTCCTCGCGGAGTTCCTTTAGCATGGGCCGCATCTTGCGCAGCGACCGCTCTTCCTTGATGAGCCCCAGAAACCAGGTGCGAATGTTGTCGCGGCACCGGTAGTCAAAGTCCCCCGGGTTCTGGGAGGCCAGCAGAATACCCAGACCGGCGGAGCGGGCCCGCTTGAGCAGGTGCTCCATGGGTTCCTTGGTGGCCGGAATTCTGCCGGCCGGAAGATAGAGGTCGGCCTCGTCGAACAGGACCACGGCCTGAAGCGCCTCTTGGGGATGGCGGCTGGTCCACCTGCCCAGCTCGACCAGGAATTGGGCGATCCAGAACAGCACGTCCTGTTCCTCCCCCAGAAACTTGGTGCTGATGATGGACAGCCGCGTCCGTCCCGGGCGGTGGTGTGCCCCCTGCCCCAAAAGTCCCTCCATGTTCAGCCGTTCGGCGCCTGAGGCCAGCAGCCGCCCCTTTCCCAGCCGAAGGGTTTCCAGGTCGTTCACCAGCTTGTCAAACAGCTTCACGTCGAGCTTTCCCACCGCACTGAGCAGGGCCGGATCCTGCTCGTCGAGCATCTTCACAAGCCCGTCCAGGGTGACCTTCTCAGCCGGCACCAGCTGACAGAGCACGCCGATGGCGCATTTGAGAATCGCGTGCAGGGATTTGGGCCTCGCGGTTCTAAGATTGTACCCCATCATCCGGCACAGGGCGGTGGCGGCATAGCCGATAATCCGCTCACGCTCGACAAAGGGCAGATCAGACACATCCTCCGGGACCAGGGTGATGGACAGACCGCGTCCCCGGGGGTCGCCAGGCGTATACAAAACCACGTCCACGCATTCCTGAAGCTGCTTTCGGCGGGCCTCCGCCGCCTCGGTAGGTGCCGGCTGCCGCAGGAAATCCGGGTCCGCATAGCTGCACAGATCTCCCTTGCGATCGATCAGCATGGCGGGAACACCGGACAGCAGGAGCTGTTCCACCAGCACCATGGCCAGAGTGGATTTACCGCTTCCCGTGCCTCCGAGAAAGGCCGCATGCCTGGTCAGCTCCCCGGAATGGAGCTCCACACGCCCGGAGGCGAGTCCTTCCGTGTAACCGAGGATCAGTGAGTCCGAAGACGGACTCGCAGAGGCTTCCTTGCCTTTTGTTTCCACCGGAGCGCCCGGGGCGGCCTGAGGGGGTGCCGGCGCTCCGGACGGCCGAGTCTTTGCTTCCGTCCTCGTGATGGTACGCTCCGGGAGATCGAGGATAGCGCGAAGCCCGGGCAGGCTGGTGAGCGGCCGGTCGGTCCGCCGCCAAGCCTCGAATCCGGGGCTCCGGCCGTATTGTTCGGCAAATTCGGGATAGGCCATCATGACGCGCCAGTCGGACTCTTCTATCACGGTCCGCCGGGCTCCTTTGGCCAGCAGCCGGCCCAGATACCGGCAGATCTTGGTGCGGGGGTTGCTGGGCCAGTCAGTAGTGCGGACCAGTACCAGCCGGCGCTCGCCGGCGCTATCCGCCGCCTCCTCGAGCTGGCGGGCCAGTGCTCCGCCTTTGGCCGAGCGGTTGCAAATCCCGATCCACAACCGCGTCGAGCCGTGCGTCGCGTCGATACGGATGCCGCGGCACTCCGTGCGCACCCTGGAAGCCGGCTCCAGCTCAGGGCCGCTCAGCTCCAGAGCTTGGGCCAGAAGCGCCGCCTGGGTGGTGTCTTCGTCCGGCGTGTCGAAGTTCCCGTTCCGAACATGGTCGTTCCACGCCTGCTGAAGCGCCTGCACCCGCGCCGGCGGGGGCTGCGGAGTGGGCCGGGCCTCGAACGCCGGATCAGGAAGCTGCTGCGCCTGCACCGCCCTCTCCCGATGGAGCCGGCAGCAATCGAGCACATCACGGGTGCGAAGGGAGGTCAGGCTTTCCATGTCGGCCGGACTGAACGGGTAGAACGGCTCCTTTTCGTTCACCTCCACGTCAAAGGCCTCGAAGTAGTGCCTCAGACGCAGCTCCACCATGTCGCGCACCTCCCTCGAGCTTCGAGTCTCCTCTAGCTCGATGGGTTCCGGCGCACTCTCCAGGCGGTCACGTATCGGTCTGGCCAGGGCCCCGCGCAGCTGGGTGTAAAACTCGCCCAGGCAGGAAACCACCACGATGGAGGAGGGCACCCTGCCGATGAACGAGGTCACCGCGCTCATCGCCCGGCGGAAGCGTACCTCGGCCCGGTCCATGTTGTAGATGTCCTCGAGCTGGTCCAGGCAGAGCACGACGATGTTCCCGTGGGTGGCCCACATCACCCGTGCCAGCTGCTCCAGCAGCTCCAGGGGGGCCTCCTCACCGGTCCGGGAAGTCATCCCGCCGAGACGCGCCTTCTGGGCCGGTGACAGTTCCTGGGCGTTGAGAAACTTGAGCGCATAGTTCTTCAGCACCGGGTCCCCGGGCTGGAGGTACAGCAGGGCCGACAGGACGTCGATGTCCACCTTCTCCAGGGAAGGGTCGCGCACCAGCAGCTCGGCAATGAGCTGAACGAACTGGTTCAGCCGGTTCGTGTCCAGGCCTCCTTCCCGCAGCCTGGGCACGAGCCTGCGGCCTTTGGCAAACTTCTCCGCCAGCCGCCTGAACTGGGGGCTTTCCACCAGGGCGTTGGAGAGCCGCATCAGCCCGGTCAGGGGCCCGGCACTGTTCCAGTAGGGCTTGTCCAGGGAATCGAGGAGGTTACGGAGCATGTACCGGTTGTAGTTGTCCGTCATGGTACTCATCTGCATGTAGCCGAAGTACCCGCCGCCCTGACGGTGCAGGTGGCTGCGAAAGGCCCGCATGAGGTGAGTCTTTCCGGATCCGGCCTCGCCCTTGAGGAGCAGGATGCGTCCGGCCTGGGGCTGCTCCGACGACAGGGCCCGGTCCACCAGCCGCTGGAAGGTCTCCCGTGCATGCCCGTGGATGTGCTCCACATCAAAGGGGTCCTCCCGCCATATGTCCTGCCGGTGCGCCACCGCATGGAAGACCTCCGGCCCGCCCGGATCGCAGTAGACCTTCAATCGGGGGTCCCGGCTGGTCTGCGTTCCCTTGTCCATCTATGCCTTCCTCCTGCAGCGGACAAAGTGAAAGGCGGCGTTGAGGTAGAGGGTCTCGGAGGCGGACACATCCCCGGGGTCCATGGCCTCCACCAGGTCCGCCCCGGAAAGCGTCAACAGGTCAGCGCGGTGGGCATCGACCAGGAGACGTTTGAACTCTTCCAAATCCCGAATCCCGCCGCCGAAGCGCTCTGCATACACGGGCCACACATGGGAGATGAAGACCTTTCCATCCCCGAACCATCCTGTCCTGCATTGCTCCGCCGCCACTAGCACCTCCCGGGCGAAACGGGCTGGATCAAAGGTCTGCGGCCGCTCCGGGCCGGGCTCCGCCTCCAAGGTCACCGCCCGCGCCACCAGTGCAGGGCGCAGGGCGTGCTGAGGTCGGCTGCGCAGCTCGAATGCCCGGGCCAGATACGCATCCAGCACGGAAGTCAGGGTCGAGGACGGCCGCCACGGAAGATCCAGCTCCCGCGCCAGCACCACGGCCCGCACTCCGTCCAGACCCCGCTTCTTGAGATAAGACGGATCGATGCCCAGGGCCTTGGACGCCAGATAGGTGTCCCGGACCGTGTTCCACGTAATCCGAGGCGGTATTTTGACCAGGCCGAGAAACGCGCAGGCCTTCTCCCGGCCGGCCGCGGTCAAGGCACAGGTGTTCCCTTTGGACGAAAGCCGCTCCAACAGGCCCTCTTCCTGGAGCCGATCCACCTGCTCTTTGACGTCTCTGAGCAGCTCCGCCTTGCCCCCGGCCCTCCAGGCCAGCGGCTGCAGGACCTTGCGGATGCCCGCGGGTGTCTCCCCCTTGGAGCCGCGGGAAAGCAAACGGGCCAGCACCAGCGATGACAGGGGGATCAGATTGTCCTGGTCATTCATGTCGCATTCCTCCTGGTCGGTCCCTGTTCTCACACCACTTAAGGGAGTTCAAAACCGTATCGAGGATCGTCTCCAGCCCGGCCACGACATCCTCGGCCAGAAACCGCAGCACCAGAAATCCCTGCTGCTGCAGAAGAACATCCTTCCGGCGATCCCTTCGGAACCTGTCCGGGCTGCAGAAGTGATAATAACCGTCGATCTCCAAGGCCAGCCGCCGGGTTCGGCAGAGCAGGTCCACCTCGACCGTTCCATGGGGACCCCAGTCCGCCGCCAGCCGGGCGTTGAGCTCAAAGAGGCCTGTGGTCTCAGGCAGGCTCTCGAGCAAATCATACAGGAACGCCTCGGCTGCGCTTCGGGCCTCCTCAGCGGGCGCCTCACCTTCCCGCGACTTTTCTCCGGCGGCGAGGGCGTCCATATACCGCTCGAGCAGCGCCTCGGAGGGCTCATTTCCGGTCAGCCGCCGAAGCGTGTGCTTCGGCTCCTTCGGGAGAGAGCCGGCCGAAGGGCCTTGCAAGCCGATGACCCCCTCCCGGCACATGGTCCCGGCACGAGAGGGAGGCATCCGGTCCATGCACACGGCATACTCCGGCGCAGGCACTGCCCAGCCCACCGGCACCCGAGGACACAGCTCCACCACGTCCGCCAATTCCCTCGCCGTGGTTTCGTCCGCCGGGAACGAATGAAACAACAGCCCCGGAGCACGCGGCCCTTCCACACAGGACAGGCCCCGAATCAGCGTGCCCGCCGTCCCCTTGTCCCATGACCCCGTTTCCGCCCACGACTCCACAAGAAGGTATCGACAAAGTGTTTCCACATCCTCGGACGGGGACACGGAGAGCAGTCGATGCACCAAGCGTGAGCGCTCCCGGCACGGCTCGGCGGACAGAATATTCCGAACCTGGTGTGCGTGCATGGCAAGGCCCGGAACCGTGTGTTCGATCAACCGGTCCAGGATCCACGGCTGCGAAGCCCATTCCCCGGCCGCCCGCTGAACAGGGTGCCGATCCGTTGATGGAATCAGCAGGGGCGTTTTGCCGGCTGTCAGGGCCCACTCGCGCCACAAGGCCAGGGCCGCGGCCTGGGGGCCGACCAGCACGGAAAGCACGGGGATGCCGCCGTCCCGCCGCTGCTGATGCTGATCCAGCTTGCGAAGGAGTGACGCCTGTGCTGCAGGGTGAAGGCCTTCTGCACGGTGCTGATTCATATCTCCACCACCCCCGATCTGATGTGTGGGCTGGATCGTGAATCGGGGAGGCCTGCGGGAAACATTTGTTTTGGGTATGGATCAAAGGTCCGGTTTTCAGGACCTGCAGCTTCAAATCGCAGGCTGTCTGCAATAACGCTACGACTTCGAGCCGGAGGCCGCCACAGGTTTCCCTTCGAGGTTGTCCAGCATCTCCATGAGGCGACGCTTCCTTCGGTGTCGCTTACGGATCCCCGCCAGATAGTCGTTCCACACCTGCTCCTTGCCGGTCTCGCCGAGCAGATCGCGTATCTTTTTCAGGGGAGTCATGGCCTCTGCATAGGCGGCCGGTTTGGTCCGGGCGATCATGGCCTCGGCCGATCGCTGCCAGATCTCCACCGCCCGCTCCGGGAACGTCCCGGCCACGGCAGTGGCCAGGCTGTCGGAATGCGCATAGGGCTGGCTGAAACTCCCCCGAATGCGATCGTAAAGCGCAAGGGCGTCTGCAGGCCGGTCCTCCCACATAGCCACGTCCAGGAGGATCAAAAGCGCGGGAAATTCCTGCTGCTGTGCCCTTTCCAGCACCGGCACCCGCGTCTTTTCCAGAGGCCAGGCCTTTTTCCCCCAGGGGAGCACACCCGTTTCCAGAAAGCCCAGAACAGCCTCCCGAACCGGCGGCCAAACCCCTGCCTGTTGAGCGGCGTGCTCGAGCGCTGCGTAGGTGCGCTTGGAAGGATCCCGAAAGAAATCTTCGGCCCGCAAGGAGGCCGCCTTCTCCCAGTTCCCCAGCTCCTCGTGCATCCTCCGCAGGAGCCGCCTCAAATCCGAGGCCTTGCCCGGACGGCCGCCTTGCGCTTCCTCTATGCCCCGCCACGCCCAGGACTCCGCCTCCTTCCAGCGTTTCAGTCCGATCAGCCGCTCCACCAGGCGGGGGTAGCTACCCTCCACGGCCGCCTCCTGCTCGCACAGAGGAATGATCTCCTCGGAACGGCCGGCCTTTTCCAGCGCCCTAATCGTCCAGTCCACCAGATCGCTTCGCCTGCCACGTGCTTGATCAAGCCTTGTACCTTCGGCCTTCTCTCCTGACAGGCGCGAGAGCAGGACGTCCGCCGCCCCGGACCAGGCCTCCCGGGTGTGCTGCTTCGACCAGAACGCCTCAAGCCCGCCCGCACAAAGGCCGTACGCGTCCTCCATGTCCAGGTCCACGGCCAGCACCAGACGCCCGGCCGGCGGCAGCGTCCCCTTGAGCAAAGCCTCGAACACCCGTTTCATGCTGCCGGTGAGCGCCTCCTCGGCCTGCCATTCGTGGCGGCCGGCCTCCTCGAACCGGTTTGCCGCCCGAAGGATCTCTATTCCCAGCTCCACGACCTCGTCTGCGCGACCGTGCTCCAGCAGCACAGCGAGGCGCTCCTCCAGCCGCTCCACAGCCTCGGAGCAATCGTCCTCTTTCCACGGGTCCCAGCTCGGCCCCTCGGCAATCACCTTCAGGTCCCGGCGGATCCCCTCCACGAGAGACACTTCGCGGCCGGAAGACAAGGCAGATCTGTCCGTCAGCCGGTGGAGAATCCCCGAATCGCGCGCCGCCAGGTCCAGAATGAACTCCCGGAGTCGTTGAGGGCTCCATCCTTCCAGAAACGCGCCCACCTCTTTCAGGACGTCCTGGCTCGACATGGCCGAAGAACCCTCGACAGCGCCCGCCTCTTCCGGATCACCGGTCTTCAGAACGGCGATTCGCTCGTCGTCCCCAGACGCAGCAGGCACCTCTTCTCCTTCCCACACGGTACCCAGATAGCCCAGCACCACAGCCACCGCGTGCTTGCACACGCCGTCATAGGAGCAGGTACATGCATAGAGCAAAGCGTCCTCGTCACACCACACCCGGGTGGCATAGGTGCTGGATCCCTTTACGCTCGCCACCAGGCTTCCGTCCGGGGGCACGGCCAGGTCCTGCACCCGTCCCTCCCGGTGGCAGGTCCGGCCACGATTGAAAATGCGCGATCCGGCCCACCGCTCCAGGTCCTTCCAGGTCAAATCGTGAAACCGCTTGCTCGCATTGCCGGCTTCCGGCATAACCCCTCCTTGTGACATCTCCGCTCCCATTCGCTAGTTTCCATCCGGAAAGGGTCTTTTTCGCCAATCTCATCGTCGATCAGCGAGGTTCCTTGTGCGGCGTACGACAGTACGCCTCCGCGTCACCTCTTGATCTCCTTGATCTTGACAAAAAATCCTCCTTTCTGAATTGGAAACTCAGCAGTGCCCAAAATCCGTTTCTCCAAGAAAAGACCTTTTGATATCAATCAGTTCACTTTGCGGTCTTTGCCCCTTGGCGCGAAATTTTGACTCTTTACGACCTGAACCGAGCGACCCCGCAAAGCAGGGCCCGGCAGAATCAGGGAATCTGCCGGGCCCTCATTCGCGATATGTTTCGCCTGAGGAAGGACCTTTTTACATATTTTCTTCAACGGCCGCTGAATAGAGTGGAGCCAGGGCCACAAGGTCGTCCGTAATGGAATCGACCACCTGGAGGCCCAGATTCAAGGCCTCTTCCTTGGCCATGCTCCCGTACAGATGCAGTCCGCACCCCTTTTTCTCATCCAGACCCTCCAGCCGGTCGAGAAACTCCTCCCAGGAAAGCGCTTCCCTGTCCGCTCCCTTCAGCGCGTCCCACGACCAGCCGCCTTCTTCCCAAAACACCTTGGCCAGTAGCGATTCGTCTTCCCACACACACCAATACCACTGAAGGCCGAGGCGATTCATGAAATCTTCGACCTGGCCGCGCAGCCCGGCATTGCCCCTGAGGTTCCTCAAAAGACGAGGCCAGGCCTGCGAGTCGCCCGCAGAATCACTTCCCCTTTCAACGTGCAACCCATATGTGGCTTGTGTTGAATCCAGCTTCAGGAAAAACTTCACCTCCCGCTGTCCGGCCTCATGCCCGTAGTGATCGGGGCGGGCGATGTGCACCATGGGCTGCCTGGGGACGGCATAGGATTCATAGAACACAGAGCCGCGATCCGTCAGGTGGCGGGCCAGCAGGCCGCCCAGACTGCCCCGATTGCGCCAGGATGTCCCTTTAGTGCCCTCCTGAAAATCGGCTTCCACAAGGCCCTGAAAACCCGACCCCTTGGATGCGCCCCTACCCGAGCCCTGGTTCTTTTTGCCCTTTCCGGCTTTTCGGGTGTTTTTTTCCTGTTCAGCCCGTTCCTCATTGCATATGTTGCACCAGATTCGTTCCTGGATTTCTCTGTCCGCATCAAACCGCTCTCCGGTTTCCAAATACTGAATCACCATTCGCGATCCATCCAGCTCGATTACGTCGTACTCGCCGTTGCGATTTTGATATCGTTCTCCAACTTCAAACGTGATATCCATAACATACTCCCCTGACTGATTTTGTGGTCCCCATGACCCGTCCGGTTTCATCTTCTATTCTCAACGTTCAACCTTCCTTGATGCAGATGGCATATCTTCCACAGCCCGGTGGGATGTCAATACCGGCATCAAGTTTTTCGAGTTTCTTTTTTGATTCAAGGCATAGTATAACTTTTCTCAATCGTTTGCGCAATGGAAGAGGTGATACGCCGTAACCTAGGCCATCACGAAAATAATTTATTCTTTCTTCTATGAAACGACTCGGTTTCATTTTGTTTCTTCTTACCGTGGCCGCAGTGACGACCATGGCCTACCTCTATTTCAATCAGGAGTGGGTGATCTATCGAAAGGCGGAGAGCCGTTTTTCCAATGGAGCGTACTCAGAGGCCATTCCCTACTATGAGGAACTGCTGAGAAAAGGCTTTGAGGCTCCCGACCTCCTGAGACACCTGGGGAGCTGTTATTCGGCGACCGGGAATGAGCCCAAGGCCCGGGCCGTTTTTGAAAGAATGCTGGCCCGAGGCGAAGACCGGCTTGGGTCTATGAGGGAACTGGCCTCGATCTATGAAGGTCTGGGCCGGTTTGAGGAAGCGGCCGCCCTTTATCAGGTGGTTCTTCAACAGACCCCGGACGACGATTCCGTCCGTGTGCGTCTGGCAAGGCTCCTGTTCTGGACCGGCCGGCTCGAACAAGCGATTCATGAATACAGGAAGGCACTGGGGGAGGAAAAATGAAGGTTTTGGGATATCTGTTTTTGATGGTCACCGCCCTTTGGACCTGGGTGGTGCTTCCGGAAAACGCCGCTGCAGCTCCGGAACAAACCAAAGAGCCGTTTTTCGCTCCTGAGACCATGACGCAGGCCGGGCCGCCGGAAGCGGGGCAAAAGCCCTTTGTCCCGCCGGAGCCGGATGAGGAGATTCCGGACTGGCTGGCCCGCTGGGAACTCGCCCGGTTGCTCAGCTATGCCGAGAAATACGACGCGTCGGTCCGGGAATACCAGAGGCTCCTTCAGGAGAAGCCTGAGCTCATCGATGCCCGGGTGGAACTGGCCAATGTGTTTTACTGGAAAGGGGAGAAAGACAAGGCTCTGGAAATCCTGGAGAAGATTGCTCCAAAAGAGGTAAAGGAAGAGGAACGGCTCCTCATGGCCAACATCTATGTGGCCAACAAGGAGTACGAAAAGGCCGAAGCGATCTTCAGGGGCTACCTCCGGGAACACCCGGATGATACGGCGGTGCGATTGAAACTGGCGGACATGTTGAGCTGGGCCGGAAAGTACGATGAGTCTCTGAAGGCCTACGAAACAATCCTGGAGATGAGGCCCGATGATATTCAAGTGAGGAGAAGGTATGCCTTTGTTCTTGTCTGGGCGGGCAGGCCCGAGAAGGCGGCCAGGGAACTCGAGAAGACCCTCGAGTAGAGCCTCGGGGCACGGCGGCTTTCTCTCCGGACCATGCCTCGGGGCAAGGACCTTGCCGGTCGCCTTTCTGTGTTGCTTCTTGTGGTCCCTGTACCAGCCCACCGCGGCTTGGTCCGGGGGTGAAAAGCATCCACCCGACGGCGCAACGCAGACCATTGTCCCGCCCGAGCGCCGGATCACCGATTCCGAGGCCCGTCGGGCCCTGGCCGATGTGGAGGCCATGCTGGGTCACGCGGAAAAGTGCCGCGACCTCTATGCCCGTGTCCTGGCGGAGGCGGGGAGGCCCGAACACGTGCTTCTGCAGTTTGCGGATCGAATGAACACCTGGGGGGATTTTTACCAGGCGGAGGAGATTTATCGCGGGCACCTGCGGCGCAGTCCTCAGGACGACCTGGTGTGGTTGAAGCTTGCCTCCCTTCTCAGGAGCTGCGAGAGATATGAAGAGGCAGAGGAAATTTACCGAAGGCTGATCCTTGAATCCCCGAAGAACGAGGCCGCCCTCCTGGGCCTGGCCCGGGTGAAACGCCTGCAATGGCAACTGGATGAGGCCGGACAATACACGGAGCGTTTGCTCGAGATCAGGCAACGGGACCCGGAGGGCCTACTCTTGAAGGCTGAGATCGCACTTCTTCGCAACCAACGCGAGGAGGCATTTGAAGTCTACTCGAGGCTTCGGGCGCATTCCTCCCACCTGGTACCGGCCTTGCTGGGCATGGGAAAGGTGCGCCTGGAACAGGGGGATCCGCAGGAAGCCGGGGCCTTTTTCGAACAGGCCCGCGACCTGGATCCGGAAAGTGTAGAGGCCCGGTTTTATTGTGCCGGCCCCGAGAAGAGGGAAACCGAGGCCTTTATGGAAACCCTCCTGGAGGAGCAGGCTGAACCACCCGCCACACTGGGAAAATGGGCCGAACTCTACGCATCCCAGGGGAGCAACAAGGCTGCCATCCGGTGTTACGAGGCCTCTCTCGAGCAGGACCCGGATTATTTCCCCTCGCAGATCGGCCTGGCAGAGATCCTTGCCGTGGATCACCAGTATGAGCAGGCCCTGCGTGCTTTCGAAGATTCGGCCTCGACCTTTTCGAAAAACCGGAAAATCCTGATCGGCCGCGCCAGGACCCTTGCCTGGGCCCAAAGGTATGAAGAATCTCTCGCGCTCTATGATCGCATCCAAGCAATCTCCCCTTCCGATCCAGTGCCCTTAAGGGAAAAGGCCCGCGCCGCTGCATGGGGTAAAAGGATGGATGAGGCCCTGGGAATTTACGAGCAGCTGCTGGTGCCGCCCGTGGATCAACGCCTGGCTTCGGCCGTCGCCTTGACGGCGGCGGAATCGGAGAACGAACCACTTCGCGAGGAGGCGTCCATTCTGGCGGAGGGCGCGAAAAAAGGATCCGTGTACCAAGGGTATGAGGCCTTTTCAAAAGCCTTCGAGACCCTGAAGGCCGACCTTCACTCCCGGACGCGAAAGCGGATTGCGCAGGAACTGATTCGCCTCCTGCCGGCCTACAATATTCAAAAGGGGGTGTCCCTGGAAAAACAGGCCAAGCACCTGGCATGGGATCTGAGATTCTCCCGTGCGCTGCAGGCCTACGAGGAGCTGACCCGCTTTGATCCCGGCAACCTGGAGGCTCTTATGGACCACGCCCGGGTGCAGTGCGTCCTGGGTCTGTGCGACCGGGAGGCGCGAACCTACCGGGAGCTACTGGAGATGGACCCCCGGCACGAACTGGCCCGTCAAGCCCTGAACAGGCTGGAGATACAGCGAAGCCCTTCCCTGACACCGCGCTATTCCATGTGGAACGAGAGCGGCAGGGACCGTCTGTCGGCCATGGAGAGACACCGGCTGGATCTGGTCCTGGAGGTGCCGGTGGATTGCCGCTTCAATATGCGCGTGATGGGGCATCACTGGATCGAGCGCCCTGGGTACAGTCGCGAATCCTTTGCAGCCGATGGTTTTACCCTGGCCCTGGACGCCACCCTCACCCCATGTATCGAAGGGGAAGTCGCCTGGACCCGAAAGGACTACAGAGACGAGGGCCTTGACACCCGGGACACCGGATATGCTCGGTTGTGGGCCAACCTCAGGGATGCGGCTAAGGTGGGCGTAGGCTATGAGCGCACCGACGAGCTGTACAACCTCTTCGGCCTGGAGCAGGGAATCCAGGCGGACGCCTGGTGGCTGTCCATCTCCTCCCACATCACACGCAAGCTGGAGGTAGGGGGGAAGGCCCGTTATCTCTCCTACAATGACCACAACACGGGCCGGCATTACCTGCTCGAGGCGGGATACGCGCTTACGGATCATCCCAGGTTGTTCAAGGTGGCGGGTTTTGTGGAGCACCGGGACACCGAGGAACAAAACGCCTATCACTATCAGGGCGAAGAGCTTGTTAATATCACCCACCCCTACTGGACACCGGCGGATTATTACACCGGGGGGATACGTTTCGAGTGGCGACACGATCTATCCGAGATCCTTTTGTGCAGAAGCAAGACACATGAATACAATCTGGAGCTGACCTTGGCAACGGACACGGAACACAACCCCTCCGTTCAATTGACAGGGGGCTGGCATTGGGATTTTCTCGATGAGTGGGCCTTGGAGGTCCAGGGGCTGATCCATCGCTCTGATCTCTGGGATGCCGAAGGCCTGTGGGCGAACATCAGCTACCGGTTTTGAGACATGGAAACATGGGCTAAGAGAAAAATGGCGGGAAACGGTATTCTACTGCTGACCGTTCTCTGCATCCTGCTGGCGGTGCTCTACCTAATGGTGAGGACCTTCCTGTTC
Organism: uncultured Desulfobacterales bacterium; assembly: GCA_964591925.1. Lineage (GTDB taxonomy): Bacteria > Desulfobacterota > DSM-4660 > Desulfatiglandales > HGW-15 > JAIPEI01. The sequence continues at coordinate 40,263 of CAZQCK010000008.1, forward strand.
ATCATCCTGGATTACTTCTGGTATGAAAAATTTGTGGCTGTGCTGCTCCTGTTGGCCGAGTTCTTCATCCTGACGCACGGCATCGGGTATTTCCTGGAGATCTACCGGGTTCTGACCCGCGGTCCGTCCTCCGGGCAGGAGAAATCCCGTCCACAATTCAAGGGTCCGTACCCACCGGTGGCCGTCATTGTCTCGTCCTTCCATGAACCCCTCGAGGTCGTGGAGGACACACTCATCACCTTCTACAGCCTGAGCTATCCCAACAAGTACATCTATTTCCTGGACGACACCCGCTACGGCCTCCCCGGGCAGGACCCGCAGGAAATGGCTGCTTACAGGCGATCTATCGATGAGATGTGCGAGCGCATAGGCGTAAACCTCTTCCGCCGGCAATGGCGCGGCGCCAAGGCCGGGATGATCAACGACTTTCTGGATTTCATCGGGGGAAAGGCCAGAGAGGGCTTTGAGTTCAACAATTTTTCAGGAGAAGCCCCCACCGATCCCATCAAGTATATTGTGGTATTCGACGCTGACCAGAATCCCCTGCCCGGGTTTGTGGAACCGCTGGTCGAACGGATGGAGGCGGACCCAGGCCTGGCCTTTATTCAGACCCCCCAGTATTACACGAACTTCGGGGCGAACCGAATCGCCCGGGCCTCCGGGCTTCAACAGGCCGTGTTCTATGAATACATCTGCGAAGGGAAGAGCCTTTCCGACGCCATGTTCTGTTGCGGTACCAATGTCATGTTCAGGCGCGAGGCCCTTGTGGACGTGGGCGGATTCGAGGAGAGCTCTGTGACGGAAGATTTTGCCACCTCCTTGAAGTTTCATATCAAGGGCTGGAGCTCCGCCTATTCGGGTCGGGTGTTGGCCTTTGGTATGGGGCCCGAAGACCTCGGCGGGTACTTCAAGCAACAGTTTCGATGGGCCCTGGGCACGGTGGGGCTTTTGAGAGTGGTCTTCGGTTATTTTCTGCGTCATCCCAAAAAGATGACCTATGTAAAATGGTGGGAGTATCTTTTGTCAAGCACCCATTACCTGGTGGGCATGGTCTTTTTGATTATGGCCACCTGCCCCCTTTTATATCTTTTCTTGGAGGTTCCGAGTTACTTTGCAAGGCCTGAAATCTATGTACTATTTTTTATTCCATATTTTGTCCTCACCTTAAGCATCTTCTTCTGGACACTCAAGAAACGACAGTATGCCGTCCGGGATCTCATTTTGGGTCAGCTACTTTTGGCCATTACCTTTCCGGTGTACATTAGGGCCTCCATAATGGCCCTGATGGGCGTAAAAGGCTCGTTCGGAATCACCCCCAAGGGAGGGAGCACCTCCCTGCCGCTTAGAGCCCTGTGGGCTCAGCTTCTTCTGGCCACGCTCAACTTTTCAGCCATTGTATGGGGAGTCAACCGCATCGTTTTCGAGCAAGAGCCCCTGTGGGCAATCGTGGTGAACATGTTCTGGTGTTCCTATCACTTTGCCATTCTGTCCTCTGTCCTCTATTTCAACAACCCTGAAAATCAGACGACCGCATGACCCGAACCAGGGATGCAAAATCACGAAGAGCGCATATCACCATGATCCTTACA
>CAZQCK010000009.1:0-16045 GCA_964591925.1 uncultured Desulfobacterales bacterium
ATGGCCTGAAGATGAGATGCAAGATGTTCAAGTTATTTTTGCCGGCCTCCTAAGGCTCGAGGCGGAAGGGATCTTTTACCGGGGAACGTAGTATATGGCCTGGCTCTGGTCTCGGGCCTTTCGAAGAACCCAGAACACCATGAAAACGAACAAGGGGTCGTGCATTACGGAGGGGCCCAGATGGGCCAACCCAATGCGTCCCTGACCGAAGGCCTCTACGAGGTGGATCACAGTGGATGATGCGGCATAAAGGGCCAGCGTGATCAAAAGGCTTTTGGTCCATTCGAATCGCCTGAGGACGAGGCATGCGAGCAGAGAGGCGCCGCAAGCCGCGTGAAAAAACCCGAGCTTGATGACAAAAGGGCCGGCCGGCCAGGAGAGCCGGGCCGCGGTGTCCTTCCAGTCGAATATCAGGCTATGGGCGGTGAAAAACGTGTGGGCGGCGGTGAAGAGGCTGAAGAGGATGAGCAGGACATCGCCTCTTTTTCTAAGATTCGGAATGGCTCCCCAGATCGCCGCAGGCAGAAAAAGCGGGATGAATTCAATAAGGAGTTGCACGGTTTCGGCAAGGGTCCAGTCATTTAGAAAAACATGGAAGACTTGATATAGCATGTGGACCTCGTTTACGGCCTGGCAGGGTGGGAACCGGCGGCTGATGGCTCAAACATGCGCTACAGAAGCCCGGATCCTCTCATCCTGGAGGCATCATACGAACATCCAGGGGAAAGTCAATGGTTTTGGGGCATGATATGACAGCCGCATCTGAAAACACGGGCCGCACTGCCGGGATCGTCCTTGCAGCAGGGGAGTCTAGCCGTATGGGTGGCGATAAGCAGCTTCTCCCTGTACACGGCGGGACGCTGCTCGAGAGGGTCTTGAAGACCTGCCTGGCTTCAGGGCTCGATGAGGTGGTGCTTGTTCTGGGCCACCGGGCCGGCCGCATACAGGAGTCTCTGGGACCGCTTCGAGCCGATTCCAGATTGAGGATCGTGGTGAACCCGCAATATCGGGAGGGCATGAGCACATCGCTCATTGAGGGCCTTCGAGCCGTGGAAGCCCGGTGTGATCGGGTCATGGTGATTCTGGGCGACATGCCCCATATCACCACCGAAATGGTGGACCGGCTTCGCCGGCGGGTGCCGGCCTCGGGTTGCTCCCTGGGAGCGGTCGCGTCACAGGGACGGCGCTTCCATCCCGTGGTGATCGGGCGGGAGCACTACGCGGCCCTCCACGAGCTGAAGGGGGATCGAGGCGCCCGAGACTTGTTTAGAGATTACTCGGATGCGATTTGTCTGGTGGAGGCGGAAGGCGGGTATGAGCCATTGGACATTGACAGCCCTGAGGACTACGAACGGTTCTGCAGAAAGGAACACGGTGGTTAGAATCGACATATGAGCAAAAAATCCGGCGACAGTATTCCCCCCTGCCTCATCCGCATCGACAAGGAAGGACGATGGTTCCACGAAGGCAAGGAGATGATCCATCGGGAGTTCATTCGGCTCTTCTATGAGAACATGGACTTGGACGAGAAGGGTCGCTATGTGATTCACTGGCAGGGCGAGCGGTGCATGGTCGACGTAGAGGACACCGCCTTTGTGGTGAGGCGTGTGGATATGGAACCGGATCGGGTCCTCCTTTTTTTGAGCGACGACACTCAGGAATCCCTCAGGATCGACTCCCTGAGTGCCGGCAAAGACCATGCCTTTTACTGCCGCGTCAAGGAGGGCCGGTTCCCGGCACGCTTCATGCGGACCGCCTACTACCAGCTGGCCTCACACATCGAGGAGTTTGGGGGGCGTTACGCCCTTCGGTTGGCCGGCAGGCTCCACGTGCTCGAAGGATTGGCCTGATCCAAAGATCTACGGGGAGGCGGACTCCAGGGAGGCTAGAGCCTCATGAGAAGCTCGATTTCCGCTTCGGCCCGCAGGTTTTCCAGCCAGGCGTCGAATATTTCTCGGTGTTTCATGTTCTTCAGGGTGCGGCGAACATCTTTTCGTGCCTCCTGATAGGCCTGATCATCGATTTCTTGGGATGCATCCCAGCGGATGACATGAAATCCGGTGTCGCTGCTGAACACCTGGTCGGGGTAAGGGGCTTCCGGGTTGAGGGAGAAGGCCGCTTCCTGGAGCTCCGGAGCGTTTCCTATTCCCTGGATGGGGTCTTCGCGTTTGAAGAAGTCCGAGGTCTTCGACTCCAGCTCTTCACTGGAGGCCAGTTCCTCCCATGATTCTTCTTCCCGCAGGCGTTCCAGAAGATCCTCGGCCGCAGACCGGGCCCGCTCACGGGCACGTTCCAGAGTGAGGTCTTCTCGTACCTGCTCAGCCACTGCCTCCAGCTCAGGCAGGTGCGAGGGTTTGGTCTCCGTGGTCTGGAACAGATAGAATCGGCCGTTGTGTTCGATGACCTCGCTCACGGACCGGGGCTGGAGCGAAAAGATCACCTCCTTGAGCTGTTCATCTCCTCCCAATCCGGGAATTTCTTCCTCTCGGCTGAAAAAGGCGGTTTCCTCGACCTGCATGCCGTGCTCTTCGGCATAGGCCTGCAGGTCCACTTCATAAGGCATCTGATCGATTATGGACAGGGCCTTCTCATGGGCCAGGTCCGCTGCTGCGAGGTGCATCAGGTTTTCGCGAATCTCGTCGCGAACCTCGTCCAGAGGGATGGTGCGGGGTTCGCGTATGTCTTCTACCTTGATGATATGAAAACCGAACCGAGTTCGGACCGGATCGCTGATCTCTCCCGGTTTCATGTCGAAAGCGGCCTCTTCGAACGGTTTGACCATCTCACCGGAAGAAAAATACCCGAGATCTCCGCCCTCGTCTTTGCTCGGACCTTCGGAGTGGTTACGGGCCAGCTCTGCGAAGTCACTCCCGCCTCTGGCCTGTTCCAGCACCTCCAGCGCCCGTTCCCTTACCTTCTGTTCTTCCTCTTTCGAAGCGTCCTCCGCCAGGCGGAAGAGAACATGGCGGGCCTTGACCTGTTTCCTCTCCTTGTACCGGTCTATGTTTTCTTCGTAATAGGCACGGAGCTCTTCTTCGGCCACCTGGACCTGATCCAGGAAACGTTCCGGGTCAACCTCTATGTAAGAGACGCGAAACTGCTCCGGGATGCGGTATTCTTCCCGGTGAGTGGAAAAATAGTCCTCCAGGTCTCCGGGTTCCAATGTCACATTGTCCCGGAAATCCTCGGGAGACAAGGTGATAAAGCGAATTCTGGTCTGCTCGTTCGTGAATGTGTAGTACTCGAGGGTTTCCTGCTCCGTTATCGGCAAAAAGGCCGTCATGAACTGGCTTACCTTGTCTTTGAGGAGCACCTGGGCCACGGTGGCCTCGAAGTCTTCGGGACTCATGCGGTTCTGGTTGAGCACGGCCCGGTAGCGACGCTCGTCGAAACGTCCCTGAAACTGGAAAGCGGGGTAGGACATGATTTCGTTTCGAATCTCGTTTTCCGTGACACTGAGACCGATACGCCGGGCTTCCTGGCTGAGAAGCTTTTCGTCGATGAGTCCTTGAAGGGCCCGGTTCTTCAGGTCGAAGGCCTCGATCAGCGTGTCGTTCCACATGTTGCCGTATTGGCGTTGAAGGCCTTCCACCATTTCACCGTAAGCCTTGCGATATTCCACACCCGAGATCAGCTCTCCGTTGACAAGGGCCACCTTGGCGCCCTTCTCGCTGCGAAAGGAATAACCGAAGTAGAAAATGAAGACGATCGCGATGATCCCGATCAGAAATTTGATCAGATAGGATTTGGCGTGCCTTCTCATCAAGCTCAGCAACATGCGTTTTTTCCCTCCTGAGGCCCTATTCGGGGCGCTGGTGATCTTGGATCTTTCTGCTGTACATGCGGATGCCGTCCACAGGGGCGGTTTCCGCCTTTGTGCAGCACGGCCGAACAAAGTAGCATGGACGTTTCAGTGTGTCCAATCAAATCTGGGCGAAGGGATTTTCTTGACTTGCCCCCGGCATGTGCCGCTAAACTCCCATGCTGAAGCGGTCACGCACGCCTTAATCGAGGCCGCAATAGACGCTGTCATGGAGAGGAGGATACCGGTGACCGGGGTGGCTACGGGTCTGGACTGCCTGAGAGAAACCGAATGGAAATCGCTTCGGCAAGCGCGCTTGGGTCTTCTGTGCAATCAGGCCTCTGTGGACGCCCGCCTTCGGTCTGCCTCCGAGGTGGTTGCCGGGGCGTTGCCCGGATGTCTTCGGGCGCTTTTCGGACCGCAGCACGGCTACGGGGGGGAAGACCAGGACAACATGGTAGAGACGGATCACGGCTATGACCCTTTACTGTCTCTGCCCGTTTACAGCCTGTATGCGGACCGGCGGGAGCCGCTTCCCGAGATGCTGGAAGATGTCGATGTGCTGATCGTGGACTTGCAGGACGTGGGGACGAGGGTCTATACCTTCCCCTCCACACTCCTCAACTGCATGCGGTCAGCCGCCCGGTCAGGGCGACGCATAGTCGTCCTGGATCGGCCGAATCCCCTGGGGGGACGGGTGGTGGAAGGCAACCTCCTCGCTGCGGACATGCACTCTTTTGTGGGTCCGGCGCGCCTGCCCATGCGTCACGGTCTGACCATGGGAGAGCTTGCTCTCTTGTTCAGGGACGTCTTCCGCCTCGACGTGGAGCTTGATATCGTCCGCATGAAAGGGTGGCGGCGCGGGATGCTCTGGAAAGACACCGGCTTGAGGTGGGTCATGCCGTCGCCCAACATGCCCCATCCTGAAACGGCCCTCGTATACCCGGGACAGGTGCTGTGGGAGGGAACCAATGTGTCGGAGGGGAGAGGGACATGCCGGCCGTTCGAGATTTTCGGAGCGCCTTTCCTGCACCCCGAAAGGATTCGAGCCGCTATTCCGCCCGAGGTTGCGAAAGGGGCGTTTCTTCAGGCCTTCTCGTTCAGGCCGACGTTTCACAAGTGGGCGGAAAACCTCTGCAGGGGGTTCCATTTCCATGTGCTCGACGCCGGCGCCTTCGAGCCGTACCTCACATCGGTGGCCCTCCTGTGTGCCGTGCTGAGCCATGCAGGAGAGCATTTCGCCTGGAGGGAGCCGCCGTATGAATACGAGACGGAGCGCCTTCCCATCGACCTGATTCTGGGAGATACCGGCCTACGTAAGGATCTGGAAAAGGGAGTGAATCCGCTCGATCTTCGCCAAGGCTGGCAGAGAGGGCTGCGGGAGTTCAGATCCCAATGCGAGCAGTATTTTCTTTACCGCGAGTAGGTCTCGACAATCGCTCAATTCAGGTTTTTCTTGGCGTTCTTGGCGTCTTTGCGAGAAAATACAATCTTTACGAATTCTTCAACTTTTCTGTTCTCCGCTGATCCACTTATCAATGGCTTCTTTGTCGAAGCGCCACACCCTGCCGATTCGTATGGCGGGGATTTTTCCTTCAGAGGCATATTTGCAAATAGTTATTTCGTGTAGTTTAAGGTATTTAGCGATCTCTTTCGTGGTCATAATTTGAGGCATGGCTGACTCCATCGAACTATCCCTGGTTTCATCGTAAATGTTGTCAAAAAAATAAGGTTATATATACTTTGCAAGAACGACAAAGTCAAGTCCAACCTTCCAGCCAGAGGCCAAGCGTTATTATCCTTCTATCCTTAACGTGTCTTTTCCACTGTTCGAGCCTCATTCTCAGTAACACAATTCATTGTCGATGATTAAACGTCATTTTATTCAAGTATTTTTGTTCCTTCTGTGGTGTCTGCCGGCCCTCGCGCAGGCCGAAAACATGGTTCGTTATGTATACGATGGGGACACGGTGCTTTTAGAAAACGGCGAATGCGTGCGATATTCGGGAGTGGACACGCCGGAGACCGGAACCAGGGATCAGGATCCCCAATTCATGGCCGAGGCTGCGCGCACCTTCAACCTGCGCGCGGTCGACGGAAAACAGATCCGGCTCGAGTTTGATCGCGAGAGGCGTGATCGCTATGATCGATTGCTGGCCTATGTGTACCTCCAGGACGGGCGCATGCTCAACGTCGAGCTCCTCAAGCGGGGGCTGGGCCGGGTTATGACCATACGGCCCAATGTCAGGCACCGCGAAACCTTGATCCGGGCCCAACGGGCAGCCATGAGGAGCGGCTCGGGAATCTGGAGCCGGGGGCTCGATACCGGCGGCGGTCCATACCTCGGGAGTCGAAGATCTTACCGTTTTCACCGCCCGGACTGCGCTTACGCCGAGAGGATTCATGCCCGCAACCGAATCCATTTCGAGACGAAACGGCGGGCCTTTTGGGAGGGATACAGTCCCTGCAGCCGATGTGGTCCCTGATTTGCCCCGCCGGTGATTACGGTGTTCGAGTCGGTATCCGCCTGTAAGGACCTCAAGGACCTTGACGACGGCAGGTCGGGGGGGTATAACCGGGCGGTCTTGAGGGCCGACGATGATCCAGCGTCTTCAAAAGTCTTTTCGCGACCCGCGCCTGGGCATGGCGGGAAAGCGGATGTTGTACTATGTTCTGGTGGGAATCATCGCCGGTCTGGGCTCCGTAGTCTTTCACTACTTGTGCCAAATCGGCTCGTACGGCTTCATGGAGCTCATGGCGGGATACCGGCCGCCGGCGCCCGCGGGTGAGAGCCATGTCTTTCATCCCTCGGGAGTCCCTTTCAGACGCTGGATGCTTTTTTTCCTGCCCGCCATCGGAGGCATCATCAGCGGATGGCTGGTGTACACCTTTGCACCCGAGGCCGAGGGGCACGGGACTGACGCCGCCATAGAGGCCTATCACAACCGCGGGGGGTACATTCGGGGCCGAATTCCCATCATCAAGACGATCGCATCGGCCGTGACCCTCACCTCCGGCGGCTCCGGCGGCCGGGAGGGCCCCATCGCGCAGATCGGGGCCGGGTTCGGTTCTTTTCTCGCAACCCGGCTCAATCTCTCTGATCGGGATCGGCGCATCATGCTGGCCGCAGGTATGGGAGCCGGGGTGGGCAGCATCTTTCGAGCACCCCTGGCCGGGGCCCTGTTCGCGGCGGAGGTCCTCTACCGGGAGCCCGAGTTCGAATCCGAGGTGATCATACCGGCCGGCATCTCTTCGGTGGTGGCCTACTGCCTGTTCTGTCTGGTGTTCGGCTGGGGTTCGCTGTTCGAGTCACAGGATTTCGTATTCAGAAACCCGCTCGAGCTCGGACCTTACATTGTGCTGGCCTTTGTGCTTGCGGGCGGGGGAGCGCTGTATGTCAAGTCCTTCTACGGGGTGCAGCGGTTTTTCGCCACCAGGGTGCACATTCCGAATCACCTCAAACCCGCCCTGGGAGGCCTGTGCACGGGGCTGATCGGGTTTTTCCTTCCCCAGACTCTGGCCTTTGGGTACGGCTTCGCCCAACTGGCCCTGGACAACCAGCTTCCTACGCTGTTCCTGCTCGGTCTGGCCTTCGGGAAGATCCTGACCACCTCCTTTTCCATCGGCTCCGGGGGAAGCGGCGGTGTGTTCGGGCCTTCGGTGGTCATTGGAGGGGCGTTTGGAGGCGCCGTGGGACGGATGTTTCACGAGCTTCTTCCCAATGTGGTGACCCAGCCGGGCGCCTTTGTGGTTGTGGGCATGGCCGGGTTCTTCGCGGCCGTGTCCAACACCCCCATATCCACGATCATTTTCGTGAGCGAGATGACCAACTCCTATCATCTCCTGCTCCCCAGCCTCCTGGTCTGCTCCCTGGTCTTTCTGCTGTCCCGGCCATGGACCATCTATGAAAAGCAGGTCGGCTCCCGCGTGGACTCCAAGGCGCATTTGGGAGATTTCTTTGTGGACGTGCTCGGGGCGATACGCGTCAAGGAGTTGATGCCCCAGGTGAGAAAGGTGGAGATGATTCCGGAGAACATGCCGTTTAATGCCTTTCGGCGGGTGCTCAGCTCCACGAAGCAACCCTATTTTCCCGTGGTGGACAAGGACAAACGGCTGAGCGGTATTTTTTCCATAAATGACATCCGCAGTGTGCTCTTCACGCAGGAGATCGGCGACCTCGTGCTCATGAAGGATATCGCCACCACGAATATTATCGTGACCACCCCCTCGGAAGACCTGAACGAAGTGCTGAAGAAGTTCACCATTAGGAATCTTCAGCAGTTGCCGGTGGTTCGGGAGGATGATCCCTGTGTCCTGCTGGGGATGCTGGACCGGCGCGAGGTGATCCAGTACTACAACCAGCGGGTGGACACCATCAAGGCGGGGCTGCACCGGATCGACATCGAGTCGGGGCGGGAGGTCTCACAGCTCAAGGGCATTCGGGTCCGAGACGCCATGAATCCCCGGCCACTGACCATTCCGGAGACTATGCCGGCAGACGAAATCCACGATTTTTTCTTTCGAAGCAAGCATCGGAGCTTTCCCCTGGTAGCCGACGATGGCCGGCTCACCGGAATGCTGTCTTTCTCGGATATCGAGCATTATCCCCTTACAGAGGAACTCAAGGGGCTCACCGCCAGGGACTTCGCCACGAAGCGGGTGGTGTGGGTAACGGCGGAGGACAGTCTGTTTTTGTCCCTCAGTCGCATCAGCCAGGGAGACTACGCTATACTTCCAGTGGTGGACGGCCCAGAGTCCCGCCGTGTGGTGGGCGTCATCAGCCGCAGGGACATCATCGCCGGATACGAAACCTTCGTAATCCACCGGGGGGTTCACAAGGATTCGCCCCCGAAGAAGTCCTGATCGCCCGGCAGGGTTCGACTCTTACGCCCCTTCACAGACCGGGCTTTATTGGTGCGGCCGGTTTTAGAGCGCCTCGAGCTTTTTCTTGGCCAGCTCCGCTTCGCTGGTTTCAGGGTGTTCCTTGAGAATCTTTTTGAGGAGGAGACGGGCGCTGGTCTTGTCCTGGATTTCAAGGAAGGCCACCGCTTGTCGAAGCATGGCGTTCGCCACCTTGTTCCCCTTGGGGTGGTCCTTGATCACACTCTGATATGCGAGAATGGCCTGCTCGTACTTCTCCTGGGCCATGTAGCTCTCGCCGATCCAGAAGTGGGCGTTGTCCGCCCGGTCGGACTTGGGGTGTCGCTCCAGGAACGTCTGAAAGCCCTCCCGAGCCTCGGCGTATTCATCCTCGCGATAGAGCTCGAGAGCATACTCGTAGAGTTCGATTTCGCCCGAGGGCATGGCTTCCTCCTCCTCCGGACCGGAAGGCTCTTGCGCCGGCCTGGCGGGCCGGGTTGGGCCCTCGGTCGAAGAGGGGGATACGGGGATTTCGGAAGGGGGTTCCTGGGGTGCCGGTTCTTCAGGAGGTTCCAGATCAAGGTACTGCTGTTGCCGGCGAACCATGCGGTCCAGGTATTCGAGCCGGTCGGACAGCTCCTCGACCTTCGCCTTCAGGGCGTCCTGCTCGCTCAGGTCCTCCTCCACGATTCGTTTGGTGATGTGTTCATTGTCCTCTATTCGGCCCGCCAGTTTGCTGGACTCGGCTTTGAGCTGATCGATTTCCAGCCGCATTTGCGACTGGTTTAACTGCAAGGTGTCGAGCTTGGCGGAAAGATCACTGCCCGTGGCTTCCTCAAGAGAGGACACCTTACGGTTCAATGAGACGATCTGGTCGTTGAAATAGGCCATCTCCCGGTCATACACGCAGGAAGAGAGCAACAGGCAGGCCATTGTCGGCAGGAGCCATTTGCAGAGTTTTGCCATGGGTCGTGGCGTCCTATGGAAGGGTATATGGAAAACGGGGCGCCGGTCTCAGGTACAGACCGGCACCTCCGCGTTCCTGTTCGCGCATTCGGCCCCTTGTCGATGGGCGCAAGTCGTATATTGCCCCATTCGAATGGTCGAGGGGGATCGCTTTCCCGAGGCCGACAAATTACTTGAACAGCTTGAATTCGTCTCGACGATTCCGGGCCCAAGCCGTCTCATTATGGCCTGGATCAGCCGGCCTTTCCTCGCCGTAGCTGATGGTCCGAATCCGGTCGCCGGAGATGCCCAGGCTCTTGAGAAAGTTCGCTGCGGCATTCGCGCGGCGCTCTCCCAGGGCCAGGTTGTACTCGTTGGTACCGCGCTCGTCGCAGTGCCCCTCTATTCGAACGGAAAAGCCGGGATTTTTCTCCAGCCAAGCGGCCTTGTTTTTCAGTGCGATCTGTGCGTCGGGCTTCAGTTCGGATTTGTCGAAATCGAAGTAGATGTTTACGGATTCAAACGCTTCGATCTCCAGCTGCTTCTGGCGAAGAGCCTCGAGTTCGGCCTGACGCTCCTTTTCCCGCTCTGCGTAACCTTCATCCGAGGGGGCCTTTTCTTCCGGTTTCTCCTCGGCCGCGGCCTGTTCTGTGCCCTCCGCCGGGCCGGTGGCGATTTGCTTTTTCGCACACGAGCTCATCAGCAAGAGAGAAAAGCAAGCAACGGCCACTACCATCCAGACGAACAACGCTTTCTTTTTCATCCTCTATAGCCCTCCTGATCAATATTTGTTGACGATAAAATGAGCTGTGAAGTCGAACCTGGAATCGGTGCCGGTACGAATATATTTTGTTTTTACCACTTTCCTGTTTTTGGTTCAAGGATTTATACACGGTGTTCTGACTTTTTTCCGCCACCCTGCATCCTTCCGGCACCAGCGGCGTTTTCGCCGGTCAGGCAGGTCCTTTGACCCGGAAACGCTCAATTCAGGGGTCAATAAGGAGACCAGGTGGGCGAGGTCTGTTCGCCGTCTTGAAATGTGATTCTAGTCTGGTTCTGCCCGCCGGCCGTCATCAAATAGATATGATACCCCCCCTCCCGGTTCGAGCTGAACGCAAGATACCGCCCGTCCGGGGACCAGCAGGGGTCTTCATTGTTTCCTCGGCCCCCGGTCAGGTTTTGCAGGCCGGTGCCGTCCTCCTTGATCGTGTAGATGTCGAAACGGCCGCCGTCCATTCCGGAAAAGGCGATTTTGTTCATGCTCGACCATGCAGGTGAGGTGTTGTACTTGCCCTCGAATGTGAGCCGTCTTTCCTCGCCGCTTTCCAGATCATGGATATAGATTTGAGGCGATCCGGAACGGTTGGACACAAAGGCGATTTTTTGTCCGTCCGGGGAAAAGCTCGGAGAAACATCGATGCCCCAATGGCTCGTAATTCGGTCAATAATATTGCCTTTCAGATCCATGGTGTAGATATTCGGGTTGTCACCGTGACTGAGGGTGAGAGCGAGCCGTTCGCCGTCCGGGGCCCAGGACGCCCCGATGTTAAGACCTTCCCGTGCAGAGAGCCTGCGATCCACGCCAGTTGCGAGCTCCTTGAGATAGAGCATCGGGCCTCCTTCCTTGTAGGACACGTAAAGGAGCTTTTCGCCCTCAGGAGACCATCTGGGCAGAAGGGCGAGGTCCTTGTCAAACGTGAGCTGCTTGGGATCGTGCCCGTCTATATCACAGGTGAACAGCTCCTTGTAAACCTGCTCCTTTCCCTGGAGCCGGTTGACGTAAGAAAGGCGGGACAGGAACATACCCTTCTGTCCGGTCAAGAAGTACAGGATTTCGTTGCTCAAGCGGTGGATCAGGGTCCGATACTCGGCCTGTTTGCCCAAAAGCCGTTTAGTATAGACCCGCCTTGCTCGAAACACGTCGTACAGGCGGACCTCCAGCTCCAGACTCTGGCCGGTGGTGGTGTAAGTGCAGGCGAGGAGGAGCTCCGCTCCGATTACGGACCAGTCCTTGAACCGAATGGAGTCCTGCGCGATGTCCTTCAGCGCCCCGGGAAGAAAGGCCTCCTCCTCGACGGCCACAAAGTATCCGCTGAGCTCCAGGTCGTTGGACACCACCTCGGCAAGCTTTCCTCCGAAATCCGGGTCCTCCGCTTCGGCGGCCCGCGTGTTGAACGCGGGGACGGCGATGCGGAGCTGCTGAATGGACGGGGCATTGATGTCGATAAAGATGCGAGCCGCAGCCGGACCTGGAATGAAAACGGCCGACACGCAGAGCAGGGCCGCCCAGAGGACTTGCCTAGCTTTGCTCGAGTTCCTCGAGTGTAAAACGGATTTCGAATTCTTCATGGCTTTTGGTGTAGGATTCCGGAAAAGGGGGCAAGGGGTTTGAACGCTCCACAGCCCGAAGGACCGAATCGTTGAAGACCGAGCTGGAGGAACGATCCGCGAACCGGCTCGAGGTGATGGTCCCGTCGCGCTGCACCTCGACCAGGACGGTGGCCTCGGGGTTCCCTTCGGCCCGAAGGGCCGCAGGGTAGGACCAGTTACCTTTGATCCATTGGGTGACCTCGGCCTGATAGATCTGCATGACGGTGCCCATGAAACCGCCCCCTCCGGTGCGAGCTCCCCCGCCGCCCGGTTGTTGGCGGGTCCTGGACTCGATGTCGGCCAGGGCCCGGTCCAGGTGGCTTCCCCTGTTTTCCCGGGGCTTTGGGGAAGGGGCGGGCTGGGGTGTTTTCTCAGATTGCACCTTTCGGTCTATCTTGGAGATGGCTCGATCAATGAGCTCTGTAGGTGACACCTCACGTTTCTGAGTGTTTTTTGAGCTTTTTTTAGCGGTTTTTTTGGCTATTGTAAGGGGTTTTGTTTCTCTTTCTACCTCTGCGATCCGTTTCGCCTGTTTCGGCGCCGGCACTGAAACAGCCGGTTCGGCCTTTTCTTTCGCAGGAGCGGCCGGTTTTTCTTCCGTGGCCGTTGGGCTTCCACTCCCCCGGTCGCCGGGCATCTCCACCAGTTGCACCTCATAAACCACACCCGGCCGGGCCGGCCTGCGTGTGGAGAAGGACTCCGGCACGAGGAACAGCAGGGAGAAGAGGGCCGCGTGAAAGAGGACGGAAACAATGATCACGGGACTCCAGCGCATTCCGTCCGAATCCAGGCTCTCCCTGTTTTCCCAAGTTGCAGCCATGCTTGCAAGCCTTCTTATCAGTCCTCGGGTTCCGTGACCATGCCCAGCTTTTCAACCCCTGCTCTTTTGAGCTTGGCCACCACCTCGATGACGAATCCATAGGGCACTTCCCGGTCCGCTCTCAACAAAATGCCCTGGTCGCGGCGGTACTTGCTGATGGCCCGGATCTTGCTTTCCAGGTCCTCCAGTTTCATTCGGTCTTGCTCGAGAAAGATCTCCCCCTGCCGGTTGATGCTGAGGAAAAGCGGTTCCTCCTGGGTCTTGATGCTTTTGGTGGTGGTTTGAGGGAGATCCACCTCCACCCCCTGCATCATCATGGGGGCGGTGACCATGAAGATGATGAGCAACACCAGCATCACGTCCACGAAGGGCGTGACGTTGATGTCGGACATGAGCCGTTTTCCGGGGCCGTTGGTCATTGTGAAAGTCCGTCCCTTAATGCTCCCTGGACGATACCTGCTGCTTCAGGTGCTGGCGTTCGATCACGCTCAGGAAATCCGAGGCGAAGGTTTCCATCTCCATGGTGGACACGGCGACCTTTCGGTTGAAATGGTTGAAGGCCACCACGGCCGGAATGGCCGCGGCGAGTCCTGCGGCCGTTGCGATGAGCGCCTCGGAGATTCCCGGTGCCACCACCGCCAGGCTCGCAGAGCCGCGGAGGCCTATGCCGTGGAAGGCTTCCATGATACCCCACACCGTACCGAACAGCCCGATGAAAGGGGCCGTGTTTCCCGTGGTGGCCAGAAAGGACATGGCCCTCTCCATTCGGTTGGCCTGCTGGGTGGAGGACCGCCTGAGGGCCCGCTCCACCTGCTCCAGCACGGGCCCTATGGATTCCTCCCGCCCTGCACCGGAGAGTGGGCCGTGGAGCTTGCGCACCCTTCTGAACTCCGCATATCCCGCCCGGAAGTTTTGCGCAATCGGGCTGAAGCCGAGTTCCGCCGATTCGTTCAGAAGCTTTCCGAATTCCGTTCCCTCCCAGAATCGTTCTAAAAAATACTCGGATTCGTCCCGAGCCTTTCGAAACAGACGCCATTTCATGAAGATGATCGCCCAGCAAACCACGGAGAACAGGAGCAGGATCAGCATGACGAATTTGACCATCAGACCCGCGTTGAGGGCCATCTGCAGCACATTGCCGCCAAAACCGGTTCCCAAGGCCCCGGTCGGAAGGATCAGAGGCAGTATCGATATGGGGATCATTGCGGTTCCCTTCGCACACGCATGGGGATTGTGTAAGGCCGCTCCTCGGCGGAGAAGCGATTGTCTGCTTAATGGGCACTAGTTCTAATATTCCCCGGTCTTGCATGCAAGCATAATTTGGCCGGAAAAGGCAGGGGGTGCCCTGCGGAAAGACCGGTGATCAAGGTCGAAGCTTGAAATGGAAAACCAGGAATCCGGCCAGCCCGGCCGTGTCCCCAGGGTCGAACCGGGGGATGCTCGACGCCGGAATCGCTTCCGGCGTGACCAGGGCCAGAAGGTACGGGTCGTTGAGGCAGAGAGGGCGGGCGGACAGATCCGGCCTGTGGACCTCGATCTTGGGGACTTCCGCGCCCTTGTAACCTTCGGCCAGCACGATGTCCATATCGGCCAGGAACCCGGCCAACTCCTCAGGGGTGTGATCATGATCCGCACTTCGAATCAGGCCGATTGCAGACGGAGTGGAGAGAACGGTTCCGGACGCGCCGGCGCGGCGATGACGCCAAGTGTCCTTTCCCGGGGCGTCCATCTCCACATCGTGCGGATGATGCTTGATGGTGCCCACCCGAAGGCCGTATCGCCCTATTTCCGGAATGAGTGCCGTGAGGAGGGTGGTCTTTCCGGACTCCGACAGGCCCACAACGGCCACAACCGGCGGCAGAGGCCGTTCCACGGTCCGGCTACGGGAAAATGGAACGGAAGATGCGGTCATCGGCTTCCACACACTCCTTTTTCAAGCGGCTGTACCGGTTCAGCAGCGCCTTGCCCTCCTCGGTCACGTAGGATCCCCGTTTGCCTTCGGAGCGCACCAGCTGCAGATTCAAGTGGCGCTCGGTGGCCTTGATCCGGCTCCAGACGCCTTTGTACGACATTTTCAGCGCCTTGGCCGCCTTGTTTATGGAGCCGGTTTGCTCAATGGTTTCAAGGATCCGTTTCCTTCCTTCTCCCATCACCATTTCGCCCTCTCTATTGACAAGCCATTGACGGGATTTCAACTGGAGTTTGACCATGATCGTTCCCTCCTCTCTATGCGCCCATCAGGAGCCCTGTCTCGGCCTTCGCAATACGCTCGAATCAATGGATCTCCGCGCGAAGCTCTCCGCTTCTGGAGGGATCGTAGCCGCCGAGGTTTGCGACCCGCTCTCGAAATCCGGGCGAGCGAATCGTTTCCAGAAGGAGCCGGATGTTCTCGCGCTCGAGTTCCTTGCGGGGGATCACGAGCTCATACCGCTCCTCCACCACCGGAATGAAGTCAAGTCCCAGGGCGCGGGCCGCCGCAAGGATGCCCATCCCGCAGTCGGCCGCTCCGCTCAGTACGTCCACTGCCACGGTCATGTGGGTGTACTCTTCATGATCGTATCCCGAAATGCACCCCGGGTCTATGCCGCCCCGGCCTAGCTGATGATCCAGGAGAACGCGGGTGCCGGAGCCGGCCTGGCGGTTGACAAAGGTCACATCCTTTCGGGAAAGGTCCTCCAGGCTCCGGATGTCTTTGGGGTTGCCCCCGGCGACCATCAGGCCCTGCTCGCGGCCCACCAGGTGAAATAGGGCCACCGGGAGTCCCGGTAGATAACGCTCGATGTACGGCACGTTGTAGTCTCCGGACTCGGGGTCCAGAAGATGGGTCCCGCAAAGGTGGGCGTTGCCCTTTCGAAGGGCCAGGAGACCACCCAGGCTTCCCACGTTACCGGAGGAAACGCGAACGTCGCGTCCCCGGCGGCGGATCTCGTCGGCCAGTAGATCCACGGTGATGTCGTGGCTGCCGATGATAACCACGGTTCGGTCGAGTTCCTCCTCCGGCACGAGCAGCTCGACCTCCACGGTTTCGTCCTGGCCCACCCCTTCGGACAGGGCGGGGATCCTCAGGATGCCCTCGGCCCGGGTCAGGGTGGTGATGGAGCCCGCCGCCCTGGGCAGAGGCGTGGCCACGGCCCGCTCGCCTATGCGCCCTATGTTGACGCGCACGAACTCGTCGATGCCGGGTTTGGAAGGACGTACTGTTTTTAGGGGGAGATAAAATTTTTTTTGGGAAAGTGAGAAAAAAACAG
>CAZQCK010000009.1:16055-41756 GCA_964591925.1 uncultured Desulfobacterales bacterium
CAGACCCAGAAGCAGGGGACGCACGAACTGCTCGAAGGAGAGGGTGGCCGAGACGGTGTAGCCCGGGTTCCCCACCACGGGTTTGCCCTCCACCGCCCCCAGGATTGTGGGTTTACCGGGCATCATGGCCACACCGTGGACCAGGACCTCCCCGAGCTCTTCTATCACATGGGCCGTGTAGTCCTTGCTTCCGGCCGAGGATCCCGCGTTGACGAGAACCACGTCCGCATTCGAGCGGACGGCCTCTGAAACCGCCTCGCGAATCAGGTCCTCCCGGTCGGGTATGATGTCGCGGACCACTGGAACGGCGCCGCAATTCTGAACGAGCCCTGAAAGTATGGAGGTGTTGTACTCCACGATGCAACCCGGTTCCACCCTGAGATCCTCTCCCAGGTCCCTGTGGCGAACCAGTTCGGATCCAGTGGGAAGAATCACCGCCACGGGTCGTTTCCTCACACTCAGGGTGAAGACGCCGCCCGATATGAGCGCACCCAAATCAACCGGGCGGATTTGGTGATGGCGGGGCAAAAGGAGCTGGGTGGCCACGATGTCCTCGCCCACCTTGCGCACGTTTTGCCAGGGGTGGGCGGGGGCCCGGATTTCCACTCGGCTTTCGTCCGGCTGGTGGAGCTTTTCCACCATGATTACGGCGTCGAACCCTGCAGGCAGAGTCTGGCCCGTGTTGATCCATACGGCGTCCCGGTCCACGTGGAGCGCCCTCGGGTCACGTTCCGTGGTACCGTACGTGTCCCGTGCACGGACTGCGATTCCATCCATGGCTGCGGTGTGCTCGGTGGGGGCGGACATCCGGGCGAACACAGGCTCCGCAGTGACCCTGCCCAGCGCCTCCTCCACAGGGATCTCTTCGGGTTCGGTTCTACTGTCGACCCCGAAGCGTGCGAGGAACAGGTCCCGGGCCTCCTCCAGGGGTTTCATGGCCAGGTACACGTTTCGTTTCAACGGTCTCTCCTGTGAACTTCCATTTTCCAGGCCCTGCGGCGCGTACGGTCGCGGTTTTTTCCCGCGCGGCACCCCAAGGGCCGAATCACCCGTGGAACAGCTTCACCGTCACCCGCTCTCCCTGGTACAGCCCCTCGGTGAACCGGTCCACCCTCACCAGGCCGTCCGCCTTGGCGAGGGGAGAGATCAGGCCGGACTTGCCGAAGAGAGGATCGGCAATGAGCCGTCCGTTTTCCCGCCGGAGTCGGACGCGGATGAAGTCGTCTCTCCCGGGAGCGGACTCGATGTTCCGCCCGATTTCAGCTTCCACTCCGGGCCGTAGCGGTGGAGCCTTTGATTGCACCCCGGAGATTCTTTGAAGAAAGGGTCTTAGGAGCACTTCCGCCACCACCAGGGCCGACGCGGCATGGCCGGGGAGCCCCCACACCGTGCGGCCGCCCTGCCGTGCCAGGATCGTGGGCTTGCCCGGGCTGATGGAAACGCCATGGGCCAGAATCTCCGTTCCCTGGATCGACTGCATGACTTCCACTGTAAGGTCTCGCGTCCCCACGGAGCTGCCCCCGGAGATCCAGACCGAATCGGCCTTCTCCAGCCCCTGCTGCACATGTTCCCGCAGGAGGTCGAAGCGGTCCGGAATCAGTCCCAGGCCGAGGGGTTGCGCGCCGCAGCAGGCACAGAAGGCGGACAGGGTGTGGCTGTTTATGTCGCGGACCTGGCCCGGACGGGGCGTTTGCTTCACCGGTACGAGCTCGTCCCCTGTAGAGAGAATGGCGACAACGGGCGATCGAAGGACCGCCACGTCTTCCCTGCCGAGGCCGGCGAGAACCCCCACCTCCTGGGGCCGCAGCCGCGTTCCTGCAGGAAGGATGCACTCGCCCTGCCGAATATCGTCTTCCGGCCCTATGACGTTCTCCAGGGGCGATACCGCCCTGGACACCTCGAGGGTGCGCTGGTCCGGAGCGTGGCAGTATTCCACCATGACCACGGCATCGGCGCCTGAGGGCAGCATGCCCCCGGTGGCAATGCGTACGGCCTGTCCCTGACCGATCCCTTCCCCGGACGAAGCCCCCATGTACACCTCGCCCACGATGTCCAGAAAGGCGGGGAGGCTCTCCGCCGCACCAAAGGTGTCCCGGGCGCGGACTGCAAACCCGTCCATGGAGGACCGGGGAAAACCCGGAACCGATTCAGGAGAAATCACGTCTTCGGCCAGAACGCGGTGCAGGGCGGAGGACAGAGGGACAGTGGTTCGGTCGACCGGAACATCGATTCCCTCGATGATCGCCAGAATTTCTTCTACGGTTTTGAGTTGAAAGAACAACGACTTCAAAATCCCCTTTTCACATGCCCTTAACAGCGCTATTCTGCGGCCCGCTCAGACTTTCTGAAGGGCGGATCCTCAATTTGTGTCAAACATGATATAACAACAGGGAAAAAATGCAACAGCGTTTTCCCTTGCGCACTCCCTTCAGGAAGGGGTGCGAGTGAGGCGGCGCGTCGTGAAACCAAAAGCCGTTTACGAGAAGCACATCTACTGGGTGAGCCCACAGACGGAGTCCCGTCTGCGCAAGGAGTTGGCGGCCCGCGATATTCGGCTCAAATCGGCCAAGGGCGTGGTCTGCACCCCGCTCGATGAGATCAACCGCATCTCCAGCGTGGCCCCTGAGGTGTGGAGCGACACCTGCGGCAGGCAGGGAAGCTGGTACAGGCGCTCCGAACGAAACGGTCTCTTTCTCATTGTGAGCTCTTTTTCCCTTGATGAGTACGGATTGTCCCCGGCGGGCCGGATCACGCGGGTGGATTTCCAGCCCCCGAGCTACGCCGAGGACTGGGAAATGGAGGCCATGACCACGGATCCGGACTTTGCCCGGTGTATTCCACCGGAGTGGACCAGGGCGGATGAGACCGAGAGAAGGATCCAGATGAGATGGGCTCGCCGGCTGGGGGCCGAAGCCGAAGACTACGAAGAACTATACCGCATCCACACGGCCAACCACGCCAATTTCCTCAAACCCCGGTTTTTCGTGCGCCGGGGGGAAGACATCATACCCTACTCCATTGAGAGAAGCGCCCACCTCTGCTCATGCTGCCTCGAGCTTTTTCAGGTCCTGGGAGCGGCCCATACCCGCAAGCTGGTGGCGCCGTGCCCGGGTGCGGTCATCTTCGCGCGCCTCCAGCCGGACGGTTTTCTCCTGGCCGAGAGGACATCATGATCCGCCTCAACGACCTCATCCTGCTCCTGGTGCTCTTCTTCTCCATGCTGACCGGGATTTTCGCTCCGGACTTCGGTGCGCTGTTTCAGCCGTTTCCCCTCTATCTCATGATGCTTCTTCTCTTCATCAGCCTCCTGCCCATTCGCATGGAGGACGTCTGGAAGGCGGTCCGGTCCGGGTGGCGGGGGATTGTTCTGCTCGCTGTGGTAAAGATCCTCTTGCTTCCGGTGGCGGTCTTCTATTTCTTTCAATGGGCCTTCCCCGAGTATGCCCTGGGGGCCCTTCTTTTGACGGGGATTTCCACCGGCGTGGTCGCCCCCTTCATCTCTAATCTTGTGGGTGCGAACAGCGCACGGGTCCTGGTTCTGGTGGTGGTTACCTCGCCTCTGGTGCCCTTCACACTGCCGGTCTTGGTCAAGCTCCTGTCGGAACAGGCCATGGCCCTCTCCCTGGTCGCCATGATCCGCATGCTGACCCTGGTAGTGTTCGTGCCGGTGGCGGCCGTGGAGGTGCTCAGGCGTATGGCCCCCAGACTCCTGGAAGGGATAGACCGTCGCCGGTTTCCCGTCTCTCTCGTTGTGTTCGCCATGATCAACCTGGCGGTCTTTTCCAAGTATTCTGAATTTTTTCATCAGAAGCCGGCCACCATAGCCGTGGCCACGGGTTTGGCCGTGGTTCTGGGGGCGATTTATCTGCTCGTCGGTTTCCTCATCACCTGGCGCGAGCCTGTGGATGATCGCCTGGCTGCAGCCGTGAGCCTGGGAAACATGAACAACGTGCTGGTGATTGTGTTCGCAGCTCGCTTCTTCAGTCCTCTGGAACCCACCCTGGCGGCGATGTACATGATTCCCTTCTTCGGCCTGATCCTTCCGCTCAGGGTCTACCGGCGCTGGAAGTCCCCGAAACTCTAGTCCTCGCTCTCCGGAATCAGGGCGTCCGGTGGCGGCATGGAGGATCCGTCCTCCATGGACTCGAAGGTGTCCCCGTCCACGTCTTCTCCCTGCAGCAGTACCTCTTCCTCGTCCTTGCCGGCTCGAGGGGAAGCGCTCCGGTCCGTTCGTTCCCAGAGAAGCGGGTTTTCGCTGACCCGGTCTTCCACCCGGGACACGCCCATTTCCTCCAGGAGTTCCGTGAGCATGTGGTGTTCAGTCACGCTGGGGACAAACCCCTCCAGAATCACGACGCCCCTGCGGACGGAGACATCCAGCTCCTGGGTGTCCAGACGCTCCGTTTCCCGCAGCCGCGTAAGGATCTCGTCTCTGAGCTCCTCGTCCGAGGCGTCCGGGTACAGGGTGGAGAGCTCCGCCGGGCCGGCGATCTCCCCTCCGATTCCGGCTTCCGTTCCGGTCTCGGCCACAGGACCTTCAGCCGGGCGCCCCGCCTCGGCGCATTCCCCGCACAGGTGGGTCCAGGGGATAGCCTTGAGGCGCCTGATGGAGATTTCCCTGCCGCAGGCATCGCATCGGCCGTAGCCGGCGGTTTGCATTTCTCCGAGTGCCAGGTCGATGCGCTCGATTTCCTGCTTCGCCTGTCCGTCCAGTTGATCTATGCCCTGGGCGGTCAAGGCCTTTTGTGAGGATTCTTCCGGCTCCACCTCGGGAACGTGGAGCTCGCGCCAGGACTCGTTCAGGCTGTTTCGAAGCCTGACAAGGGCTTCCCGCCTGACTTCGAGTCGCTGCCTGAGGTTTTGGATGTCTTTGGAATCAGCCATGCTTCTCCTTTTCAGGGGGTGGTTTACGGTTACATATTCTGATCCGCCTTCCGGAGCGGGACTGACAGGTGAAGGCCTGCGCTGATTCGGGATTCCTGCGTTTTCGGACAAGCCTGAAGCAGGGGCCGGCCTGGAGAAGAGCGGCGTGGAATTCGGGAGGAGATCAACCGCCTGAAGAGGGCCGGGCGTCCGGGATGCGGCGAAAGAGTTCTCGAAGAAAGGATTCGCGATTCGAATAACGGATCGCCACAAGGCCGCGTTCTCGAGCCCGGTCCACGTTGCCGGCCTGGTCGTCCACAAAGAGCACCCGTTCCGGAGGGCGGCCCATGCACTGTACCGCCCGGTCGAAGCACAGCGGGGTACGTTTACTCACGCCGGTGTGGTAGCTGTTGAAGACATGATGAAAGTGGCGGAAGAGGTCCTGCTCCTCATCGAGTTCGTCCAGCCATTGGGTCTGGTCGCTCAGAATGCCCAGGATCAGCCCGGAGGCCCGAAGCCGGTCCACGAGATCGATCATCCAGGGGCGGATCACGAAGCGGGACAGGATTTCCCTGCGAAGGGTTTCGTCCGTTCCTCGGGCGCCGGCCTCTCTCCTCAGGGCCCGCCAAAAGCCGGCCTCGTCCGCACGGCCGGTCACGTATCCCGTCCGGTGGACGAGATCGAAACCGGCGGCGGTCATGTCCTCGGGGGACACGCCGCTCAGTCGGCCGATGGCCTGAAGGCCTTCTCTAAACCCTTCTTCCGCCAGGACACCTCCGTAGTCGAAGAGAACAGCGTCGAGGTCTCGATCCGTCCTGTTGATTTTGTGCATGATTTCTGTGCCTCCTCATACGCAGGGAGAGACCACAAGGCTTTTTTCGTCAGTATTTTTCCTTTACAGGGGGGCTGGTTTTGGCTATACCTCAAAATCTAATGAATGACCATTCATTTTTGACGAAATCGTAAAAACTGTATTCTCTTGCAAAGACGCCGAGACGCTAAGAAAAAACTTTTTAATAACAGGGAGTTCACTTTGCGGTCTTTGCGGCTTGGCGAGATATTTTGACTTTTTGCGAAGTCATTGTTTTTGAGATGATTTCCGGGCGGCGGGGGTTCCCCCGCGTATGCGACCATCTTTGTGAATGAAAAAAATCGAGGTGAGATCATGAAAGACATTGTTGTGGTATCGGCCTGTCGCACAGCCGTGGGAGCCTTCGGAGGGTCTCTTCGGGACGTCAACGCTGCGGAGCTGGCCAGCATCACCATGAAAGAGGCGGTACAGAGGGCGGGCATCGCCCCGGAGCTGATCGACGATGTGCGCTACGGCTGCTGCCTCGAACCTGCGGACGCCCTGAATGTGGCGCGTGTGGCCTGGCTTATGGCCGGCTTTCCGGACTCGGTCACCGCCGTCACCATCAACCGGGTCTGCACCTCAGCCATGGAGGGGGTGATTTCGGGCATGGCCATGATTCAGGCGGGACTGGCCGATGTTGTTCTGGCGGGGGGGACCGAGCACATGTCGGGTGTGCCTTACTCCGTGCCCAATGCGCGCTGGGGATGCAGGCTTCAGGATCACACCTTCGTGGACATGATGATTCACGCCCTTCACTGTGGGTCTCATCTCCTGCCCCATCCCGAGGAAGGGCCGGTGAAGGAGGGCATGCCGCTCGAGCTCTTCAAGGGGAAGCCCTACATCATGGGGCACACGGCGGAGTTTGTGGCCCAGCTTCACAACATCAGCCGGGAGGAAATGGACGAGGTGGCCCTTCGAAGCCACAACAATGTGGAGAGGGCGACCCTGGAGGGAGACTTTGAGGAGGAAATCATCCCCGTGGAGGTTCCCCGGCGCAAGAAGGATCCTCTGAGGTTCGACAAGGACGAGCATTTCCGGCCCGGCCTTACCATGGAAGATCTGGCGCGGCTCCCTCCCGCCTTTGTGCCCAAGGCGGGAAAGGTGACCGCAGGCAATGCCTCGGGGATCAATGACGGCTCCGCCGGCATGGTGATCATGTCCGCGGACAAGGCCGCAGAGCTGGGATTGCAACCAATGGCTCGGATTCGGGCTGTGGGCCGGGGAGCGTGCCATCCCTCTGTCATGGGACTCAGCCCGGTTCCGGCGGTGAATGATCTACTGAATCGGTCCGGGTTGAAACTGGCGGACTTCGAGCTGGTGGAGCTCAATGAGGCCTTTGCCGCCCAGTACATAGGCTGCGAACGCGAGCTCGGCCTGGTGCGGGAGAAGACCAACGTGAACGGCTCGGGGATCGGTCTGGGCCATCCCGTGGGATGCACGGGCGTTCGCATCATGGTCACCCTGCTCCACGCCATGAAGAAAAGGGGCAACTCCCTGGGCCTGGCCACCCTGTGCGGAGGCGGGGGCGTGTCCATGGCCGTGGCCCTGGAGATTGTTTAACGGGAGCGTGGGGCGAAAATGCTTCCCATGGAGCATGGTCTGGGGTACATTTAAGCTATTCGGGCCGCTGCGGCGGCGAAACACTCATGAGACGGAAAACGGGAAAGGAGGGACCTGCAGATGATTCGGAAATTGATCCTTATGGCGGCGCTTGGTCTGTTCCTCGCCGGTTGCGGCACGGCTGCGGAACGCTCTGAGTTCTGGAAGCACGATACCATGTACAAGAACTGGGATCACACGTTCTACTCCTGGGGGGGGCACAAGGACTGCGAAAAGGAAGACCTGAACAAGACCGAGGAGCAGGACTGGTGGGGGCTTCCCGCAGGAGAGCAGTGTGAGTTCTAGGGGTCTTGTCTGAAGACCGCTGTTGTGAAGGGATCCAGGCCCCGGGAATTCGGACCTCAGTCTTTCAGACCAGAGGCCAGTTGGAGATAAAAACGCTGAATCCAGGCCTCGAAGTCCTTTCTCGACATACCGGCCTTTCGCTCACCGAAGTTCCACCAACCGATCTGATTCAGGTGGTCGGCTTCGATGGTCGCCAGGTGGTATGCCTGCTTCCACACGGCCGACACACGGGGAACGAGGCCGTCGTTTTCCCCCTCCCTGCGTTGAATGATTCCGGAAGAAAAGCGCATGGGAAGAAAAATCCGTTCAAGGGGCTGGATCCCGGCCACTGTCCGGTAGAGGACCCCGTTTTGCTCTTCATAGGGAGCGGCGATTCGATTGAACCGGCGGCACCGTTTTCGAGTGAGGTCTTGCAACCCCTCCAGATGGAGCCCTAAGCGGCGGGACGCGGGGATCAGGCGGTCAAGATATCGGGCTGCACCCCAGTCGGCGTAGGAAGTCCCCAGGTGCGGCGTTCCAAGGGTCGTGAGTGAAGCCACCCGGTCCTCCATTCGGTAGGTCCAGAGCATGCGCCTGGCGTCGAGTCCCCCCATGCTGTGGGCGATGATGTGAACCCGGGGCCACCGGCGGAATCCGTCGGTGAGGCGGATGAGTTCGCTGCGGAGGTCCCGTGCCCGCTGATCCACGCCACCGGCCCAGGACACGCGGGTGTGAAACGCGGTGTATCCCCGCCGTTGCAGGGTGCTTCGAATGCAACGAAAGTAGTGGAGCCGGTCGTCCGGATCATTGTCCCCTCCGGCCACAGGATGGAAAAGGCGGGTGAAGGGACAGATTCCGTGGGCCAGCATGATGGGAAGCGATGTCTGCATGAGAGTTCGGCTCCTTGGTGAGAGATTTTGACTCTTTGCGGTGTCATCATGTTTTCGTGTAGGTCCCGGGCTCCTTCGGGCCCGGCCGTTCCACGAAAAATGTTGACAACTCGGAAAATCCTGGTTTAAGTTCATGGCCTTTGGGAAAAAAATCACGATTATCTAACTTAACAAAATAAGGAGAAAAGTTCCATGTCCAAGGACATCATGGGTTCGGTGATGGTCGTGGGCGGAGGAATTGCAGGAATGCAGGCCGCCTTGGATCTGGCTGACTCCGGATACTACGTTTATCTCCTCGAAAAATCCCCTTCCATTGGTGGGGCCATGGCCCAACTGGACAAGACCTTCCCCACCAATGACTGTGCCATGTGAATTATCTCGCCTAAACTGGTCGAGGTCGGCCGGCACATGAACATCGAGTTGCTCACCCTGTGTGAGGTCAATGACATTCAGGGGGAGAAAGGGAATTTCAAGGTCGAGATACTGCAGCATCCTAGATTCGTAGACCTTGAAAAATGTATTGGATGCGGAACTTGTGCGGAGAAATGTCCAAGAACGATTCCTGATGAATACAATATGGGACTTCAGAAACGCAAGGCGGCTTATGTGCCTTACCCCCAGGCCGTTCCCCTGAAGTATGCCATTGACAAGGATCACTGCATCTATTTTCAGAAGGGCAAATGCAGGGCCTGTGAGAAATTTTGCCCCACCGACGCCATCAAGTTCGACGACGAGGAAAAGGTCTTCACCGTGAATGTGGGTTCGGTCGTCCTGTCGGCCGGGTTCAAGCCTTTCGATCCTAAGTCCTACGATACCTACAATTACGCCAAGCACCCCAATGTCATCACCTCCATGGAGTTCGAACGGATTCTCTCCGCCTCAGGGCCCACCATGGGCCATCTCGCACGACCTTCGGACGAAAAAGAGCCTGAAAAGATCGCCTTTATTCAGTGTGTGGGGTCCAGGGACATCAACCAGTGCGACCACGGGTATTGTTCCGCGGTCTGCTGCATGTACGCCATAAAGGAAGCGGTGATCGCCAAAGAGCACAGCGGCGAAGAACTGGACTGCACCATCTTTTTCATGGACATGAGGACCCACGGCAAGGATTTCGAGCGTTACTACAACAGCGCTGAGCAGAACGAGGGCGTCCGTTTCGTCCGCTCCCGAATCCATACGGTGACCCCCTCCCTGGACACGGACGACCTGATCCTCCGCTACACCACTGAGGAGGGCGAGCTCCTGGAGGAGACCTTCAACATGGTAGTCCTCTCCGTGGGGCTCGAGACCTCCCCCGAGCTGGTCGAGCTGGCGGGCAGGCTGGGCGTGGAGTTGACCGACGGCCGGTTCTGTCGTACGGACACCTTCTCCCCTGTAGCCGCCTCCAGGGACGGCATCTATGTCTGTGGCGCGCTTCAGGGACCCAAGGACATTCCACAATCGGTTATCGAGGCCAGCTCGGCCGCGGCCGAGGCCGGTGCGCCCCTGTCGCCCGCACGAAACACCGAGACCCTGGAACCCGAGATACCCGAGCAGAGAAACGTGATCGGAGAGAGCCCCAAGATCGGGGTGTTCATCTGCCGTTGCGGTGTGAACATCGCCGGTGTGGTGGATGTGGATTCGGTGGTGGAGTATGCCAAGGGACTGCCCTTTGTGGAGTTCACTACGGACAACCTCTACTCCTGCTCCCAGGACACCCAGGACAACATGGCCAAGGTGATCCGGGACAACAACCTGAACCGCATTGTGGTTGCGGCCTGCACACCCAAGACCCACGAACCGCTCTTTCAGGAGACCCTGATCGCCGCCGGCCTGAACAAGTATCTTTTCGAGATGACGAACATCCGGAACCAGGATTCCTGGGTCCACAAGAACGATCCCGAGGCTGCGACGGATAAGGCCAAGGACTTGGTGCGCATGGCCGTTTCCAAGGCGGCCCTCATCGAGCCCTTGCAAGAGGCCGAGATCGACGTCAACCAGAGGGCCCTGGTAATAGGCGGCGGCATATCCGGCATGGTGGCGGCCCGAAGCCTAAGCGCCCAGGGATACCCCGTGACCCTTGTGGAGCGAAACGCCGAGCTGGGCGGGCAGGGCCTGAATCTTTTTCGGACGAGCCAAGGGGAGGATATTCAGGAAAAGATCGCCGGGCTGGCGGCTCTGCTGGAGGAGGACGAAAAGGTCGACCTCCATCTGGACACCGAGCTCAAAGGGGTGGACGGGTTCGTGGGTAACTTCAAGTCCGTTCTGGCCTCAGGCGGCCGGGAGGAAACCGTGGAGCACGGTGTGGCAGTGATCGCCACCGGAGCGACCGAGCACCGGCCCCAGGAGTATCTCTACGGAGATCATTCAGCGGTCCTGACCCACCAGGAGCTCGACCGCAGGTTCATGGACGACGATCCGTCGCTCCAGGACGTGAACACCGCGGTGTTCATTCAATGTGTGGGATCCCGGGAGCCGGAGCGTCCATACTGCTCGCGGGTCTGCTGTACCCATTCCATCAAGAGTGCGCTCCGTCTCAAAAAGATGAATCCCGAGAGGCGGGTGTACATACTATATCGCGACGTGCGGACCTACGGAGAGCGTGAGCTGCTGTACAAACAGGCCCGAGAGGCCGGAGTCGTCTTCATCCGCTACGAGCCGGACCGGAAACCGCGGGTAGAGGCGAACGGCGACGCTCTCAGCATTGAAGTCTTCGACCCCATCCTCGGGCGGCTGGTGCGTATACAGGCGGACCTGCTCACCCTCGCCTCTGCCATAGTGCCCTATGGGGACGAAAGCCTGGCCCAGTTTTTCAAGGTGCCCATGAACGAGGACGGGTTCTTCGTGGAGGCGCACGCCAAGTTGAATCCCGCGGCGTTCGCCACGGACGGGGTGTTCCTTTGCGGCATGGCCCACTACCCCAAGCCCATTGACGAGTCCGTAGCCCACGCCCAGGCCGCGGCCTCCAGGGCTATGACCCTTCTGGCCCGAAAGACCGTGTCCACCAGCGGCACCGTCGCCTACGTGAACCCTATGATGTGCAGCAGTTGCGGCGTGTGCATAAGCATCTGCCCATACAACGCGCCCAGCTTTCTGGAGGAAGGTCATTTTGCCGGGCGGGCCGAGGTAAACTCGGTGCTTTGCAAAGGGTGCGGCCTGTGTGTGGCTTCCTGCCGCTCCGGGGCCATCAACCTGCGAGGGTTCGAAACGGGCCAGATCATAACCATGATCGATGAGATGTAACCTCCGCCGGGGTATCAGCCGGTGGATTTGAGGGCAAATGACGCGCGCCGCAGGCGCAGCGTTTGAAATCATTGAACCGTTTTTCTTTCGGGGGACGTGTCACCGAGGGATGAAAACGAGCAAGGAGAGGAGCATGAGTGACTGGGAACCGAAGATCACGGCGTTCTTCTGCAACTGGTGCACTTACGGGGCCGCCGACCTGGCCGGTGTGAGCCGGCTTCAGTACCCCCCCAACATCCGCGTCATCCGCGTACCGTGCTCGGGCCGCATTTCCCCGAAGTTCCTCCTGGCGGCGTTCCGGCACGGAGCCGACGGCGTCTGGGTCTCCGGGTGACACCCCGGCGACTGCCATTACCTGGAAGGTAATTACTACGCCCGTCGCAAGTTCGCCCTGTTCAAGAATCTGATGGAGCACATCGGCATCGAGCCCGGAAGGCTTCACTTTTCGTGGATTTCCTCGGCCGAGGCCACCAAGTTCGTCAACGTGGCCAATGAAGTGATTCAAGCGGTCAAGGACGCCGGCCCTGCCAAGCATCTCATCAAGGGAAGAGCCGAGGTTGCATGATGATCGAATACACGGAGAGGATTCGCGAAACCGCGAAAAAACTTCTTGAGGACGGAACGGTGGATGTCTTCATCGGCTACAAGAAGGGTACCGTTCCCATGATGAATGAACCCGTGCTGGTCCGCGATCCGGCCGACGTGGACAAGCTGCACTGGGACAGCAACTGCGGCCTGAACCTGTGCAACTATCTGACCGGAAGGACGGACAAGGTGGGGATCCTGGCCACGGGCTGCAACTCCCGGAACATAGTCACCCACGTGATCGAGAACCAGATTAGTCGAGAGCAGCTCCACATTGTGGGCGTGCCCTGCACGGGCATAATCAACCACCGGGCCGTAAAAAGGGCGGTGAAGAACCGTGAGATAACGGAGGTGACGGAAGAGCCCGGCGGCGGACGCTTCACCGTGAAAGGGCCCGGCTATGAGGAGGCCTTTGACAAGGCCGATTTCCTGGAGCTCAACTGCGCCACCTGCCGCCATCGAAACCCCGTGGAGTACGACGAGCTGGTGGCCGAAGCCGTTCCGGAGCAGGAGGGTGTCCAGGCGTTCAAGGATGTGGAAAAGATCGAGCAGATGGACCCCGAGAAGAAGTGGGCCTTTTTCGAGCGAACCATTTCCGACTGCATTCGCTGCTATGCCTGCCGCAACGCCTGTCCCCTCTGTTACTGCCCGACCTGTTTCGTGGACGAATCCAAGCCCCAGTGGGTCGGAAAAAGCGTGGATCCCACCGACACCATGACGTTTCATTTTCTCAGGGCCTATCACTGCGCGGGCCGTTGTACCGATTGCGGGGCCTGCGAGCGGGTATGCCCGGTGGGGATTCCTGTTCGACAGTTCACCAAAAAGCTCAACAAGGACTGCCTCGATCTGTTCGACTGGGAGGCCGGGTTGAGCCTGGAAGCAAGACCGCCGCTGGATGTCTACCGGAAGGAGGATCCCAACGACTTTATTCGGTAGGTCTCCGGTCGATCGGTATCACCAACTCTGTGAGCAAAGGAACGTTCTATGAGTGCCAAGATATTTAGCAAGGATGAATGGGGCGGGGTCCTTGAAGGGCTGAAAGAGGCCTATGAGGTGTATGTACCCGTAAAGGAAGGGGATTATTCCAACTTTCGGCTGCTGAAGGAGGGCACCCGGCCCAACTTCGCCTTCCGGAACACCCGCATGTCGCCCAAGTTTTTGACCGAGCCCCAGTCGGAGCGCATGTTCGAGTACACCCTGGACGAGAATCAATCCGACGCCTTCATCCTGAGGGAAGACGAAAAGTCCATTCCGCCCCGCGCCGTGGTGGGGATTCGTCCCTGCGACGCCTATGCCTTCAAGCTGGTCCAGAGGAACTTCGACAATCCCGATTACCGGGATCCGTGGTGGGTGAAGCGTTATGAAGCCGTCACCCTAGTCGGGCTGGGGTGCAATGACCCCTGTGAGACCTGCTTCTGCGCCTCGGCGGGAAGCGGCCCCTTCGACAGAAAAGGACTCGACGTCCTTCTATACGATCTGGATGACGCCTACCTGGCGCACCCTTTGACCGACAAAGGGGAAGCCCTGCTGGAGAAGACGACTGGAGGAAAGGAAGCCGATGAGGCGTCCCGGAAGAAGGCCCAGGCCCTGACCCGTCAGGTGGCCGGAAAGGGCTCCCCGCGGGTCCCCACGGACAAGCTCGCCGGCAAGGACGTTAACGCGCTCTACGAGGCCCCCTTCTGGGAAGACGTGGCCTTTTCCTGCATCAACTGCGGGACCTGTACTTATCTGTGTCCCACCTGCTGGTGCTTTGATATTCAGGACGAGGTGCAGCCGCTCCCCATGGTGGGGGACAGAATCCGCAACTGGGATTCCTGCATGTTCCCGCTGTTTACCCTGCACGGTTCAGGGCACAATCCCAGGAGTCAAAAATTCCAGCGGGTGCGGCAGCGCTTCATGCACAAGCTCAAGTACTATGTGGACAAATACGAGGACGGCATCCAGTGTGTGGGTTGCGGCCGCTGCGTTCAGTTCTGCCCGGTCAACATCGACATTCGCGAGGTCGCCGCTAAAATGAACGCGTTTGAAGAGGCGTAAGGAGGCCCAGGCGCGTTGAGGGCTTCCCGGAGCCCGATGACCCGAGTTCAATGATCTAGAAACAGGGGGTGCTCCATTGGAAAATCCGTATCTTCCCTACCCGGTTCGCATCGACGATATCACCGTGGAAACCGAAGACCGGAATCTCAAGACGTTCAAGTTCGTGTTCCTCAACCCGGAAGACGAGGAAAAATTCGCCTACACGCCCGGTCAGTTCGGAGAGCTTTCCATCGCGGGCAAGGGTGAAATCCCCATCGGCATCGCCTCTTCCCCCACGGAGAAGGGCTTTGTTTCCTTCACGGTAAACAAGGTGGGAAAGGTCACCACCCACCTGCACAACATGAGGGAAGGGGATGTGATGGGGGTGCGGGGGCCTCTCGGCAACTGGTACCCCTGGGAGCAGATGGAAGGGAAGAACGTGTTGATTGTGGGCGGCGGATTCGCCTTCACCACCCTTCGTTCCAGCATCATCTACATGCTGGAGCCTGACAACCGATCCAGGTTCGAGAACATCGCGGTGGTTTACGGTGCCCGGTCTCCGGGCATGCTCCTGTACAAGGAAGAACTCATGGCCTGGGAGAAACGGGACGACCTGGACATGCACATCACCGTGGACGCCACGGACGACCCGGACTGGAAGTACAACGTTGGCTTTGTTCCCGCCATTACCGAAGAGAAGATCACCAGCGCCGACAATACCATAGCCATCGTCTGCGGGCCTCCCATCATGATCCGTTTTACCCAGCCGGTGCTCGAGAAGCTGGGTTTTCCGCCCGAGAACATCATCCTTTCACTGGAGAACCGTATGAAATGCGGGATCGGTATGTGCGGGCGCTGCAATATCGGCGAAAAGTTTGTCTGCAAGGACGGTCCCGTCTTTTCCCTGGCCCAACTCAGGGAACTGCCTCCGGACTACTGACCAAGTCCCTTCCCCTCCTTTTCGGTCCTCCCGCTTCGCCATTAGGCTGGGCAGGATTCGGAATCATTGCAGGGGCGGGGGGCTTCCCCGGGGAACACGGTAGCAATCTGCGCATTCCGCCGGAGTGCGCTTTCAAAAGCGCAGGTGCCGGGGAATCAAAAAACAGGGGAATATGGCGAAACAGGCCGCCGTATCATTTATTGCGGGGGACACCCGCGTAGTCGGGGACATCCACAGTAACGCCCGTCTGCTGGTGGAGGGGAGTGTGGAAGGCAACATTCGTTGCTCCGAGCTCACCATCGCCCCTTCCGGGCGGGTCGCCGGTGATCTTCAGGCGGGGTCCGTGTTTGTGGCCGGTCGGCATGTCGGCTCGGTGGTCGCCCACAGGAAGTTGACCATTCACGCCACCGGCTCTGTGGAGGGAGCCGTCTTCACCCGGAGCCTGGTTGTCGAAGAGGGCGGGCTCATGGATGGGGATATCAAGGTCATGTCCGATGTGGAGGAGTTCCCGGAGCATGTCCCCTGAAACCCGCCTTGTTCTTTTCTTCTCTTTCCCGCGGCTCTTCGGGTCCGAGCGGGAGGCGACTTCAAACCGCCGGAAGTGAAACCGTAGTCCCCACGCTGCTCAACGTGAAGGCGGAGGGAAACGCATCAGCGATCCGCCGTACCGCTTTCCACCCCGTGCAGTGCATGGGCATGAGAAAGACGGGATCAGCTTCTCTGAGTCCTCCAATAGTGTTCTCCACCAGATCGCCTGTGGGATCGTCGGCCAGGTGGAACCCGCCCAGGACCGCATGGACGTGTTCTTCGCCGGTCAAACGGATTCCGTAACGGATTGTGTTGACGATTCCCGCGTGGCTGCAGCCTGCCACCACCACCATACCATGGCCCCGCAGGGAGAGGATGAGGGACTGGTCGTCCAGAATCTCGTCCTTTACGAGCGTTCCATTCCGTTCCATCAAGGCGTGGGGTATGCCCTTTTCATAGGGTGTGGTGCGATCGACCTGGCCGGTCACAAGGACGGTCCCGCCGGCCAGGAGAAGCGGTGATGTGCTTTTTCGAATGTCCGCCCCCAGGGCCTCGAGATCCTCGCTCGAAGGGGGTGGAGGGAAGACCGTGCGGGGCCCCTCGGGTGGGTCGAGGTAGCGGGGAGCGGCAAAGGCATCCGGATGGGCAACCAGGGGAACACGCCCCGGAATCCGCTCCAGGACGCCGGCCAGGGCGCCCGTGTGGTCCATGTGGCCGTGGCTCAGCACGACGGCTTCCACCTGCTCCAGGGAAATGCCCAGCATGTCCAGGTTGTGGGGAACAACCACGGGGCTGTAGCCCGCATCCAAAAGGACCTCCCGGGTCTCCTCTCCCCGCGTGACCCGCACAAGGAGGGACAACCCGTGCTCCGCCACCAGTGTGTCTCGAAAGACCAAACCGTCCCGTGCCTTGGGCGGCCGGGAAACCTTCTCCGTGCTCTCCAGTATCAAGTCCGCATAATTGTCCGCAAGGACGATGATGTCGATGCGATCCACCGGCTTCAGATCAAAGGTGATCCCGCTCATGCCGTCTCCTTTCCCCGTTGATGCCCCTGGATGTCTCGAAGGCGTCTCCAGAGCTCCTCCACCTGCCTGCGGGTCTCTTCCAGGGGGCCGCTGTTGTCGATGACAAAGTCTGCGTATCCGGTCTTTTCGTCAATGGGGAGCTGGGCCTTCAGGATGTTGGCCGCTTCGTCGTGAGAAATGCCGTCCCTCTCCGCCAGCCTTTGAATTTGCTCCTCGGGCGGAATGTGAATGACCAGGATCTTGTGGAACATGTACTGGAGATTGAGCTCCAGGAGCAGTGGGACGGCCACCTGGATAACGGCGTCGTGGTCCTCGGCCGTCAAGGCGCTCACCTTTTGGGCGAAGAGGTCGAAAATGGCCGGGTGAGTGAAGGACTCCAGCTTCTTTCTCTTCTCCATGTCCTTGAACACGATGTCGGAGAGGGCCTTTCGGTCGAGGGTCCCGTCTTCTGCGAGCACCTGGCGGCCGAAGTAATCCACAATCTGTTGGTAGGCGGGTTGCCCCGGCTCCACCACATCCCGGGCCAGCTGATCAAAGTCGATGATCGGGGATCCCAGCTCCTCCAGCATGGCCGACACCGTGCTCTTGCCGCTTGCAATGCCTCCGGTCACCCCCAGGACCAGCCGGTTGTCCTTGCCCTGCCCCCGGATCTCGCGGGCTGTATAGTCCAGCCGCGTGTAGGCCTGGGGAAGAACGGAAATAACGTCCGACTCCGCACCGGCGAAGCTGATGGGATAACGGATTCCCCGCCGGTAGAGCGCCTCCAGACCCCGAAGGGCCTTCTGCATGAGTCCGGCCGGCAGCGCCATCACCAGCTCGTCGTCCTGGGCGTGACCGTACCGGCGCTCGCCGTAGCAGGGAATGGTGAGCGCCGGCTTGTCCTCCAAATAACAACGCGCCACGGCATCCGCACAAGAAGTCTCTCCTACGCAGAAAAACTCCATCACTTCGTACTCCTCGAACTGAAGGGCGTTGATAAGGAGAATCATCTGGGCGGGGTTTGCATACAGGAGCACGATGTCCGGTTCAAAGGGGTCATAGACCAGAGGGGCCATGGCCACGGCCTCGTAACGGCCGAGAGGGAGGTGGGGTATGGCCGCTTCGTACTTCTTTCCGTCCTCCCGGCT
Source organism: uncultured Desulfobacterales bacterium (assembly GCA_964591925.1). Taxonomy (GTDB): domain Bacteria; phylum Desulfobacterota; class DSM-4660; order Desulfatiglandales; family HGW-15; genus JAIPEI01. The sequence goes on from CAZQCK010000009.1 coordinate 33,989, forward strand.
CTTGACCCACACGATGCTTCGAAATGTGCCGTCCTTGTAGATGGGGGGCTTGTCCTGGAGTCCCAGCATGGCCGGACAGGAAGGCAGGGCGAAGTTGTCGTTGTCCGCGCCCAGGGTCCAGTCGAAGTTGCGCACCAGGTTGATCATCTGGCACAGGGTCATGGCATGCCCGGGTCTTCTCAGAAAGGGGATTCCTTCGAGGTCTCCCTTGGACTCCAGCATCTTGAAGGCGACCGGGAAGGAGCGCAGCCTCAGCAGCCTTTCCATCTTTCGAATGATCGGTTCCCAACCGGTGGTGTTTTCCATGTCGATCTTTCCTTTCCCGTGCTCGGTTCGAATGGGGGCCCTCCGGCGCATCCTGGCCGTGGGTTCAGCGTCGCCCCTCGGTTCGTGCGCGCCGGTTATCCGCGCGAAAGGCCAGAGGAGCCGTCCGTCCTGTTTTGAGGGCTTCGATCAGGTCCTGTTCCGTGTGAATGGGAGATGCAAAACGCGTCGCATACAGACCTACCTCCTCCACCTCGTGGGCGTCGCTGCCGCCGGTGAGCACTAGGCCTAGGCCCCGGCCCACCCGGCCGGCGAAGCCGTTCTCCTCCTCGTTGACCTTGCCGTTGAGGATCTCCACCGCGTCCACGTGTTGAAAGATCTTCCGGTTCATGGCCTTCTTCGGGGTCAAGCCGAGCTTGTCCACGCCGAAGGTCAGAAATCCGCGGAAGGGGTGGGCCGCGATCATGAATCCACCCGCACGGACCACCTCCTCCCTCAGAGCCTCCAGTCGAATAATGCCCTGAATGTCCCGGTCCAGGCCGTACACGAGTACGTCCCCCTGGTCGGTGGTGATCTCGTTGCCGCGAAGCACCAGGAAGTCGTGTTTCCGCCGGAGTTCCTCCACGTCGGCGGGCCTCCAGACGTGGTTGTGGTCGGTCAGGCAGATCCCGTCCAGCCCTATTCGCCGGGCCTCCCGAATGAGATCGTCCACCGGGGCCGAGCTGCAGGGTGATGCCGGGGAGGTATGCACGTGCAGGTCGATGAACGGCCCGGTCAGGTCATCGGCCCGCAGGCGCGGCCGGGATTCGGTGACCCCCTCGATGTCCCCTTCGGCAGGAACCTCGAGCGGTCGCCCCTGACCGGGCCCGGCTTCCCCTTTTTCAGGGTCGAGGAAGTCGCGGAAGGTCAGTTCGGATCGGGCGGCTCTGGCCTGATCGTACTCCAGGACATCCAGGGCCTCCCGGATAGTGTGACAGCACTCGATCAGGATGTTGGCGAAGTGGCGGCAACCTACACGCCCCACCGATCTCTGAAGGGTGCGGGCCAGGTCTTTACGGTCGATGCGGACCCCTACGGCGTCCTGGATCCGTTCGGCCGCCAGGGGGCAGTCGGGCGTGGTCCAGCGGTTCCACCATCCCTTCACGGAGCGGATCTCGCGGGTGGCGGGGTCCACCGCCATGCGGACCTCCAGCCCGTAAATGTCGTCGTCCAGAATGCCGTGGGCCACGAGTAGCCGGGGCCCTTCGGCCCAGATGCTCACGCGTTTGGTTCTCTGAAATTCCAGCATGAGGTAGGCCTCCGATGCTCAGCTTGACGTCGACGGTGAAGGCGGCTCGATCCCTTCGGTGATGGGGCTGTCCGGTCCGAAGGCTGCACACCGGTTGTACAGGCGGATGTTCTTGCGGATCATGTCGGCGAAGTGCCTTCTGGCGTCGTCCTCGTCGTCCGGTACGGCCTCGAGCTCATCTTTGGTGAAGTACAGAATGATCCCGTGGCAGCACTCCTCCACCATGAACACCAGCGGCCGGCAGGGGAAGTCCTCGCCCACCAGTCCCTGCATGATCTTGGCCATGCCGGGGCCGATGCGCACGCCCACAACCTTCTCCAGGAGATCCAGGTTTCCCGAGCAATGCCCGCGCTCGTCCCGCCTGATTCGAGGCTGAACGGACCGGATGTCCAGATCGGGCAGTCCGACTGTGATCGTCACCTCGGCGTCCATCAGGTTGTCCTGCAGCCTGCAGCCGGCCTGAAGGGAGTCAGGGGCGGTGCGCTCCACGGACGTGGTGCGGGTTCGGGCATATCGAAGCAGGTGGGGCATGGGCATTATCGACTCTCCTCACCCGGGAGGGATCCTCCCGGCTCGACCGGACTGGAGGAACACCGCTTCCTTGACCGGTGAACGCACATCTCCTCAATCAGGGCGGTGCGCTTCTCGGGCCGGTTCAAGATGACAACGGCAATACCTTCATGCAGATCCAGTCGGATCAGGTCAAAAACATGCGCTCCTTTTCTTTTCCCGGACCTTCCGGCGGCAAGTACTCATGATTCGAACAGCCGGAACGTTTGCTTATCTTGCTCCTCAGTGGGAGGAAGATCAAGCTGGTTTTTGGAATGCCTGATATTGCAGGAAGTTATGGCACAGGTTGGAATCCGCCTGGCCCTATGGTATTTTCAGGCGGAATACTTGCTCATTCCAACGCTCAATTCAGGTCCAAATGAACATTGACTGCTTGGAGGGTTTCAAGTCGTTTTTCTCAGGCGGAGGGTTGTTATGGGGGAGCATATATGGGAGGTCTTCAATCCCGACGGAAGGCACCGAGTCATCGTTACCAAGAAGCTGCCCGGGACCAGGTGGCTCAAGATCCTTGAGGAAGCCGGGTGCCGGGTGGATGTCTGTACTGATGAGCGGCCACTGGGAATTGATGAGATCAAGGCCGGGATTGGCGTGGAGTGTCATGGGGCCATAGGCCAGTTGAACGAACCCTGGAAGACCGATCTCCTGAAAGCCCTGGTGAGTGCGGGCGGGCGAGTGTACGGCAATTATGCTGTAGGGTACGACAACGTGGACCTGGATACCGCCACCCGCCTAAACATTCCTGTTGGAAACACCCCGGGCGTCTTGACGGAGGCCACGGCGGAGCTGGCCGTGGCATTGACATTTGCGGCTGCAAGGCGGTTGGTGGAAGGCGACCGGTTCATGCGCGAGGGTCGCTTCCTGGGGTGGTTGCCCTCGCTCTTTGTGGGAAAACTCCTTTGCAACAAGACCGTCGGTGTCATCGGGGCCGGAAGGATCGGTAAGGCCTATGCGCGTATGATGGTGGAAGGCCACAAGATGGATCTGGTCTACTACTCTGTCAGGCCCAAGGAGGGGCTCGAAAGGGCGGTGGCTTCCTATGGAAGCCTTCTGGCCTCCCTGGGAGAACCCCCTGTGACCTGCCGCAGGGCCGGGTCTGTTGAAGAGCTGCTCACAGAGGCGAATGTGGTGAGCCTGCACGCATCCCTGAATGAATCCACCCGGCACATCATTGATCAGGAACGGTTGGAATTGATGAAAGAGGACGCCGTTCTGGTGAACACAGGGCGCGGTCCCCTGATCGACGAGGCGGCCTTGGTGGAGCACTGCCGGAGGCACCCTTCATTCAGGGCCGCTTTGGATGTGTTTGAAGACGAACCCGCAATGAAGCCGGGGCTCAAGGACCTGCCCAATGTGGTCCTGGCCCCCCATGTAGGGTCGGCCACCAGGTGGTCCCGGGAGGCCATGGCAATACTCGCCGCGGCAAACGTGGCAGGAGTGCTCAAAGGGCTCCCGGTGTGGAGGAACCCGGATGTTTCGATCTTTCTGGGTCAGTCTTCCCCTGAGGCGGTGCCGAGCATCCTGAATGCAGAAAAACTCGGACTGCCGGTCTTTGAAGAATGAATGCTGTTTCTAAGTTTCCGGTTTGCTCAAACGGGTCTTGCTCCGATGATGGACCGGCCTACCTCGGTCAGGCGTTTTGGGCAACCCCGCGTATGCTTCCTTTGAATCCGAGCCAAGGACGGGGCTTTGCCCCGTGTGAGATGTCTGCACTGGAGGCCGGGCCGGAGGTTTTGGTTGACAGTGCTTTCAGCTCAAACTACCATTGATCGTCTGTGCGATATCAAAACCCCTTATGCCGAAGAAGACCTGGGCCCTGCGTGCTGCGGCCAATTGATTCCGTCGTTTGTCCACGACATGTTATACCACCTGAATTGAGCGTTTCAAATTGCAGTCTATCGAAAAAACACGCCACATATCAAAGGCTTGCCATTAAAGAGGGCCAGTTTGAGCATCACTTTTTGCATGAATGCGCTTCTTCGAAAAAAACTGCAATTTAAAACCCTTCGGGATTGCCGATTTTACCGAATCTGCGGCGTCATCAGGTGCTTCGCATACCAGAGTATAGCGAAGCACCCTCTTCCTTGCATCTTCGGCAAACTCGACAATCGCTCAATTCAGGTACTAGGAACTGTTCGTATAGAACCCGCATCCTCGGCGCTCGTCAGCGTCTGGTAGGCCTCACGAACGCCGGGTCCCTGGATGTGACCCCTGTACAGGAAGCCGATGCCTTGGCCCAGCCGGCGGACCCGGCCCGTTCCGACGGCCGGACCCGGAAAGGGAACGATGGAGAAGATCGTTATTGAAGGGCTTTACAAGATCTATGGCCCCCACCCCGAGGGGGTCATGCGGATGATCCAGGAGGGTCGAAGCAACGAAAGCATCATGGAAAAAACAGGCCACGGCGTGGGGGTCGTGGATGCCGGCTTTGCCGTGAAGGAGGGGGAGGTCCTGGTGGTGATGGGGCTTTCCGGCAGCGGAAAGTCCACGCTCGTGCGTTGCCTGAACCGCCTGATCGATCCTACGGCCGGAAGGATCCTGGTCAACGGCGAAGACGTGACCCGGTTGAGCAAGCGGGCGCTTCGCAACTTTCGCCAGAAGCACTTCGGCATGGTGTTTCAAAACTTTGCGCTCTTTCCCCACCGTAGCGTGGTGCGAAACGTGGAGTACGGCCTGGAGGTTCAGGGCGTCGGAACGGAGGCGCGCCGGGAGGCCGCCATGAAGGCGCTGGAGCAGGTGGGGCTCAAGGGGTGGGAGGCGTCCATGCCCGATCAGCTCTCCGGCGGCATGCAGCAGCGGGTGGGCCTGGCCCGGGCCCTGGCCCTCGACGCCGACATCATGCTCATGGACGAGGCCTTCAGCGCCCTGGATCCGCTGATTCGGCGCGACATGCAGGACGAGCTGATCGACCTGCAGGAAAAGGTGCGAAAGACCATTGTCTTCATCAGCCACGATTTGGACGAGGCCATCAAACTGGGTGACCGGATCGTCCTGATGAAGGACGGCCGCCTGGTTCAGGAGGGCACAGCCGAGGAGATCCTCACGAACCCGGCGGACGACTACGTGGCCCGGTTCGTGGAAGGCGTGGACGTTAGCAAGGTCGTCACCGCGGAGACGGTCATGAAAAAATCCGAGGTCATGGCCTATATGAAGACGGACGGCCCCAAGGCGGCGCTTCGAAAAATGGAAAAGGCGGGCATATCGTCAATTTTTGTGCGCGACGAAGGCATAGTGAGAGGGATTGTCACCGCCAGGAACTGCCGCAAGGCCTCGGACCGAGGCGAAAAGGGCCTGGCGCCCATCCTCGACACGAACATTCGGCGGGTGACGGCCGACACCCCGGCCAGCGAACTGTTTCCCCTGTTGGCTGATTCGACGTATCCCATCGCGGTGGTCGGTGAAGACGGTCATCTCAAGGGGGTTGTCGTGTCCGGTTCTTTGCTGGCGAAGCTGGGTGAAATGACCAAGACCGAAAACGGCGACGGCACGGAATCCGCGTCTTGAGGACCGCGCCGGAGACACCCTGAGAGGTGGGGAGCATGATGGAGTTTCCGAAGAACATCGACATTCCCCTGGACGTGTGGGTGGACGGCTTCATGGATTGGATCCTGAGCACGTTCGGCGGATTCTTTGACGCGCTGGGAACCGGGATTCTTTACTTTCTTTTGTACACCGAACGGTTTTTTCTCTGGCTGCCCTGGCCCGTGCTGGTCTTTGGTGTCGGCATTCTGGCCTGGCGGGTCATGGGATCCTGGTGGGCAGGGCTGGGTATGGCGGGAATGCTCTTTTTCGTCGGCGCTCTCGGGCTGTGGGACCTGGGCATGATGACCCTGTCTCTCGTGGTGGCCTCGGTAATCATCTCCCTGGCCATCGGCATCCCCCTGGGCATCGCCATGGCCGGGAGCAATGTTTTCCAGGCGGTCATCAAGCCGATGCTCGACGGCATGCAGACCATGCCCAGCTTCGTGTATCTCATTCCGGCCCTGATGCTCTTCGGCCTGGGCAAGGTTCCGGCCCTGTTCGCCACGATCATCTACGCGGTGCCGCCGGTCATCCGCCTGACCAACGTGGGGATCCGGGAGGTGTCGGCCAACGTGATCGAGGCGGCCCACGCCTTCGGATCGAGTTACTGGCAGATCCTGTTCAAGGTCCAGCTACCCCTGGCGCGTCCCACGATCCTGGTGGGGATCAACCAGACCACCATGATGGCGCTGGCCATGGTGGTCATCGCCTCCATGATCGGGGCCAAGGGGCTCGGGCTGGAGGTCCTGCTGGCCATCAACCGGGTGGAGGTGGGCCGCGGTTTCGAGGCGGGCCTGTGCATCGTGTTCATGGCTATCATTATCGACCGGATCACCTTTTCGATGGCATCCAAAAATAGGACGTAACACGGATCGGCGGATATCGTGTCCACTGAAAATCAAACAAGGAGGAGACCCTATGAAACGGACAATGCGCGGAATTTCCATGGCGATTTTGACTCTGGCGGTGGTCGGACTGGCGTTTGGTACGGCTTCGGCCGCGGACAAGACGACCATTGTGTTCGGCGACTATGGCTGGGACAGCATCCAGGTGCACAACCGGATCGCGGCCTTCATTGTGGAAGAGGGCCTGGGCTATCCTGTGGGGTATGTTCAGGGTGAAACCATCATGCTCAACACGGCCCTGATCCAGGCCAAGGGCGGCCAGGCGCCCAATGTAAACATGGAGTCCTGGGAGGAGAACTGGCAGGACCTCTATGACGAGGGCCTGGCCAAGGGCAAGGACCCCGATACGGATCAGGGCTTTGTGAACCTCGGACCGAACTTTCCCAACAGCGTCCAGGGTTGGTACGTCCCCCGCTACGTGGTGGAAGGCGATGAAGAGCGGGGCATCCAGCCTATGGCGCCGGATCTCGAGTCCGTGTTTGACCTTCCCGAGTACTGGGAGCTGTTTCGGGATCCGGAAGACCCGGACAAGGGCCGGTTCTACAGCTGCCTTCCCGGCTGGGGCTGCGCCGAGGTCAACAAGAAGAAGTTCGAGGCTTACGGCCTCAATGAATATTACAACATCATGCAGCCCGGCTCGGGCCCGGCCCTGGCCGGCTCCATGGTGACCGCGTACAAGCGTGGAAAGCCCTGGCTCGGTTATTACTGGGAGCCGACCTGGGTCCTGGGCAAGCTGGACATGGTTCTGCTCGAGGAACCCGAGTTCGACAAGGAGATCTGGGAGACCACCAAGGCCTGCGAGTACCCGGCGGTCAAGTGCGACATCCTCGTCCACAAGAGCCTGACCGAGAAGGCGCCGGACGTGGTGGCCTTCCTCGAGAACTACGAGACCACCCTGGCCATCAACAACCGGTTCCTGGCCCACATGCAGGACAACAAGGCGAGCACCGAAGAGGCGGCCGCCTGGTTTCTCAAGACCTACGAGGACCTGTGGACCGAGTGGGTGCCAAAGGACGTGGCGGCCAGGGTCAAGGCGGCCATGAAGTAGAAAGGGCGACGGGAAAGGCGGAAGCCGAGAGCGATGGAGAATGGAAGAACAGCCCTGCGGCCGGCCCGGCCGCAGGGCTGTTTCTTCCCGGGGCTCAGGGGCGCCAACAGACATTTTTTTGACCTGAATTGAGCGTTTCAAATTGCAGCCTATCGAAAAAACACTTAATATATC
>CAZQCK010000010.1:0-41654 GCA_964591925.1 uncultured Desulfobacterales bacterium
ACAATGAGGACAAGCCCGGTGTGATCGGGGAGATATGCTCCACCCTGGGCGCCCGCGGCATCAACATCAGCCGCATGCACGTGGGTCAGGATTCGGCCCACGGGCAAAATGCCGTCCTTGTGAGAACCAGCACCCGTGTAAGCCGCGATGTGCTGGAGCGCATGCAGGCGCTCGAGGACGTCCACATCGTGCGGCGGATCGATTTGTAACCGAGTCCCAGCCGAGTGGGGCCTGAACCATTGCTCCGTTCGGATTAAAAAGCGGTCCGCACGAAAAGGGTGCCGCTGGAGGTGTGCAGCCCGTGCTCGGGACCCGAGTCCTTTGCACAGGCTGCGGTTGAACCGCCAACCCATTGAGAGAGAAGGAGGGAACATGCAGGTCAAAAAAATCTTTTTGCCCGAGTCCGAGATGCCGCGCCAGTGGTACAACATCCAGGCGGACCTGCCCACACCGCTGGAACCGCCCCTGCACCCGGGAACGGGTCAGCCCGCCGGGCCGGACGACCTGGCGCCCATTTTTCCCATGAACCTGATCGAGCAGGAGGTGAGCACCGAGCGTTGGATCGACATTCCCGAGGAGATCCTGGAGAAGTACGCGATTTGGAGACCGAGTCCCCTTTACCGGGCGTACGAGCTGGAGAAGTACCTGGATACCCCGGCCAAAATTTACTACAAGAACGAAGGGGTGAGCCCGGCCGGAAGCCACAAGCCCAATACGGCCATCGCCCAGGCCTATTACAACAAGGTGGCCGGGACCAAGCGGATCACCACGGAGACCGGGGCCGGGCAGTGGGGGAGCGCCCTGTCCATGTGCTGCGCGTTCTTTGGTCTGGAATGCAAGGTGTTCATGGTGAAGATCAGCTACAACCAGAAGCCTTACCGCCGTCTCATGATGGAGACGTGGGGCGCGAACTGCACGGCGAGCCCGAGCACCGAGACCAAGTCGGGACAGTCGATCCTGGACAAGGATCCGGAATGCCCCGGAAGCCTGGGAATGGCCATCAGCGAGGCCGTGGAAGCGGCGGTCATGGACGAGAACGCCAAGTACGCACTGGGCTCGGTCCTGAACCACGTCATGCTCCACCAGACCATCAACGGCCTGGAGTGCCAGAAGCAGATGGAGATCGCAGGGGACTATCCGGATGTGGTGATCGGCTGCGCCGGGGGCGGAAGTAACTTCGCCGGCAACTGTTTCCCCTATGCCCGGGACAAGATCCACGGCAAGGACATCGACATCATCGGCGTGGAGCCGGCTTCGTGCCCGACCATGACGCGCGGGCCTTTTGCCTATGATTTCGGGGACACGGTGAAGATGACGCCGCTGCTGCCCATGCACACGCTGGGGCACGATTTCGTGCCGGCGCCGATCCATGCAGGCGGGCTTCGGTATCACGGCATGGCCCCCTTGCTCAGTCAGCTCCTCGTGGACGGCGTGATTCGGGCCGAGAACATCAATCAGCTGGAAACGTTTCAGGCGGGGATCACCTTCGCCCGCACCGAAGGGTTTATCAGCGCGCCGGAGTGCAACCACGCGGTGGCCATGGCCATACGAGAGGCGCTCAAGGCCAAGGAAGAGGGCAAGGAAAAGGTGATCCTGTTCAACTGGAGTGGACATGGCCTGGTTGACCTCGCGGCCTACGAGGCCTTTTTCCGCGGTAAGTTGAAGGACCATCCCCTGCCCGAAGAGGAAATCGTGCGGGCCCTGGCCGCCATCGAGGACCTGCCCAAGCCCAGACAGTACACGGGCGGCTGATCGATCGATTTTGTGAAAGGCGCGTTCCGGAGGCCCTCGCGGTCTCCTGGAACGCCGCAACCCTAAGCCCCGCCCTTGCCGGTTGCCGGGGGAAGAGGATAGCATGAGTGAAAAAATCATTCCGCCGGGTGAAGATTACATGATACGGTGCCCCAGGCTGGGGCACCAGATCACATTTTCCTACTGCCGCTATGAGCGGGGGGACCTGCCCTGTTTCAAGACGCTGGACTGCTGGTTCGAGCACTTTGATGTGGACGGATTTTTTCGGCAGGCGCTGACCGGGGAGCAGTGGGAAAAGGCCTTCAGCCGTTCCCATCAGACCAAGATGATGTCTCTATTGGATCTGATCGAGCAGGCGAAGAAGAGGACCAGGTCGGAGAACGATTCCGGATCGAATACTTAATCGAATACATAGAGTAGAAAGGCTGTCTCGAATTCCGAAGAACAGGAAGGGCGCGGGAAGTCAAAAACCGGTGGACTGCGACTTTGAGCTTTCAGCCGGCCGGCTGAGCCGGCTTTCAAGCGTTTGCGGAACCTGCGTGCAAGGGGAGTGATGATGTCGACAGAGATCGTGTTGGGCAACGGGGCCATCGCATTGGGATTGGTGGAGTCGGGCATACAGGTGGTGACGAGCTATCCCGGGACGCCCAGCTCCGAGATCCTGCCTGAGGTGATCCGTCGGGTGAAATCGGCGGAATTGAATACGTATGTGGAGTGGTCCACCAATGAGAAGGTGGCCTTGGACAATGCGTTCGCGTCGGCGATCTCGGGCAAGCGCGCGGCCTGCTGCATGAAGCAGGTGGGGTTGAACGTGGCGGCGGACAGCCTGATGAGTGCGGCGTACCTGGGCACAGTGGGCGGGCTCTTGATCATCTCGGCTGACGATCCGGGTCCGCACTCGTCGCAGACGGAGCAGGACACGCGGTTTATGGCCAGGTTGGCCAAGGTGCCGGTCCTGGACCCTTCCACGCCCCAGGAAGCTCGGGAGATGGTGGCCTATGGACTGGCCCTCTCTGAGGAGTTCGCCGTCCCTGTGGTGCTTCGCCCGGCGATCCGCGTGTGCCACGCCCGGCAGAACGTGGAGGTGGAGGCGCTGCGAGACCGTGTGGAAAAGGCGGCGTTCGAAAAGGACCCCATGCGGTGGGCGGCGACGCCCAAGTTCCGGCTCAAGCTCCACGGGGAGCTGAACGAGAAGCTTCGGTTGATCGGGGAGCGGTTTTCGTCCCGGGACTTTCCATTCAACGGCCATGACTTGGAGGAAGGAAAGAGCTACGGACTGGGGATCATCGCAGCCGGTGTGCCCTGGGCTGTGGTGCAGGACGTGTTGAAAGAGACGGGGCGTGCGGGAGAGGTTCCGGTGCTGAAGCTGGGGGCGGCATGGCCGTTTCCCGGGGTTCTGGTGGAGGAGTTCGCCGGGGCGTGCGACCGGCTGCTGGTGCTGGAGGAGACGGACACTCTGATCGAGTATCAGCTCGGGAACCGGGAAAAGGTCCGGGGTCGACTGTCCGGTCATGTTCCGTCCCAGGGGGAGCTGGTGCCGGAGGTGATCTACGGGATTCTGGACACGGTTCTGAGGAAATCCGGGGGGGAGGGTCTTCCCGAAGCGAACACAGGAGAGGCTTCCACCCTGGTCTCGGGTTTGGAGCTTCCCATGCGGCGACCCACGTTGTGCCCGGGATGCCCCCACCGGGCCTCTTTCTATTCGATCCGCAAGTCCAAGCCCAAGGCGATTTTCACCTCGGATATCGGTTGTTACACCCTGGGTCTGAACCTGGGAGGGGTGGACACGTGTCTGGACATGGGTGCGGCGATCACCATGGCATCGGGGTTTTATCACGCCTATGCCCAGGACGGAGTCCAACAGCCCGTCATCGCCACCATAGGGGATTCTACCTTCTATCATTCCGGTCCGGCCGGTTTGTTGAACGCGGTGTACAATGATGCCCGGTTCGTACTGGTGGTCCTGGACAACCTGACTACGGCTATGACGGGAATGCAGCCCACACCCGGCCTGGGGGTGCGGGCGGACGGGAGCGAAGGGAAGCGGATTCCGCTGGAGCGTGTGATTGCCGGCTGCGGTGTGGACTTCATCGAAGAGGTGGACCCGTACGATCTTGAGGCCATGGGGGATGTGCTCAAGCGCGCCCTGGCGTACACGGAAGAGCCGGAAGGGGGGATCGCAGTGGTGATTGCGCGTCACCCGTGTGTGATTGCATACCGGGGCGAGGCGATCCCGGAGCGCATTCCGGTGAAGGTGACAGAGGACTGTGATCAATGCGGATTGTGCATTCAGCGCTTTGAGTGCCCTGCGCTGTTCCACGACGAGGAGCTGGGCCGGACCGAGGTGAACCGCCAGATCTGCGTGCAGTGCGGATTGTGCATTCAGGTGTGCCCCAGGGGCGCGATCGTGCGGCACGAGTAAGGGAAACAAAAGAGTGGCTTTTCGTGCCTAATGCTGCCTTGTGAAGTCACGAATCACGAGTCACGAAATACGAACACGGAATTGACGGAGCGGACATGGAACCGGTGAACATCGTGTTGTGCGGACTGGGCGGGCAGGGAATCCTGTTCGTTACCAAGGTGCTGGCGGAAACCTCTCTGAAAAAGGGGTACCGGATTCTGGGCGCGGAGACGCATGGAATGGCCCAGCGGGGCGGTTCGGTGGTGTCGCATCTGCGGATCGGGGAGGTGCGGAGCTCGCTCGTGCGGGCGGGCGGGGCGGACGTGATGCTGGCGCTGGAGGAGCACGAGGGATATCGGAACCTGCCGTTTCTGAGGGAAGGGGCGCGGCTGTATGTGAACGCAAAGACCGGCCGGTTTCCTCGTGATGACGTGAAGGCGTATTTGGAGAAGCGCGGCGTGTCGTATCATTCCACCGCGGCCGGCGAAATGGCCATGGACCTGGGCGCGCCCATGTCTACGAACCTGGCGCTTTTAGGATACTACTCGGCCTTTGAGGACATGCCCGCAACCGGCGCCGAGCTCAGAGAAACCATCGAGCGAATAACTCCGGAGAGCTTTTTGGAGGCCAACCTGCGCGTCTTCGACGCAGGCTTTGAAGCGGGCGCTTCCAACGGGGCCGCGGCCTGAGGCGTCTCCGCAAGCGCATATTTTACAATATTGGCGAAACCGTAAAAACTAAATTCTTTCGCAATGACGCCAAGACGCCGAGAAAAGACCTTTTAATATCAATGAGTTCACTTTGCGGCTTGGCGCGAGATCTCGACCTTTTGCGAGGCCATCAATTTATAGGAGGAATATCATGGCGAAGCGAATCCACAACTTCAATGCGGGTCCTGCGGCCCTTCCGCTTCCGGTGCTGGAGCAGATTCAAGCGGAGTTTCTCGACTTCAAGGGGTCGGGGATGAGTGTGACCGAGATCAGCCACCGGAGCCCGTATTTCGACGAGGTGATCGACGAGGCGGTGGTGCGGACCAAACGCCTTCTGGGGCTGGGGGAGGACTTTGACGTGCTTTTCGTGCAGGGAGGCGCGAGCCTTCAGTTCTGCATGATTCCCATGAACTTTGCGGTCCAGGGCAGGCCCCTGGACTACATAGACACCGGCACGTGGTCTACCAAGGCTATCAAGGAGGCGCGGATCCAGGGCAAAGAGGTGCGGGTGCTGGCCTCGAGCGAGGATCGAAACTTTTCTTATATTCCATGGGATTTCCAGGAGGACGGTAAGGGATCCTTTCTGCATTTCACGTCCAACAACACGATCAAGGGAACGCAGTGGCCGCGGTTTCCTGAGGCCGGAGGGGTGCCTCTTTTCTGCGACATGAGCTCGGACATCATGAGCCGCCCTTTCGACCCCGCGCCGTTCGGGTTGATCTATGCGGGGGCGCAGAAGAACATCGGCCCTGCGGGCTCGGCCCTGGTGATCGTACGCAAGGACATGCTGGAGCGGGTTCCGGAGGAGATTCCGACCATGCTCAAGTACACGACGTTTTCCGAGAAGAACTCCATGTTCAACACGCCTGCCTGTTTTGTGATATACGCGGTGAGCCTGGTGATGCGGTGGTTGGAGGAGACCGTGGGGGGGCTGGAGAAGATGGCGGCGCTGAACCGGGAGAAGGCGGACACGCTGTACGGGGCTATCGACGGGTCGGGGTTTTACACCGGCACCGCGGAGGTGGAGAGCCGCTCCCGAATGAATGTGACCTTTCGCCTTCCCAGCGAGGAGCTGGAGGGGCGGTTTGTGAAGCAAGCGGCGGAAGAGGGTCTGGGCGGCCTGAAAGGGCACCGTTCGGTGGGCGGTTGCCGGGCCTCCATATACAACGCCACGGGCCTGGATGCGGTGAGGGATCTGGTGGCGTTCATGGAGGAGTTCGAGAGAAAGAACGGGTGAATGGTTTGCGCCTGGAAACTACAGGATGCGCTTGCCCAAACAGGACGCCAACATCTCGGCGGTGAGCACGGCCGTGCGGTTGCGGTCGTCCAGGGCGGGGTTGATCTCGGCCACATCCATGCTGCTCAGCTTGCCGCACTCGGCAATGGTCTCCATTATGAGGTGGGCCTCTCTGTAGGTCAGCCCCCCGGCCACAGGTGTGCCCACCCCCTGGGCCACGGAGGGATCCACGGCGTCCACATCCAGGGTCACATGAATCATATCCACCTGCTCCCTCAAGGCACGCAGTATCTCCTCTATTACCGGCGCCACGCCCCTGCGATCGATATCCGCCATGGTGCGCACGTTGATCCCCGCCCGGCGGATCATACCTTTTTCCTCGGGGTCGACGCTTCGAACGCCCACTACAAAGACGTGTTCGGGAACGATCTTCGGTGAGAACCCCAGGAGATTCGTCAACCGCTCCTCCCCGAGTCCGAGGCTGACGGCCAGGGCCATGCCGTGGATATTGCCGGAAGGAGTGGTGGTCTCATTGTTCATGTCCGCGTGGGCGTCGATCCAGAGCACCCCCGGCACAAGCCCCCGGTCCCGGCAATGGGCGCTCAATCCGGCCACGGACCCGATGGATACCGTGTGATCACCTCCCAAGGCCAGGGGAAACCGGCCTTGATCCAGCGAGTGCCGCACGGCGTGAGCCAGACGTCCGGATTTGTCCAGCACTTCTTCCACGAACTTGAGCCTCGGGTTGGAGATCGTCTGGCTTTCACGAATCTCCACCGGGATGTCCCCCCGGTCCCTCACCTCATATCCCAGATCCATGAGCCGGTTGCCGAGCCCTGCAATGCGGAGGGCGGACGGTCCCATGCCCACTCCACGCCTATCGGCGCCCAGGTCCATGGGAAACCCGATAAGATCGATCCGATGCTTTGCATGACGTGGCGGCATAGGGCACTCCTGCGTGGTTCGAAGCCTGGGCCATGGTTCGCACATTCAGCGGAAAGGATCAAGCCCAAAGGATTTTCCCTTGACAGGGGAAATTCCTAATGGTATTCGGTAAAGTAATCTTTTTGGGACCAGGCAGTGTTAAATTACTTATAAAAACAGCAGCTTGTCACACTTAATGCCCCGAGACATCATCAGAAACGCGTTCAGTTTGTTAAGCTTCCTTGTTTTTTTTAAGCATATATCCGCTTTGGTTCTTGAAAATGCGGTTTCAGAGTGGTAATCTGTAATTGTGTTCGGAAAAAACACTGCTATAAATCCAATAGGTTATTGTTTAAAGTCGGTGTCAGGTTGATTTTTCACGAATGCCCCTAAGGTGTTGGCCGTGGCAAACCGCAACCACAAAGGAAATACGCGAGCCCGGATCATCGATTCGGCGCGGAAGCTCTTCGCCGAGCAGGGCTACCAGAAGACGACCGTCATGGACATTTCCCGCCAGGCGGGTCTGTCCGAGGCGGCGTTGTACGACCACTTCCAGGGCAAGGAGGACCTTCTTCTGGCCATTCCCCAGATCTGGGTCTCGGATCTGATCGAAGATCTGGAGGAGCAGTTGTTCGGTATTCAAGGGGCGTTCAACAAGTTGCGCAAGTATCTGTGGTGGTACATGCGCCGCGTGGAGCAGGCCCCTTTGGACGCCAAGGTGGTCTACCTCTTTTTGAAGACCAATGCGAACTTCATGGCCACGGAGGTGTACTCCAACGTAAAACATCTCTACGCCTATCTTCTGGACATTTTCGAAGAAGGGCGGGCCTCAGGAGAGATGCGCTCGGATTTGAACTCGTATGTTGCACGGGACCTCTTCGTCGGAACCATGGACCACATCGTGACCCGGTGGCTGCTCAAGGACCGGTCGTACTCCTTGTTCGAGAACCTGGACAGTTTGTTCGATCTCCTGGCGAGCGCCTTCAGGCCGGAGCCCGTCTCCGCGTCCAAGGCGGCGGAGGGGGCCGCAGAGGCCGAAGATGCGGTGTGAACCCTTGACAGGGTTGGTTTGTAAACAGTATTCAGTTTATTCGGCCCCGAGTGGTGTTCGTGTTCACCCTCGAGTCCGGCAGGCGGGGCGATACCCTGCGGTCTTCGAGGCGCCCGAGACGAGACCCGGGGTGGGGCGCCGCAGCGTTATTGCGGGCACCGTGGGCGGCGTCCCGAACAACCCTCAGAACCATGTGTAAAGGAGGATGGATAGATGGCGAAACAACTGTTTGAATGGGATTACTCATCGTACCCTGGGGCTAAGCAATACCCCAATCTGTTCACGCCGATCGAGATCGGCAATCTGATCGTCCCGAACCGCATCAAGTACGCCGCCACCGAAGACAATCTGAACCAGCACGACGGGTTTGTCACGGATGCGGACGTCGAGTACATGCGGCGCAGGGCCGAGGGCGTAGTGGGGGGCCTCTGCTTCATGCAGGGCGTCTACATGGACGAGCCCCGCAAGGGTCAGGGTTATGTCGGTCAGGCCGCATGCTGGGACGACAAGTTCATTCCCGGCCTCAAGAAGATCGCGGACGCCATTCACTCGGAGAAGGCGGTCGCCGGGTTCCAGCTCATGGATTGCGGGCGGGTCGGCGCCGTGGAAGTGCCTGTGGGGCACGGTCCTTCAGCTGTACCCCAGAGACTTCGAATCTTCAAGCCCATGGCGGAGATGACGAACGCCGAGGTCAAGGAGATGGTGCGGCAGCACGCGGATGCGGCCAAACGCGGCGTGGAGGCCGGCTTTGACATCATGGAGATCTCGGGCATCGTCGGCTACCTGATTTCCAACTTCATTTCCAAGTACACGAACCGCCGGACCGACGAGTACGGCGGGGACATTCGGGGCCGCATGCAGGCCGTAGTGGAGATCATTCAGGGAGTCAAAGAGGCCGTGGGGCCGGATATCCCGGTGGGCATCCGGCTGTGCTCCGAGGAACTCCTGGATGACGTGGGAGGCAACACCCCGGAAGAGTCCATGGAGAGCTACAAGATCTCCGAAGAGGCCGGCGTAGACTACATCAGCTGCACCCTCGGCTGGCAGGAGTCCATCTTCCCGGTGATCAGCCGGGACATCCCCCAGGGCAACTGGCTCTACCTGGCCAAGCGGGCCAAAGAGCACGTGAAGGTGCCCATTCAGATGGCTTACCGGATTTTTCTGCCCCACTACCCCGAGGAGGCCATAGGCAAGGGCGAGCTGGACATATGGGAGATGTGCCGTTCCATGATCGCCGACCCGCTCATGCCCAAAAAGGTGCTGGAGGGTCACGAAGACGAGGTGCGCCACTGTGTAGCCTGCAATCTTTGTCTGGCCAGGCTTTTTCGGGATGCACCCATGACCTGCTACATCAGCCCTGTATGCGCCCATGAGCATGACCCGGACTTCTTCCCCAAACCAGTGGAGGACGAGGACGACAAGAAGGAAGTCATGATCGTAGGGGCGGGCCCCGCCGGTCTCGAGTGCGCCTATGTGGCCGCCCAGAGGGGGCATGAGGTCAATGTTTATGACAAGCGCAAGGAACTGGGGGGCACCCTTAACGAGGCCTCCCAGGCGCCCTATGGGGACGAGGAGCTCATGACCTGCACTAACTTCCAGAAGACCATGTGCGAGAAGCACGGGGTGAAGTTTCACCTGGGCACCGAGGTCACCGATGAGCTCATCGAGGAGGAGATGCCCGATACGGTTATTCTGGCCACCGGCCCGGTC
This sequence comes from uncultured Desulfobacterales bacterium, assembly GCA_964591925.1. Lineage (GTDB taxonomy): Bacteria > Desulfobacterota > DSM-4660 > Desulfatiglandales > HGW-15 > JAIPEI01. Next base: position 9,786 of record CAZQCK010000010.1, read on the forward strand.
TATAAGAAAGTGCCGGGAGCGGACGAGAACGCCAAGAACATCATCAACGTCCTGGACGTGCTCTCCGGCAAGGAAAGCGTGGGGGACGAAGTGGTGGTGTGGGGCAATCGCAAGCCAGGCATCGGCGTGGCGCTAAAGCTCGCCAAGGAGGGGAAGAAGGTTACCCTGGTGGGTGAAGAAAAGTCCGCGGGATTCGACATCAACCCGTCCTTCAAGTGGCGTTACATGATTTACCTCCGCCAGAACGGCGTGACCGCTTACAACGACTGCACCATCGATGAGGTCGGCGACGGCGAGATCGTGGTCAAGACCTACGATGGCCATCGATTCCCGGTTCAGTGCGACACGATCATCGTCACGGAGCGGGAAGCCAATGAAAGCCTGAAGAGCACCGTCCAGAGTGAAGGCATGGAGCTGTACGTGGTGGGGGACGCATTGGTGCCCCGGAACCTCTCCAGCGCGGTTCACGACGGTTACCGGATCGGTCTCAGGATATAAGGAGGAGGGAATATCATGCCAGTGAATGCCGAAAAGGAAATCACGAAACTGTGGAAAGCCAAGCAGGCCGCCCAGGGTGAAATCTGCAACACCTACTACCGTTGGCGGGAGTTCGCCCTCGGCCTGGCGGGCGAGAACGCCGATCCCATGACCGTGGCCCTGGATGCCGCCGAGGCCTTCGGCCGCTACATCGGAAAGGGCATGCTCCCCCGGTTGAACCTGCTCAAGGGGGATGAGGCCTTTATAGGAATGCTGGCCAAGCAGCTCGCCGGCACGTGGGCGAACGAGGGCGCCGTGGTAACGGTGGAGCCCGGTGAAAAGCCCACGGAGGCCGTGATCCGCTGCAAGCGTGACACATGGCCGACGGCGGCCAAGACCTTTGACGTGCCCATGGAGGAGGTGGCCAGGACCCGCGAGAAGCTCTTTGAGAGCATGCTCGTGGACGTGAGCGTCTTCTTCAACAGGCCTCTGGCCATTGAGATGCAGAAGGCGATTCCCCGGGGCGAAGGCGAGTGGGTGTTCAAGCTTTACATGAAAGAACAGTAAATAGAGGAGTGAAACATGGCTGCTCAGATCGATATGGAAAAGTGCAGGATGTGCGGCGGGCGGGTTCAGCCCCTGTGCGTGGAAGTCTGTCCCGACTCGGCCATTCGGGTCCAGAACGGCAGACCCGTGGTCACCGAGTTTATCTGCGAGGACTGCAACGAATGCGGATGTGTCTGCCCGGACGGGGCCATTACAATCCCTTTGTCCAAGGTGACATTTTAACAGCAGGCGGTGCGGCGCTCGGTCCGGTGTACGCAGGGCCGAGCGCTCCCGCGTTTGAGTGCCTCGACCGTGCATGTGTGGGGGCCGACCGCAATCGCCTGAACGCGAGGAGAGATTCCCATGAAAGTCAACAAAGTGGATCATATCTGTATAGCAGTGAAGGACCTGGATGCGGCCCGAAAGGTGTGGGAGCCGGTTTTGGGGAAGTCCGAGCCCGATGACCCTTACGTGGACGAGCCGGAACAGATTCGGGTCGCCCGTTATCACATCGGAGAGGTCGGTTTCGAGCTCATGGAGTCCACCACGCCTGACGGTCCGGTGGCCCAGTTTATCGAGAAGAACGGTGAGGGCGTCATGCTCGTCAGCTTCGGCGTGGACGACACGGCCAAGGCCGTGGACGAGCTCAAGGAAAAGGGTTACCCCTTCATTCCGGCCCCCAATGGAGAGGTGCTTCGGCCCTTCCGGACAGGGCAGTTCGCGTTCATGCATCCCAAGAAGCTCAACGGGGTGTTGACGGAGCTCATCTGCGACTGAAAGTTTCCGCCCGGCCAGGGGGTTTTTCGCCCGGGGCGGTGCTCCCGGCGCAAAACCCGCCTTGAACAGCGATTTCATATGGTTATTGCCTTTCTTCGTATACTTCGTGGTGGGGCAGTGACTGAAAACGCAGGAACGATATGCCGAAAACCAATCGTGATTTTGAAATCTATCTGGTCCACATCGATCCGGACCTCTGCGACGGCTGTGAATTGTGCCTGATCTACTGTCCGGTGAACGTGTTCGACCTGTCGCATAAGGCGACGGCGGTGCGGCCTCAGAACTGCCTCGGATGCAGAACCTGTGAAGCGGTGTGCAAATCGAAAGCGGTGACGATTACCGAGATTTGAAGCGGACCGATTCTTATCCTGCTCTCATCACTTCGGGGGTGGTCTTTGTCGCAGGCGAGGAGAGCCCCCATGGATCAGAGGTGACCGATATGAGTGACGACGTATTGATAATCGGAGCCGGCGTGGCTGGAATCAACGCCGCGCTCAACGCCGCGGACTACGGCGCAAAGGTCTATCTCCTGGACGACACCCCGAGTATCGGGGGGATGATGGCCAGACTCGACAAGACGTTTCCCACGAACGACTGCTCGATCTGCATCGAGGCCCCCCAGATGTACGAGGTGGACAACCACCCCAACATCGAGATCCTTACCAACACCGAGATCAAAAAGGTCAAGAAATCGGATGAGGGATTCAAGGTGCGCCTGGTGAAAAAGGCCCGGTTCGTGGACGAGGAAGCGTGCACCGGCTGCGGAGCGTGCTTCGAGGCCTGCCCGGTCACCATTCCGGACGAAATGGACGGCCGTATCTTCGGGACCCGAAAGCCGGCCTTCATTCCCTTCCCCCAGGCCGTGCCCAATGCGGCGGTGATTGATCCGGACTGCCGGTACGGCAGGATGAACGATCAGGGCGCTTGTGTGGGGGGGTGCGTGGTGGACTGCAGTCAGTGCAGGGAGTGCCCCATCGCCCTCTGTGTGAAGGCGTGCAAGGAAGAGGGTAAGGATGCGGTCCGCCTCTGGCAGGCCAACAAGAACCTAAACCTGACTGTGAAGAGCATCATAGTGGCCTCCGGTATAGAATCAGCCCTGCCTGCGGAGGGCCTCCACGGATATCAGACCTGCGAGAACGTCATCACCAACCTGGAGTTCGAGCGGCTCATGAACGCCGGCGGCCCTACGGGGGGGGAGATCGTGCGGCGGTCGGACCGGGAACATGCGCATAAAATCGGCTGGCTTCAATGTGCGGGCCGGGGCCTGGATCACGGGACGCCGTATTGCTCCAAGGTGTGCTGCATGATCGCCGCCAAGCAGACCATTATCACCAAGGAGCACGACAGCTCAGTGGAGACGGCGATCTTTTACAACGATCTCAAGGCGTACGGGAAAGGGATGTGGGGGTTTTACGAAAAGGCCCGGGAGGCGGGTGTCCGTTACGTGAAGGCCCGCCCCTACGACGTTTTCGAGGATCCGGAAACCAAGAACGTCAAGATTCGTTACGAAGATCTCGAGACCGGCCGTCCAGTGGAGGAAGAGTTCGATCTGCTCGTGCTCTCCACCGGTCTGGTCCCCAGCGAAAGGAACAAAAAGCTGGCCAAGGCATTGAAGATCGACCTGGACAAGTTCGGGTTTTTCAAGGAGGAAGACCCCATGCTGGCCCCGCTGGAGACCAAGGTTAAAGGGGTCTACCTCTGCGGGGGCGCCACCGGCCCCATCGACATTTCCGAATCCGTGGTCCAGGCCACGGCGGCGAGCATGAAGGCGGTCGCCAACGGATGATTCCGGGATCGAAGAATACCCGCCCGAAGATTCTTGCAATCAGGTGCGGGCCGAAACCCGCTCCCGAACACGATAGACGAGGAACATTCCATGAATGACGAGCTAAGAATCGGTGTGTTTGTCTGTGATTGCGGCTCGAATATAGCCGGGGTGGTGAACGTACCGGACGTGGTGGAGTATGCCAAGACGCTTCCCCATGTAACACATGTGGACGAGGGGAAATGGTCCTGCTCGGTGGATGCGCTCAACACCCTGAAGGAGGCGATTCAGGAGCAGAACCTGAACCGGGTGGTCATCGCCTCTTGCACCCCCCGGACCCACGAGCCGCTGTTCAAGGCCTCGGTCAAGGAGGCGGGACTCAATCCCTACCTGCTGGAGTTCGTGAGCATTCGGGAGCAGGTCTCCTGGGTCCACATGAAAGAGCCGGAGGCCGCCACGGAAAAGGCCAAGGACCTAGTCAAGATGGGTGCGGCCAAGGCCGCCCTTCTCGAGGAAGGCGAAGAGATCCGCCTCCCGGTGGGAAGGGACTGTATGATTATCGGGGGCGGAATGTCGGGCATGAGCGCGGCCCTGTTCGTGGCGGAGCAGGGGTTCAAGGCCTTCGTCGTGGAGAAGGGGCCGGAGCTCGGCGGCATCCTTAACCGGTTGTCCACGGTGGCCCACGAGGATCACACCGTACCCGCAGCCGACATTATTCGGGCCACCCGGGAAAAGGTGGAGGCGAGTCCCGACATCACCGTGTTCACCAACGCACACATCGAGACCGTGAACGGGTACATTGGAAACTACAAGGTCACCCTGAAGGCGGCCGGTGAAGAGGTGAACCTGGAGGTCTCCACAGTGGTGGTGGCCACGGGAATGCGGGAGATCGAACCGGAAAACGGGGCCTTCCAGTATGGAGAGGACCCGCGGGTCTTGACCCAGCTCCAGCTGGAAGAACAGCTCAAGGCGGATGACCTCGATGCATTCCGGAATGCAGTCATCATCAACTGTGTGGGATCCAAGAACGAAGAGCGGGGCTGCTGCAGTGTAGGGTGTCCCGTGTCGGTGAAAAACGCCTTGGCCTTGAAGAGACGTAATCCCGACGCCGACGTGTACATCCTTTACCGGGACATGAGCCTGGTGAAAGACGAGCAGGTCCTCTTTCAGGAGGCCAAGCAGGCCGGGATCAAGTTCGTGCGCTTCCCTGACGACCGCTATCCCGAGGTGACACCTGAAAACGGCAAGCTGGGCGTCAAGGTGAGTGACCTGCTCCTGGGCGATGACATCTCGATCCCCACCGACCTGCTGGTTCTGACTGTGGGCTTCACCGGGGACGAGAGCATCGAAGCCGTCAGGGGGCAGCTCAAGGTGTCCACCAACCGGGAAGGGTTTTTTCAGGAACGCCACATCAAGCTGGGGCCTTTGGACTTTCCTGCGGACGGGGTGGCCCTGTGCGGCTGCGCCAAGAACCCCAAGACCTTGAAGGAGTCCTGCGAGGAGGGCATAGGTGCGGCCATGCGGGCCTCCATTCCCATGAAAAACGGCTTTATCGAAGCCGAGGGTATTGTGGCGGACATTGATCTGACCAACTGCGATCAGTGTAACCTGTGCTACAAGCAATGTCCGTACGGGGCCATCGAGATCGACGAGGAGAAACGCCCCTCCGTGATCAAGGCCCTGTGCAAGGGGTGCGGCCTGTGCGCGGCCGACTGCCCCAAAGAGTGCATCACCATAGTGCACTACTCGGACGAGCAGCTCCAGGCCCAAGTGGATGCGGCCCTCGAGGAGAACCCGGAGGAGAAGATCCTGAGCTTCGTCTGCCACTGGTGTGCCCTGGGCGGCGTGGACATGGCCGGCGTGAGCCGCCTCCAGTACCCGACCTATGCGCGCCTGATTCGAGTCATGTGCTCGGCCCGGGTACCCATCAAGCTTATCGAACGGGCCTATGAGCTGGGTGCGGCCGGCGTGCTGGTGGTGGGGTGCGAGTTTCCCACCTGCCATTACATTTCGGGGAACTACGCCTGCGAGAAGCGAATCAAGCGCGCTCGAAAGCGGCTTCAGAAAAACGGTTACGACCCGGACAAGCTCCGTCTGGAGTGGTGCTCCGCAGCGGACGGACCCAAGTTCGCCAACATCATGCGGGACATGGCCAAGGAGCTGAACCTCGGCTGAAACACGGCCGAACGGGATTCTTTGCGAGGTGAATCGATCTATGGATGCGAATACGGTACCGGCTGAGCGGTTCGGGAACGTGGAGATGCTGCAGGCCTGCGAGCAGTGCGGATGTTGTGCCTCGGCGTGCCCTGTGACCGGCAAAGACGACTTCAACGTTCGAAGGCTCGTCCGTTATATCGAGATGGACCTGGCCCGGGAGGCGGCCGATTCCGGAAAGCAGTGGGTTTGCACCACCTGCGGCCGGTGCGAGACGGTCTGCCCCAATGGAATAGCGGTCCTGGACATTATCCGCCCTCTGCGGGTTCTGAGCCCGGAAGAGTTCGTACCGCCGGAAGCACCGCCTCCCTGCGCGTCGGCCTGTCCGGCCGGGATCGACATTCCTGGTTACCTCCGGCTCATCGCCCAGGGAAAACCGGACGAGGCCTGTGCGGTGGTCCTGGAAAAAGTGCCTTTTCCCGGCATTCTGGGCAGGATCTGCATGCGTCCTTGTGAGGCCCAGTGCCGCCGGAGCGAGGTGAACCAGTCCATCGCCATCTGCGCACTAAAGCGGTACGCCGCGGATCAGGCCGGGGATGTGTTCGAGCGGAACACCAAGACGGCGGATAGCACCGGCAAGAAGGTGGCTGTGGTGGGAGCGGGACCCGCCGGGCTCACTGCGGCCTTCTACCTTCGAAAAAAGGGCCACGAGGTGACCGTTTACGAGGCGAGGCCCAAGCCCGGCGGCATGATGCGCTACGGCATACCGTCCTACCGGTTGCCTGAGGAGATTCTGGATCAGGAGATCGACCGGGTCCTCGGTATCGGGGTCGAGCTCGAGACCGAAAAAAGAATCGGCAGGGACGTGGACCTGGAGGCCCTTCGAAAGGATTTCGACGCCGTGTTCCTGGGAACCGGGCTTCAGGAGAGCCGAAAAATCGAACTGGAAGGCTCTGACGGGGAAGATGTACTCTGGGGCGTGGATTATCTCTCCGATGTGACCGAGGGCGGGAACACGGAACTCAAGGACCGGGTCCTTGTGGTGGGCGGCGGAAACGTGGCTGTGGACGTGGCCTTGACAGCGCTTCGCACAGGGGCGAGCGATGTGACCATGGCGTGCCTGGAGAAGCGCGAGGAGATGCCCGCGAACGACTGGGAGATCGAGCAGGCCGTGGAGGAAGGCGTCCGGCTGATGCCGGCCTGGGGACCCGGGCGGATTCTAAGAGACGAAGGGCGGGTAAAGGGCGTGGAGCTGGTCCAGTGCGCCTCGGTGTTCGACGAGAAGGGCAACTTCTGCCCGGCCTTCGGGGAGCTCACCGAAACCGTGGATGCGGATCAGGTGATCCTGGCGGTGGGGCAGGCGGCGGACCTGTCCTTTGTACAGGGGACCGAAGTCAAGGTGGAGCGCGGACTGGTCCCTGTGGACGAGGAAACCATGGAGACCGGTGTCCCCGGCGTGTACGCGGGCGGTGACGTGGGAAATGGGCCGGGGGCCGTGATCGACGCAGTGGCCGCGGGCCGCAGGGCGGCGAGCGCCATGGACCGGTTTTTGGGCGGAGACGGAAACATAGAAGAGGCCCTGGCGCAAAGGGCGGATACGTCTTCTTATAACGGGACCCGGGAGCGGGGGTTCGCGGACCGGGAGCGGGCCGAGGTTCCCGCCCTGCCCGTGGACGAGCGCCATCAGGGATTTGACGAGGTGGACCGCTGCTTTACAGAGGAGCAGGCAATGGCGGAAGCCTCCCGCTGCCTGCAGTGCGACCTCGAGCTCCGCTTGATTCGAGAGGCGCGAGGCGAATAGACTGCAGGCGCCCCCTTGTGAGGCCGGCACCGATCCGACCGCGAGAGAAGCGGCATGGCGTATGATTCGAGCGTCCCGGCGCAAGAGCTTCAGCAACACAGAAAAACGGTCCAGAGGGAGCTGCGGGCCCATGGACTGGACGGCCTTCTGGTGACCCATCCGGCGGATCTCTTCTACCTTACGGGTGAGTTCTCCGGGGCGTGCCTGTTCCTGCCTGTCGAAGGCGATCCGGTGGATGCGGGAGGTGCGTCAGGGGCGGACATGGAACGAATAGCCGGCCGGGTCCGAGACGTCTTCGGGCGGCTTCCACCGGCCCTCGGCGTGGAGATGGACGTCCTGCCCGTACAGGAGTATATGATCGTTCGCCGCGCGTTCCGTGAGAGCCGGCTTCTTGACGGTTCTCCTTCACTGCTTCGCTCTCGAATGATAAAGACGGCGTGGGAGCTCGATCGCATGGCGGACCTTGCGGAACGGACGCGGGAGGTGTTCGAGCACGCCCGGGAGGCCATGGAGCCCGATCTCACGGAGATCGCGTTTTCAGGCCGAATGCAGGCCCTGGCCGGCGCCCTGGGCGTCGGCTGTCGGGTTCGTGTGCGGGATGAGCGCGCCGAGGGGTATCCCTGGCACGTGCTGGCGGGAAAGAGCGGTGGTACTGTGGGGGTGCTCGATGCGCCGGCCTCAGGAGAGGGAACCTCTCCCGCGTTTCCCTGCGGTGCCGGGTATCGCCGGCTGACTCCGGGCGAACCAGTGATGGTGGACTTTGCCGTTCAAATGGGTGGGTATCACATGGACGAAACGCGCATGTTCTCCATGGGGCCGCTTTCGAAAGAGGCCGGGGACGCGTGCAGGGCGGCCGTGGAGATCCACGACCGCATGCTGGAGGCAATGAAGCCGGGTCGCACCGCGGATGCGCTTTTTCGTTTGTCCCGGGACGTGGCCCGGGATCTGGGTTACGAAGATGCGTATCTCGGCCCGCCGGGTAACAAGGTGCGGTTCGTGGGGCACGGGATCGGAGTCGAGCTGATCGAACCGCCCATGATAGCGCTGGGACGGGAAGAGCGCCTGGAGCCGGGTATGACCCTGGCCCTGGAGCCCAAGATGGTGTTCGAAGGACGGTATGCAGCAGGCGTGGAGAGTGTGGTCACGGTCACCGAGACCGGGCACCGGTTGATCAGCCGCGTTCCGGTGGAGGTGCTTTACGCTTAACGGCTTCAAGGGCTTCACCGGCCATTCGAAGACAAGCCATGTGAATCAGGACGCGCGAGGAGGATCGAATGTCGAAGAAGTGTTATCGACTGGGGTGCGACATCGGCGGCACGTTCACCGATTTTGTTCTGCTCAATGACGAGACCGGGGAGATCCGGATCAACAAGTGCCTGACCACCCCGAGCGACCCCTCGGACGCCGTGGAGCAGGGCGTCAGGGAGCTGGAGCGGAAAGTCCCCGATCTCACAGGGAAGCTGGACGAAGTGATCCACGGGACCACACTGGTGATCAATGCCATCATTGAGCGTAAGGGCGCCCCCACCGGCCTCATCACCACCAAGGGTTTCCGGGACGTGCTGGAGCTGGGCCGGGAGATCCGCTACGCCCCTTACGACATCTTCGCCGAGTTCCCGGAACCCTTGATTCCCCGGCGGCGCCGGCTGGAGGTGGACGAGCGGTTGCGGAGCGACGGGACCGTGCTCAAGGACCTGGATCCGAATGAGGCCCGCGCCGTGGTGCGGAGGCTACTGGACATGAAGGTGGAGTCCGTGGCGGTGTGCCTTCTGAACTCTTTCGAGAACCCGGCCCATGAGATGATCATCAAGCAGATACTGGAGGAGGAGGCCCCCGGCCTGCCCGTGTCTGTGTCCTACGAGGTGCTTCCCCAGATTCGGGAGTATGAACGGACCAGCACCACGGTTACAAACGCCTATGTAAAACCCTTGACCGGGCGGTATCTTTCCAAGCTCGAAGGCCGCCTTCAGTCTATGGGCATCGAGGGGCAGTTGTTCATCATGCTCTCGAGCGGAGGGATAACCTCCGTGGACACCGCAGCCGAGTTCCCGGTACGGATCATCGAGTCCGGACCCACCGCCGCCGTGATCAGCGGGCAGTACTACGGGAAGATGTTCGACCTTTCGGAGATGTTCTGTTTCGACATGGGCGGCACCACTGCCAAGAGCTGCCTCATTCAGGGCGGCGTGGCGGGCGTGGTTCCCACCTTTGAGGTGGGTCGCGTGCAGCGGTTCATGAAAGGAAGCGGCCTCACCATTCAGGTCCCGGTGGTGGATCTCATGGAGATCGGAGCCGGGGGAGGCAGCATAGCCAAGGTCAGCCGGTTGGGCACCCTCCAGGTGGGACCGGAGAGTGCGGGCGCCGACCCGGGCCCGGTCTGCTACGGCCGGGGAGGGAAGAGTCCGGGTGTGACCGATGCGGACCTCCTCCTGGGGTACCTTGACTCGGACTACTTCCTGGGCGGCGAGATGGCCCTGGACAAGGAAGGTGCAAGGCGGGCCGTGGAAGAGCAGATCGCCGGTCCCCTGGGGGTTTCCTTTATTCAGGCGGTTTGGGGCATCCACGACCTTATCAACGAGACCATGGCCGCCGCGGCCAAGACCCACATCGCAGAGAAGGGGGGAAACCCTAATGTGGTCACTGTGGCCGCCTTCGGTGGGGCCGGGCCTGTGCACGCCTATGGTCTGGCCAAGAAACTGGGGGCCCCCAGGCTGATCGTTCCTCCCAACGCGGGCGTGGGCTCGGCCCTGGGGTTTTTCACCGCCCCTCGGGCCTTCGACCTGGTGCGGAGCCACAAGGTCGCCCTGGCCGAGGTGGACTTCGAGGAGATCGAAGACATCTTTCGGAAGCTGGAGGCTGAAGGGGCCCGGACCCTTCAACAGTCAGGATCCCCCGCCGAGGTCCTGTACGAACGCTCCGTGGACATGCGCTTCGTGGGCCAGGGGTCAGAGACGAATGTGGCTCTTCCGGAGAAAGACGTGAGGGGAATGGCCCGGGAAACCGTCAGATCCCGGTTCGACGAGATCTATAAGAAGCTCTACGGCCGAACCTACCCGGACAGCCCGGTGGAGTTCATCAATTTCAAGGTGCGGGCCAAGCTGCCGGAGCGGCTCCTCGAACTCCCCCGGGCGCCCAAGGGTCCGGGAAAGCTGGAAGGCGCGGTCAAAGGCATGCGGGAGGCCTTTTCCGGGGTCGCCAGGGAGTTTATCCCCTACACGGTCTACGACCGCTACAGCCTCTTTCCGGGCGCATCGTTTCAGGGACCGGCCATTATAGAGGAGCGGGAGTCCACGCTCGTCGTGGGGGAGGACACCTCGGTCTCGGTGGACGATTACAGCTTCCTCTGGATCGATCTTCCGCAGCAGGAAGACTGAGCAACACGAGCTCCGGTGGGAGGAGTTCTTCTTTCCGGTATCGGCCACACAGCCTTTGAGGAGGGAAACACACCATGGGACAGACCTTTGATCCCGTCACCCTGGAGATTCTGTGGCGACGGCTGATCTCCATTGTGGATGAAGCCGACACCTCGGTGTCCAGAACGGCCTTTTCCAGCCTGCTTCGGGACGCCCACGACTACACCTGTATGTTCACCGACCGAAAAGGGCGGGAGCTGGCTCAGGGAACCTTTGCCACGCCCGGGCAGTCCGGGGCCATGGCCCTGGGCATACAGGCGCTGGTGAACCAGATTCCGCACGACACCTACAAGCCCGGCGACGTCTTCATAACGAACGATCCCTGGGCCCTTGCCGGCCACCTGAACGATGTCTGCGTCATGAGCCCCATTTTTTACAAAGACAAACTCGTGGCCTTTACCGCGTGCGTGTTCCACCACTCGGACATAGGAGGCCGGGTTTCCTCGGACAACCACGACGTCTATGAAGACGGGTTGTTCATACCCCTGGTGAAGCTGGAGGATGGAGGTGTCCTGAACCAGGCGGTGATCGACATGATCCGCTGGAACGTGCGCACCCCGGACGAGGTGACGGGCGACATTCGAAGCCAGATCGCGGCCAACCATGTCTGCACTCAGAAGATCCGCCGGATGCTGGAGGAGTACGAGATGGAGAACCTGGACGATCTGGCCGACGAGATCATAGGCCGGACCGAGAAGAGCATGCGCAAGGCCATCAGCAAGGTGCCGGACGGCGTGTATCGGGCCGAGGGCGTGGTGGAGCAGATGGAGGGGAAGGATGATGTGGTGATCAAGCTCGCCGTGGAGGTGAAGGGCGAGGACATCATGGCGGATCTGGACGGTTCTTCTCCGCAGGTGGACTGGGGAGGCAACGTGGTGTACAACTTCACCTACGCCTACGTCCACATGGCCATGAAGAGCATGTTCGACCCGGACATTCCCAACAACGACGGATGCGCCGTGCCCATCACCATGAAGGCGCCCGAGGGGAGTGTGGTGAATTGCAGGTTCCCCGCGGCCGTGGCGGCCCGCATGCAGATCGGGCATTTCATAACGGAGATCATTTACCGTGCCATGGCCGAGGCCCTGCCCGACCGGGTGATTGCAGCCAGCGGAGGCACCCCCGCCACCATGAACGTCTTTTACGGCCGGCGGAACGACAATACACCGTGGCATTGCGTGATCATTCGGGGCGGCGGCATGGGAGCGAGCTCACGCAACGACGGCTACTATGACTACATCTTTCCGGCGAACGGCGCAAACACGCCGGTGGAGATCTTCGAGAGCGATACTCCGCTCATTGTGGAGAAGCGAGAGCTAAGGCCGGACTCGGGAGGCCCGGGAAAGATGAAAGGGGGCCTCGGCCGGACGGCGGTATTTCGCATTCCGGACGATGCGTATGCCCCCAAGCCCCCGGTGAACCTGGGTATCCAGTCCGGCCGTTTTCGTTATCCACCCGAGGGCCTCTTCGGCGGCGGGCATGGGGCCAAGGCCCGGTTCCTGGTGAACGGGGAGCACGGGTATCCTTACGGTCTCACGCGGCTGCAGCCCGGAGACGTCGTAGTGATGGACGCCGCAGGAGGCGGGGGGTACGGCAATCCCTTGGAGCGGGATCCCGAGCTCGTGGCCCGGGACGTCCTGAACGGATACGTAAGCCTGGAGCGCACCCCGGAGGATTATGGTGTGGTGATCGATCCGAATACCATGGAGGTGGATGAAGAGGCCACCCTGAAGCTCCGCGAAAAGACCTAAACAGGAGAATATAATGACTGACAAGACCCATCAAAGCGCGTTGGACCGCTTGGAAGGCCTGGAGGAGAAGGCGCGCCTCGGGGGAGGCCTGAAGGCGGCGGAAAAGCGTCACGCCGCAGGCAAGCTGACGGCACGGGAACGGATCGGCCTCCTCTTCGACCAGGACAGTTTTGTGGAGCTAAACGGCCTGGCTGAGAGCCAGTCCCGGGATTTCGGCATGCAGGAGAAGAAGGTGCCGGGCGATGGTGTGGTCACCGGCTACGGCACGGTGGAGGGGCGTCTGGTCTTTGCCTACGCCCAGGATGCCACGGTCCTGGGAGGATCCGTGGGCACTATCCACGGGAAAAAGATCTGCTTTCTCATGGACGAGGCCCTCAAGGTGCGCGCACCGCTCGTGGGTCTGAACGACTCGGGCGGCGGCCGGCTCAACGAGGGCTTCTTTGCGTCCGAGGGCGTGGCCGGCATGTTCTTCCGCAATACGGCCGCATCCGGCGTCATTCCGCAGATCTCCGCCATGATGGGGTCCTGCGCCGGCGTGGCCGTGTATTCGCCCGCCATCACGGACTTTATCGTCATGGTCGAGGAAAAGAGTCACATGGTGATCACCGGGCCCGCCGTGATCAAGTCGGTCACCGGCGAAGAGGTCACCATGGAGGATTTGGGCGGGGCCAAGATTCACAGTCAAAAGTCGGGCACGGCCCACTTTACGGCCGAAGACGACGAGTCTTGTATCTCCCTGGTCAAGGAACTCCTCGGCTATCTGCCGAACAACTGCGATCAGCCGTCGCCGGAAATCGAGTGTACGGACGATCCTGACCGTAAGGACGAAGGCCTCATGGACGTGGTTCCTCCGGATTTTCGCAAGGCTTACGATATGCGGGAAGTGATCCGGCGGGTGGTGGACCACAGCCGTTTCTTCGAGGTGCAGGAGAAATTCGCCACCAACATCATCATCGGGTTTGCACGGATGGAAGGCCGAACCGTGGGAATCGTGGCCAATCAGCCCAAGATCTGGGCCGGCAGCCTGGATGTGGACGCCTCGGACAAGGCGGCCCGGTTCATTCGATTCTGCGACGCCTTCAACATTCCCCTGCTCAACTTCGTGGATGTTCCCGGGTACTTTCCGGGTGTCCGCCAGGAGCACATGGGGATCATTCGCCACGGAGCCAAGATGCTCTACGCCTATGCCGAAGCCACGGTACCCAAGGTCACCCTGGCCCTTCGTAAGGAGTACGGCGGTGCGGTCATGGCCATGTGCTGCGTGGGCATGGGCGTGGACCAGATGCTGGCCTGGCCCATCGCTCAGCTGGTGGTCCTGGACACCAAGACCGCGGTGAACATGATCTACCGCAAGGAGATCCAGAACGCGGACGACCCGGACGCCTATCGCGAGGCCCGCATCGAGGAGTACGATCACAAGTACTCCAACCCGTTCCACGCAGCGTCCAACATGCTCGTTCACCGGGTCATCAAGCCGGCGGAGACCCGGCCCCAGCTCATTCGGGCCCTTCGCGCCCTCCGCAACAAGCGCCGCCCCGAGCCCAGCCGCCGCCACGGCAACATTCCACTCTAAAACCCTTCGGGATCGCCGAATGAACCTGTATAAGGTCGGGGATCGGCGTCCGCAGGTCCTGTGTCGAAAAACGCATTGCACCCGGCCTCCGGGTTGCACCGGGCGAGTATGTACACGCTGGCGGCGGCCTCGGACAGCCAGATCAGTTTCTCGGTGAAGGAGAGAGAGACGAACCCCGTGTGCCCGTCAAAGGAGGCGGTGGACAGGAGCTTCTTCATGGACAAGACCCTGACCGTCCGGCCGTCTACTTTTGCGGTCACGGTGTGGTCCCTGAGAAGAGAGTAGGCCTGGTCCTCGGTCAAAAAGACATCTATTTGCCGGTAGGGAGAATCCGGGTCCCAGAAGGTGAAGACCCTGGCGTTTTTTTCCTGAACAAAGCCCTTTAGTGTTTCCGGATCCAGAAGGGAGTCCGCCTGTACCGGAGCGCGAGGCACCAGCCTGAGTTCATGGACGGTCTTAAGGAAGCGGCGCACGTTTTCAGGGTCCATGTCCAGGGAGATGTCGAGGTCCATGGTCATACGTTCCACACCGTGATAGACTGCGGCCATGCCCCCGCAAATGATGAACGCCACGGCGTTGTCCGCCAGGGAGGATATGAGCTCGATCAGGTAAGGTCTTCCGGCCTCTTGCATGGTTCCGGTTATACCCCGGGATTGGTCAAGGATCAAGGGGATCCTTCGGTTATGAGGCCGGGAGATCGAGGAAGAGAGAATAAGGAGGCACGGGCCATGGGTGAAAAGGCCGGGCCGATTCGTTCGGCCGGAGTCGTGGTGGTTCGTAGAGATGGTGGGGAGTGGCGCGTGCTGCTGTTGCGCGCCTACCGGGACTGGGATTTCCCCAAGGGGATCGTGGAACAAGGAGAAGACCCTTTGGATACGGCCCGGCGGGAGGCGGCCGAGGAGGCCGGCATCACGGACCTGGATTTTCGCTGGGGAAAGCAATGGCGGGAGACCCCCTCCTACAGCGGGGGGCGGAAGATCGCTTCTTATTACCTTGCGGAGACGCGACAGACCGAGGTCCGCTTTTCAGTGAACCCGGAGCTCGGGCGGCCGGAGCATCACGAGTTTCGGTGGGTGCCTCTGGACCAGGCCGGAGATCTGGTGGCGGATCGGCTCCAGCCGATCCTGGAGTGGGTGAAGGAGGTGTTGAGAACCCGGCCTGAGCCGGCATCCTGATGTTTGTCCTTGAGCCGAGGAGCACTGGTTTGCTATTTGTGGAGTATTCCGTGTAAGTCAAAGGTGCTGGGGGGCCGGCAAAAGCAGGGAACCAGGTCATCCGCCGACGGGGTTCCAACAAACCTCAGTGCGGGCGGCGATGCCGCCGGGGGAGAATGGAATGATCGATCTCGACCGGGAACAGCTCATGATGCTTTCCACCGTCAGACGGATCGTAGATGATGTCATTCGACCGAACGCGGCGGAAATCGACGAAACCCAAGCCTTTCCGTGGGACGCGGTCCGGGTGTTCACGGAAAACGGTCTTCTTACGCCCCTTCTGCCGGAGCGCTACGGCGGTATAGGGCTGAACTATGTGCTCTTCTGTATGATCCTGGAGGAGATCGCCAAGGCGTGCGCCTCGTCGGCGCTTCTGCTCATCGCCCAGGCCGACGGCATGCTGCCCATACTCTGCGGAGGATCCGAGGCGCTCAAGGATGCCTATCTGCCCGGGCTCGCGCAGGGAAAGCTCGCTGCCTTCGCCGCCACAGAGCCGGACGCGGGATCCGACATTCTCTCCATGAAGACGCGCGCCGCCGGAACCGGGGAGCGATACGTGCTGAACGGGCGGAAGTGTTTCATCACCAACGGCAGTGTGGCGGATGTGCTCACGGTCTATGCCTACACGAATCCGGACAAGGGGGCCCGGGGTATTTCCGCCTTTGTGGTGGAAAAGGGAACACCGGGATTGGTGTATGGAAAAAATGAAAACAAGATGGGTATGCGGGGATCGGTAAATTCCAATCTGATATTTGAAGATATGGCCGTACCCGTTCAAAATCGGATCGGGGAGGAGGGCGACGGTGTGGCCAACATGATGTCGGCCTTGGACACCAGTCGCCTGTTTGCCGCGGCCCAGGCCGTGGGGCTGGCCCAGGGCGCAATAGAGGAAGCGGTGCGGTACGCAGGGGAGCGGGTCCAGTTCGGCCGTCCCATCGCCCGGCAGCAGGCTGTTCAGTTCATGCTGGCCGATATGGTGGCGTCCACCGAGTCGGCCCGCCTGCTCACTTACCAGGCGGCCCGGTACCTGGACCGGCAAAAGGGGCATGAGGCGAGGAAGTATTGCGCTATGGCCAAGTTCACGGCCTCGGATACCGCCATGAAGGTCACCACGGACGCGGTACAGGTGATGGGCGGGTATGGATACATGAAGGATTTTCCAGTAGAACGCATGATGCGAGACGCCAAGCTGATACAGATCTACACCGGAACCAACCAGATTATGCGCACTGTAGCGGCCCGGGAGATCTTCAGGGGGTAGAAAATTTCCCTCAAAACGTGCCCAGCTGGCAGTCCTTGATCTTGATCTCCAGGGCCTCGCAAGCCGAAGCCACCGCCATTTTTCCAATTCCCAAGTCCCGGGCGATTTCCCAGGCCGCCCGGCAAGAGAGCTTGTCCTTGTCCAGGCGGGAGCGGATGGTTGCTTCCAGCTCTTCCGAGACCTCCTCCGCCCGCTGCACCCGCTTTCCCTCGGAGCCCCAACCGTGAAGACCGAGCTGGCAATGGGTGATGGGCAGCTCCAGCCGATCCGCCGTGAACCCGATCTCTTCCGGCCGCAACCCGAGTTTCTTGGCCGCTGCAAAGGCCGCTGCGCAGTAAAGCTCCCCGGATTTCACCCGGCTTCGGACCTCCCGGGCGGCTTCGGGATTCACCGTGCGCTCCGAAGGATGCTTGCTCCCGTAATCCTTTTTCCCGTCTTTTTCATTCTGTTTCAAAATGACATGACCTCCTGTGAAACCTACATCGCCCGCATGATCGTCCAGATCCCGACAGCGATAAACGCCGCACCGGCCAGGTAGGACAGGGCCTTGGGATTGATCCAGTGAGTGAGGGCGGAGCCGGCCAGGACGGCTATGCCCGATGCGAGGGTCAGGGCCAGAGCGGAGCCGATGAAGACCGTCCACCGGCTCTGGGGTGCATTGGTGGCGTAGAGCAGGGTTGCGATCTGGGTCTTATCTGCGATTTCCGCCACAAACACCGTAATAAACACCGTGAAGAGAAGCTTGATGTCCATGATGGGCCTATTCCCCGGTGGAAGGTTCGTGGTCCTCGTCCTTGCGGCGGATCTCCTGGGACGAGGCTGGCAGGTCCTGCAGCAGGGTTTCGGGAACGGTCAGGACCTGAGGTCTGGAGGCCATGCGTGCGTATCGTCGCTCTTCCTCGCCGCTCTTTGTCGCTTCCCCCACCAGGAGCGCTTCGCTGGTCTTGCCGTCGAAGAGCTCGATGCGGTGAGAGGGAGAGTCCAGGCCGTAAGGCTCCAGGGTATCCACTTGCTCCTGCTCGAAGGATGCGGCTTCCGCCCAGGTGAGATGGCGCACGGCCGCGTTGATCCGCTCGGAGTCCACTGGAAATTCCGCGTCCCCTTCGAGCGCCCAGGTGGTCTCCCCGGACTTTGTGAAGGTCCAGGAACCCGAGGGGCCCTGATAGCTGAACCGCGTCACTCTATCGGAAGTCAGGGTGAAGAGCCGCTTGTCGCGCAGGTCGTAGAGGTCCATGCCCAGGGTGTCCTTGTACGCGGCTGTAATCAGAAAGACCCGGTTTTCATCTTCTTCCTTGGCATAAAAGTCTTTATCAATGGGGCTTTCTTCTCCCACGCACAGCGATCCCCGCCGGTCTTCGGTTTCCCAGGAGATTGTGAGCGCCGGCGGATCAAGTCCGAATGCACCCGGGTTTTCAGCATCCTCTTCCATGATTCTGGTGTATTTCAGATGAGGAAGAAGGCTGGAGATGCGGTTTACATTGTAATCGTCCGCCGCCGTCTCCACAGGAGCCGTGATGGTCCAGGTGTTGTCGCTTTTGTCCTCGGCGATTCGTGTGATCGCGATGGTTTCCTCTCCGCGCTCCAGGGTGATCCGCTCGATGTCTTCGGATTCCAGTTGAAAGAGGACCTTGGCCTCATCTTCTTGGGACTGCTCCTGTTTTTCACGACGTACGTCCCAATAATACACCCCTGCCAGGAGCAGGAGGGCGATCAGATAGACGATGGTGGTGCGATACTTCAACGGGATCTCCTCCGGACGTACACGATGATTCCCACCACCAGGACGCAGAGGGGGATCACCACCACCGGGATCCAGAACACTACGAGCCCCTGCTCGCGGTTCAACATCAGGGCTTCCACGTCACGGTGCTTTTTCTGAATGGTGATGAGGTCCTTGCGCCCCGCCAGGTAGTTCAGGGTGTTCATGATGAAGTCGGCGTTGCCCGAGGTGTGGAAGTACTTGTTGCCGGCAAAGTCCGCGTCTCCGAAGACCACCAGCTTGCCCTCGCCGGTGATCTTCGCAAGGTCCTCTCCTTGTGTTTCCCTTGATTCTTCCCGGCTCCCTGCTTTTTCCGGGTCCTCCGGTTTCTCCGGCTGGGGGCGGAGCTCGGAAATCACGGCCAGAGAGATGGGTCCCTTTCGGTCGAAGCCCTCTTCAAAGCCGACACGGCCCTGATCCAGTGCCTCCTGGTCTGTTTCCGCCCAGGACTCGGGCGAGGTCAGGGCCAGGGAGGTGGGTTCCACAGCCGGGCCGGTGCCCTCCCTGGTTTCCACGGAGCGGGCAAGCTCGAAGAAGGAGGGCAGCTGGAAGTCCCGCGTGATTTCATGGCTTCCGTACCGGGCCACCATGGGCAGAAGGTAGTCCCCTCCCATGACCCGGCTCATTTTGTCCACGATCACGTCCTGGGAAACCTCGATCCCATGCTCATGAAGAAAGGTTCCAAGACCTGCATCCTGAAAAGGCTCCAGGAGTATCAGCAGGCTGCCCCCTCCTCGCAGATAGGCTCTAAGGCTCTCCACTTCCTCTGGAAAGAAGGGCTTTTCCGGGGCCGCCACCACCACCATGGTGGCGTCTTCAGGAATGTCCCGCTTCATGAGATAGAGTTCCTCGAACCGGTAGTTTTCATCGCTCAGCTCTTCCTGAAGACTGGACAGGGCGTGGGGTTCATTCCCCTGAAAGGGCCGCTCCCCGTGACCGCTCACCCAGTAGCAGATACGGCTTTCGCTCTTGGACAGCCGGATCAGGCCGTTGGTGATGCTCTCCTCGTCCGCGAGCTTTACTGTTTGGGTCCTGCCATACCCCTCGATGATCATCGTGTTGAGGGTGCGGATGTTGTACCGCCGGGTTTCCTTGGGGTTGCGGTCCGGGTCGATGAACTCGTAAGTGATGTCGGGCTCGGCGTAATGGTACGCCCCCAGGAGGCCTTCGAGCTCAGCGGCGTCGGGGTGCCCTTCCCGGGAAAAGGCCCGAACGTGCACTGGTTCGTCAATGGTCTTGAGCACCTGCAGGGTCTTTTCCGACAGGGTGTGTTCCCCGGAGGCGGTCACGTCCCATCGCAGATAGTGGCGCTCCGAGAGCAGGGTGATCACCACGGCCAACGCGAGGACCAGCAGAATCGCGGCCGACATGTTGGAAGAGCTTTTCAGCCGGTAGACTATGGATTCCTTTCTTCCTCCCATGCTTTCCTCTTACCTCGTTTCCGGATTGGAAAACCGGTCCCGGGCATCCTTCTCGAATGGGCTCGGGCCCCGGTTTGGATCAAGAATAATGTGTGTACTGCCAAGGGCGGCCACCCCCTGCTATCCCCGCCAGAACCTGGAGTTCAGAAAACGGTGGGTGAGGAAAAGCCAGAACAGGGTGAACAGCAGGTAGAACACAATATGCCGTGTGTCGATCAGTCCCTGGGTGAACGCATCCAGATGCCCGATGATGGCCAGGTGCTCCAGCACGGCGCCCAGCCCCGGTCCCACCAGGGACTTGGCCCAGCCGATGGCCCAGAAGAGCAGAAGGGCGCCGAAACTGATAACCGCCGCCACGATCTGGTTTTCCGTGAGGGATGAGGTGAAGATGCCCAGGGCGATGAAACCCGCGCCCATGAGAACCACCCCCAGGTACCCTGAGATCACGATACCCCACCCCAAGTCGGCCATGCTTTCCAGAATGATCAGATAAGGCACGGTCCCGGCCAGCATTATCAGCAAAACCACCGTGGTGGCGGCGAATTTGCCCGCCAGGACCGCAGCGTCCGATACGGGGTAGGTGAACAGCAGCTCTATGGTGCCGGATCGCCTCTCCTCCGCGTAGAGCCGCATGGTCAGCAGCGGCAGCATGAGCAGGAGAATGATGGCCAGGTCTCCGAAGAACGGCTTGATAACCATGTCCGTGAGGTTCAGGTTTTCGGAAAGAAACGGATTCTGGGCGGCCTGAAAGCTCAAGAGGCTGAAGTAGGCCGTGTTGCTGTAAAAGAAATACCCGGAGATTAGAAGAAAAATAAACCCGGCCGCATAGAAGATGGGCGAGGTGAAGGTGATGGTGATTTCTTTTCGAAATACCCCGACAATACCGCTCATGATGTGCTCTCCACTTCTTCCGCCGTTTCCTCGGTGACCAGATGAACAAAGACCTCTTCCAGGCTCAGCTCGCTCGAGCGCATTTCTCGAAGTCCCCACCCGGACTCCACGATGGCCCGGGCCATTCGGGGGCGCACCTCCTCGTCGCCCCCGCTGTTCACCACGATCTCTCCGGAACGCCCGGACGGCTGGGCATCGGTAACCCCTTCCACTCCGGCGAGGGTTCGAATCACGTCTTCCGGGGGGCCGTCCACGCACACGACCGTCCTCAGCCCCTGCTGGATGTCCCGCGCGAGGTTCTCGGGGGTGTCTTCCTTTCGTACCCGCCCGTTGTGCAGGATGACCACCCGCTCGCAGAGCTGGCCCACCTCGGGCAGAATGTGAGTGCTGAGAAGCACGGTTCTCTCTCCCCCGAGATCCCTGATGAGATTGCGCACCTCGATGATCTGGGCCGGGTCCAGCCCGGTGGTGGGTTCGTCCAGTATGAGCAGCGGAGGGTCCTTGAGCAGGGCCTGGGCCAGTCCCACTCGCTGCTTGAGACCCTTGGAAAGGTGCTTGATCAGTCGCTTCCGGTGCTCCCGCAGCCCGCAGTCGGCGACCACCCGGTCTAGTTCGCGTTTCAGACCGCCGCCGTTCAGGCCCTTGAGCGTGGCGGCGAAGCCCAGAAAGGCCTGGACGCTCAGGTCGGCATACAGCGGGACCGTCTCCGGAAGGAACCCGATGCGCTTTCTAACCTCCAGGGACCGGGTTCGGCAGTCGAGCCCGTCTATGGTCACGCGGCCCGAGGTGGGCTGCATGAAGCCGGTGAGAATGCGCAAGATGGTGGTCTTGCCCGCCCCGTTGGGACCCAGAAGCCCGACGATCATCCCCTGTTCGATGTCGAGGGAAATATCCCGAACGGCCGGCTTCAACCCGTAATACTTGGTCAATTCTTCCACATGGATCATATCTTGGCTCGTTTTCCGTTTCCTTGATCTCGCTCCAACAGGCCCTGTGGCCGGTAGGGTCTCGCCCGGCCCGTGGTCCCGTCAGATGGCGATGAGTTCATACTTACGGCTGCCGAGACCGATGCGTTCCGCGTGCTCCAGTTGAATGGTCCAGTCGATCTGCGGATACACCGAGCGAAATTTGTCCTCGCCGGGCATCTTGCCCTCGGCCAGGCAGGAGTGGTTCAAGCCGGGCTGGGCGTTGATCATGTCCACGCACGCCTGGTCAATGGCCACCGGATCCCTGGAGGCCGTGAAGCCCAGGTCCTGCACAATGGGAGCGTCGCTGTAGCCGTGGCAGTCACAGCCGGGCGAGATCTGGGTGAGGACGTTGACAAAGGCGCATCGCTCATCCCTGCCCTGGAGCGCCGCCAGGGCGTACTCGGCCATCTTTTTCTGGAAACGGGGAATGTCGGCGTTCCAGCGGATGGAAATCGCCCCATTGGGGCAGATGAGAATGCACTCCCCGCACCCCACGCATCGTTCGGGGTCGATTTTGGCCCGGTCGTCCTCCAGCCTGATGGCGGATTGAGCACAGTGCGCAACGCAGTCTCCGCAGCCGATGCACTTCTTCGCCTTGACTTTGGGAGACAGGTCCGCATGCTGGGCCATCTTGCCCCGCCTGGAGGCGCAACCCATGCCCAGGTTCTTGATGGTCCCGCCGAAGGCGCTCAGCTCGTGCCCCTTGAAGTGGGCCACACTGATCAGGACGTCCGATGCGGCGATTTCCCGTCCGATGTAAGCGGTTTTGATGGTCTCCTGGTTGATCTCTACTTCCACGTGTGTGCCGCCGCGCATACCGTCGGCGATGATCAGCGGAGCGTCTACCACCGAGTAGGCGAACCCGTTCTCCACGGCCGTCACCAGGTGGCCGGCACTGTTGCCGCGCGTGCCCGAGTACAGGGTGTTGGTGTCGGTCAGAAAGGGCCGGCCCCCCAGGCCCTTGACGTATTGGACCACCCGCCGGATCAACAGGGGGCGGATGAAGGCGGTGTTTCCCTTTTCCCCGAAGTGGAGCTTGATCGCCACCAGACTTCGATCAGAGATCACACTTCCGAGCTCGAGATATGCAAGGAGCCGTTCGAGCTTTTCAGGCAGGCTCTCTTTGGTGGATGCGCGCATGTCGGCGAAGTACACCGGACTGGTATTCATGGGTTCTCCGGTTGCAAAGGTTTTCACAGAGTTCCCGAGTTCCGGAACTCGGGGAACTCGGAAAGAGTATAAACATTCATAGTATCCATGTCAACAGGTGGAGGGGACGCCTCCAGTCTGCCCACCGGGCCGGGTTTTCCGTTGACAAACCATTACCGGTTGGATTACATCTTTGAGCGGGCTCGGGGGTTGCAGCCCGGGCCTCGAAACGCTCGATTCAGAAGGGTGTAACTTCCATATCTGACGGTATCGCCAAAACCCGCTCAAACGCCGCCGGCAAGGCTGTAACCCGTTGCAATTACAAGGGCGGATGACTTGGTTCAGGTCTCAATCCAATTCCATCGAATGAAAGACGACGCCATGAAACCAGCGAGTTCGAAAACGTGGGTTTTTGTCCTTTTTGTCAGCTTATCCGCAGGCTTATGCCTGTTTGCGGGACTAGGCGATCTCTACGCACAGGAACCCAAGAAGATCCTGAGCATCGAAGCCTATGATATGCTCAACACCGTCCCGGACACCTACCTGGTCGACGTGAGGACCAGGGCCGAGTACCAGTTTGTCGGGCATCCTTTGAAGGCCTATCTCTTTCCCTTTCAATTCATGACCGCCGAGTTCGTTAAGGAAAACGATCAGCACCGGTACCGGCTTACATCCAAAAACGAGGTCTTTGTGCAGGAGATCGCCAAGGTCTTCAAGAAAGAGGACAACCTCCTGATCATGGGCCGGGACGGGACGCGGAGCGCCTTGGCGGCCAAGGCTCTCATCGAGGCGGGTTTTCAGAAGGTGTTCGATGTGGAGGACGGCTTTGAAGGTCCCGAGTTTCCTTACTTCGAGGACAGCAACCGCCACAAGTTCTACCGCCAGCTCGCCAAACGCAATAAGATCGTCGGCTACCAACACCGGCGGCATTACGGATGGCAGTGGTGGGGCCTGCCCTGGACGTACGAGATCGATCCCAAGTTCATCTATCCTCCGGACCGAAAGCCCGCGGAGTAGAGGGCAGAAGTCCGGCCACGGCCAGCCCGATCAGGGTCTTTCCGTCCAGGATCTCCCCGTTTTGAATCATGCCCAGAAGGTCTTCCAGCGGTACGATTTCCACCGATGAGATCTCCCTCTCGTCTGTTCGCTCTGAGTGGCGGGTTGCGTCCGGGGCCATAAAGAGGTGAATGCGCTCATTGGAGTAACCGATGGCCGGGGCGTAGCTGTACAGATGGATCAGCCGGTCGGCCTGGAAGCCGGTTTCTTCCAGCAGCTCGCGGCGGGCGCAGGCTTCGGCGTTCTCCCCCGGATCCACCTTGCCCGCGGGGATCTCCAGGGTCTCCATGCCCAGGGCGTAGCGGAATTGCCTGACCATCACCACGCCCCCCTCGAGTGTACGCGGAACCACCGCCGAGGCCTCGGGATGATCGATGCGGATTCGTCTGGACGAATAGCCGTCTGCAAGTATCACTTCGTCCAGATGGACGGAGAAGCTAGCCGCCCTCAGAGTTCCCAGGGTTTGCAGGCGCTTTTCCATGATGGCAGATCACCTGATGTCCGGTTAGGGTTTCGATCTCTCCGATCATCTCGTCGCAGGGGAACACCCGGTAGTGTTCGCTTGCCGTGATGAGGTAGTCCTTGCCGTTGCCCGTGTGTATTCGAAAGTGTATGGAGCATTCCCCGGGATACCGGTAGAAGATGTCCCGCAGGGCCTCCAGGCTGTCCCGCGTGATGCAGTCTTCGCTGAGCACCAGCTGTACAGTGCGGATGGATTGCCGGCGTATGGTTTCCAGGGAGACGACCTCCTGGGCCAGGACCTTGGCGGCGTTTTCGTTCACTTCCACCGTCCCGCTGACCATGACAGGGGTGTCGCCCGCCAGGAGGGAGGCGAAGTGGGTGAACACGTCCGGGAACACGACCACCGAGGTGGAACCGGTACGGTCCTCGAGCGTGAGGGTGGCCATCTTGTCGCCCCGCTTGGTCCGCTTGACCTTGAGGCTTTCCACCACGCCCGCCACCTTGACGGAGGTCCGGTCGTCCAGCCCGGTCAGGTCTTGAATGGCGCATGTGGTGAAGCGGCGTACCTCATCCTTGAAACGGTCCAAAGGGTGTCCGGTGATGTAGAAGCCCAGGGCCTCTTTTTCCCGGCGCAGCCGTTCCCTCGTGCCCCATTCGGGTTGTTCCGAAAGGTCCAGGAGTCCGTCTCCCCCCTCGGAGCCCTCTTCGAGTGCGGCGAACATGTTGAGCTGATTCGGATCGCCGCGATTACCGCAGGTTCGGATCACCTCGTCAAGAGAGCCGAACAATGTGGCCCTATGGATCCCGGTGAAGTCGAAGGCGCCGCATTGAATAAGCCCTTCGAGCACTCTTCGGTTCACCTTGCTTCCGTCCACACGCTTGCAGAAGTTCAGGAGGTCGCGGAACGGGCCGCTCTGTTCCCGCTCCTCGATCAGGGATTCCACGGCCTTTAGGCCTACGTTCTTGACCGCGGCCAGCCCGAACCGAATGCTGCTCTCCGCCACGGTGAAGTCCGCCCGGCTTTCGTTGAGGTCCGGGGGAAGGATGGGTATGCTCATGTCCCGGCATTCGGCGATGTTCTTGATAGTCTTGTCCTGGTTGCCCATGTCCTGGGTCAGGAGGGCCGCCATGAACTGGACGGGGAAATGGGCCTTGAGGTAAGCGGTCTGGTAAGCGATGCGGGCATAGGCCGCGGAGTGGGACTTGTTGAACCCATAGCCCCCGAACTTGTCGATGAGGCCGAAAATCCGCTCGGCCGTCTCCCGTGGAATGCCGTTTTTTTCCGCCCCGTCCAGGAACCGCTGGTGCTGTTTGGCCATCACCTCCGCTTTTTTCTTGCCGATGGCCTTGCGTAGCTTGTCCGCCTCTCCCATTGTGAAGTCGGCCAGCACCTGTGCGATCTTCATGACCTGCTCCTGGTACAGGATGACCCCATAGGTTTCCTTCAGAATGGGCTCCAGCCGGGGCAGGAGGTAGTGGATCTTCTTGCGGCCGTGCTTGCCGTTGATGAAGTCCTCGACCATGTTGCTTCCCAGGGGGCCTGGACGGTACAGGGCCACCAGGGCGATCATGTCTTCGAAGGTCTCCGGGCGAAGGCTCCTCAGCATCTCCTTCATGCCTGAGCTTTCCAGCTGAAACACGCCGGTTGTACGCCCTTCGCTGCACAGCCGATAGGTGGCCTCGTCGTCCAGCGGGATCTTCTCTATGTCGATCTCGCGGTGCTCCGTCTGTTCGATCAGGAGAAGGGCGTGCTTGATCACGGTAAGGGTCTTGAGCCCCAGGAAATCAAACTTGATCAGGCCCAGATTTTCGATCTGGTCCATGGGAAACTGGGTCATCACTTCATCGTGGGTACCCTTGTACAGGGGGAGGTACTCCACCAGAGGGCGGTCGGAGATGACCACGCCGGAGGCGTGGGTAGAGGCGTGGCGGCTTAGGCCTTCGAGGGAGCGGGAGATCCGCAGGAGCTTTTGCTCCCGCTCATCGCCCCGGCTCAGCTTCTTGAGCTCCGGCTCCTCTTCGATGGCGTCCTCCAGGCGGACCCCGGGTCCTTCGGGCACCAGCTTTGCGATGCGGTCGACCTCCCCGTAAGGGATGCTCAGGGTTCGCCCCACGTCCCGAATGGCGGCCCGGGCCTTCATGGTGCCGAAGGTGATGATCTGGCCCACGTTGTCATGTCCGTACTTGTCCGCGACATACCGGATCACCTCGTCGCGGCCGTGAATACAGAAGTCGATGTCGATATCCGGCATGCTGATCCGCTCGGGATTCAGGAATCGCTCGAAAATGAGACCGTACCTGATGGGATCGATGTTCGTGGTCGTCTGGCAGTAGGCGACCAGGGAGCCGGCTGCAGAGCCCCGGCCGGGGCCCACGGGGATGCCGTTCTTGCGCGAGTAGGAGATGAAGTCGGCCACAATGAGAAAATACCCGGAGAAACCCATATTGGTGATTACCCCGAGCTCGTAGTCCAACCGCTTCTCATACTCCGCCACCAGCTCCGGTGATAGGGGCCCTTCCTCCTCTTCCTTTTCCCTAAGCCTGGTCTTCAGGCCCTCTCGGGCGTTTTCGATCAGAATTTCATCCAGGCTGCGGGAGTCGCTGGTCTGATAGACCGGATACTTGTACTCGCCGAAGACCATATGGAAGTCGCATCGGCGGGCCACGTCCACGGTGTTGTTCAGGGCCTCCTCGAACCCTCCGAGGCTGTTGAGCATCTCTTGTCTGGACTTGAAAAAGAACTCGTCGTTGGCGAATCGCATCCGGTTCGGATCGTCCAGGGTCTTTCCGGTTTGAATGCAGAGCAGGGAGTCGTGGGCCTCGGCATCTTCCCGGTGCAGGTAATGGCAGTCGTTTGTGGCCACCAAAGGGATGGAGAGCTCCCGGCCCAGATCCGCCAGCGCCCGGTTGAGGCGTACCTGCTCGGGCATTTCATTGGCCTGGATTTCGAGGTAGAAGCGGTCGTGGTCGAAAATCCGGCAGAACTCGACGGCCCGTTGCCGGGCTTCTTCCGGGCGGCCTTGCATCAGAGCGTGGGGGACCATGCCCTTGAGGCAGGCCGAGAGTGCGAGGAGTCCGCTGTTGTGAGCTTCGAGGAGCTCCATGTCTACACGGGGGTGGTAGTAGAATCCCTCCAGGTGCCCGGAGGTCACAAGGCGGTTGAGATTGCGGTAGCCTTGGTCGTTCATGACCAGGAGTACCAGGTGATACGCAGTGGGCCGGCCGTCGCCCGGAGCCGAGCGTTCCTTGCGGCTGCCGGGGGCCACGTAGACCTCGCAGCCGAGTATGGGCTTGACTCCGCTCTTTTCCGCTTCCTGAAAGTGTTGCACCGCCCCGAAGATGTTGCCGTGGTCTGTAATGGCCACAGCTTCCATGCCCAGGTCGAGAGCCCGCTTCTGGAGCGGTCGTATGCGGATGGCGCCGTCCAGGAGGCTGAACTCGGTGTGAACGTGCAGATGAACGAATGGAGGGGGGGTGCTCACCAAAAAAACCTCGCAGGGACTTTCAATCTCGTTTCGCTGAGGAATCGGGCGCTTGTTTCACGGTTCACCAGTTCGCAAAAGCGCCCGGCACCGGGCCGAGGTGCGAACAAGGCCGGCAAAAAACCGTGCATGGCATCTTGGCCATCCTTTTCGGCTTGGCCGGGTTTGGTTGAACCATTCGAATGTTGTCTCCCTGAAAGCGTGTATGATACGGTATCTCCCTGTGCTCATCAACCCCTTTCGGGGAAGGTCCCAGGCCCATGAAGCGAGAACACATCACAGGTCTGGAGAAACGGCTCGAGAATCTCCAGTCCCAAAAGCGACAGATTTCGGAGAAGCTGCGCACCGCAAAGGCCGAGCTGCAGACCTGCCGTGCCATGCTACAGCACCGGGAATCCGTATACCACGCAGCCCCTTCCATACTCTTCGTGATCCGGGACGGCCGGGTGGTGGATGTCAACAACAGCGTCACCGAGCAGCTGGGCTACGCCCCTGACGAGCTCCTGGGCAGGGATTTTCTGGATATCGTGGGACCGGGTTCCAGAGCGCAAGTCCATGAAGTACATGCCCGCCGGCTCGCACGCAAAGCCGTGCCCGAGCAGTACGAAGCCGCCATAGTGTCCCGTGACGGAGACCTCCTGCCCTATGAGGTCCGGGTGCGGAAAATTCTGCTTCGTGGCAAGCGGGCCTTTGTGGTCGGTCTCACGCCCATGGCCAAGCGAAGAGAGAGGGAGGAAAACCGCCTTCGTTCCAAGAAGATGGAGGCTGTTTTGACCATGGCTTCCGCCCTGGCCGGATGGTTCGGCCGGCACTGCACAGATTTGCAAACCCGGATCCAGCGGTTGAAGGAGGCGGCCCCGAAGACCGGGCAAGGCCCCATGGCCCCTGAGCTTCGAGCCCTCGAGCACATTATGGATGATGCTCTGCGCACCACACATCAGCTGAAGATGATCGCACGGGAAGATATGGAGCCCACGGAGTCCAGGGTGTTTGATCTGAGGAATGTGGTGAAAGAAGCGGTTTCGTTGGGAAACTCCGCATCCTCTTCCTGCCGGGTGAAGACCTACCTTCGATCCGGTCCGCGAATCACGGGAAACCCTGAGGAGCTCAGGGACGTCATCGCGCACCTGGTTCGAAACGCCTTGGAGGCCATGCCCGAAGGAGGAGACCTGTACGTGACATCCGAGGAGAGCGACGGTCAGGCTCACCTCACCATCATGGACAACGGGATGGGGGTTCCGGAGCAGGTCATGGACCGGATTTTCGATCCCTTTTTCACCACTCGGGGCAAAGAGGCCTCGGGGTTGGGACTGAGTGTGGCCTATGCGGTGATTCGCAGGCACGGCGGAGAAATGGAGGTTACGAGCGAAAGAGGGGAAGGCACGGAAATTCGTGTTCGCATTCCCGTGACCCCTTCCGAATCCGTGCCCGAGAAAACACCCGCTGTTGCGCCCAGGCGCACGGAGAAGGTCCTGGTGATCGCGGTGACGGATATTGTGCGGGTGTTGATGGACCGCTGTTTTTCCGCACAGGGGTGGCGGGTCATGACGGCCTCGAGCGCCCGAGAGGGTCTGGGAAGGCTTCAGCGGGGGAGCTATGGCGGGATTGTTCTCGAGGGCCTGGAAGACTCCGGCGGAGGGGATGCGGCCTTGGCCGGACTCATCAAGAAACGCCACGGAAACGTACCTGTAGTCCTGATTGCGCAAAACGGCCGGGGACAAGAAAGGGGCGATCCTGCGGCCTTTGATCTGATCGCTCGAAAACCCCTGTTCATGAATACCTTTACCTCGCAGGTCCTGCAGGTCTTTTCCGACCCCTACCACCACCGGGCCATGCCGGTGAAAGGCGCTTGACCCGTTTGGGGCGGAAATAACAAGACGAGGAAAAGCCGGGACATGAACCAACAGCAGGATCACTCCCGCATACCGCTGGCGGATCGCATGCGTCCCCGCCGGGTGGAGGACATGGTGGGCCAGCAGCATCTGATCGGCCCCGGTTCCCCTCTGCTGAGGGCGCTTCATGCGGGACGCCTGTTTTCCATGATCCTCTGGGGCCCGCCAGGGACCGGCAAGACCACCCTGGCCAGGCTCCTGGCGCAGGAGTCCGGGGTGGCGTTTCGCTCCCTTTCCGCCGTCACCTCAGGGCTCAAGGACGTCCGAAGGATCATCGAGGAGGCCCAGGCGTCTTTTCAGGCGGAGGGTCGCCCCACGGTACTGTTTGTCGATGAGATCCACCGGTTCAACAAGGCTCAGCAGGACGGCTTTCTGCCGCACGTGGAAGGCGGCTGCATCGTGCTCATCGGCGCCACCACCCAGAACCCCTCTTTTGAGGTAATCTCGCCCCTGCTCTCACGCTCCCGGGTCCTGATGCTGCATCCCCTGGGGCAACAAGATCTGGAAACCATCCTGCAGAGGGCGCTGGAGGATTCGGAGGCGGGTTTGGCCGGAACCGGGGTGGAGGTTTTACAGGAGGCCGTCGACCACATCATCGAGCTCTCGGGCGGGGATGCCCGGGTGGCCCTGAACAACCTGGAGCTGGCGGTCCTGGATTGCCTTGATTCCGATACCAGTGCCGGGCAAGTGGGACTGGGGGAGGTGGAACGCGCCCTGGATCGCAAGGCCTTGTCTTATGACAAGGACGGAGAGGAGCACTACAACCTGATCTCCGCATTCCACAAAAGCCTTCGGGGAAGCGACGCCCAAGCCGCACTCTACTGGCTTTACCGAATGCTGGAGGCCGGGGAGGACCCCTTGTTTATTGCAAGACGTATGATTCGCTGTGCGTCCGAGGATGTGGGTATGGCAGACCCCAATGCGCTCAGAGCGGCCCTGGCCGCGTTCGAGACCTGGGAGAAGATCGGGCCTCCGGAAGGGGAGCTGGCCCTGGCCCAGGCGGCGGTGTACCTGTCCTCCGCCCCCAAGAGCAACGCCCTCTATCGGGCGGAGAAGGCTGTCAAGGAGGAGATTCGAAAGACAGGGGCGCGCCCGGTCCCCTTGCATCTCAGGAACGCGCCCACCCGCCTCATGCGGGAGGCCGGCTACGCCCGGGGGTACCGCTACCCCCACGATCATCCGGAAGGCTGGGTGCGGCAGGACTACCTTCCGGACGGTCTGCGGACGCGCACGTTCTACTCGCCCACGAGCCGGGGGATAGAGGAGCGCATTCTGCGCCGCATGAAAGAGATTCGGGAAAGAAAGTCGTAACCTCCGCAAAGGAGGCTAATATGTTACGCATTACCGGCCGCCTATTATTACTTGATCGCATGAAATTCATGGCATCCTGAACAAAAGAGGATTCTCAAGGCCTTGACACCTTCACAGAAACTGAAGGTGGCCATGGACCCATACTATTCAGCGAGGGAGCTGAAAGCAGCCGGATTGCGTTGTCAAAACCCGGACTGGACTGAAGAGAAGATAGAAGAAAAGGTTCGGGTGATTTTCCGCCATGCAGAAAGCCACTAATCTCTTCAGCGTATTTTTGCGAGAGAATACAGTTTTTACGAATTTGTCAAAAAAGTAATCTTTCGCCATAAGGTGTTTGAATGCTCCTGAATGGACAAAAGATTCACCGGAACTAATCGAAAACCACATGGGGTGGCGATATTCAGGATTCCATGTCCACGCCGGCTTCCGCATCCTGCCCCGTCATGCCGAGTTTATGGAAAACTTGGCCCGGTATGTCATTCGCGCATCCTTTGCGCAGGACCGGACAACTTATCTTCCCCGGGAAGCCCGGGTCATCTATGAATCCAGGGATGGAAGGCGCGTTTTTTCGAATCGGGGTGAAGCTCCCCGGCCGGTGACCGGTTGTGTTGACGGCGTGTGAACGGCCTCAAGAAATCCGATTTTTCATGTGGGAAATCGTGGCCTCAGGTGTACAATTCAACGATAGGATGGAGGGAGCCGGCAACCAGGATGCGGGTGCCGGGTTTGTTTCGGGATCCTTAGTA
>CAZQCK010000011.1:0-39484 GCA_964591925.1 uncultured Desulfobacterales bacterium
ATCCTGAACCAGCGGTTCAAGGACACCCTGTGCGGGACCAAGGTGCTTTTTCGCAGCGACTACGAGAAGATTCAGGCGAACCGTTCCTACTTCGGGGAGTTCGATCCGTTTGGCGATTTTGATCTGATCTTCGGGGCGGTGAAGCAGAACCTCAAGGTGGTGGAGGTGCCCATACGGTACAGAGAGCGTACTTACGGGAGTACGAACATCAGCCGGTTCAGACATGGGTGGCTGTTGTTGAGAATGACCCTGTTTGCATACAAAAAGATGAAGTCCTCGAGGTTCCGGCAGTAGATGAACCAGAGCTCCCTGCGATGAGGACTTGCTCCGACCCCCTCAAGCAAAGAAAGGTCGTCTGGGAGTCCAAGGAGGTATTGAGGCGGCTCTACTCCCGGTGGTACGGGCATATCAGGCGGTGGATGGGGCCGGGCCCCGTACTGGAGCTGGGCGGGGGAAGCGGTCATCTCAAGGAGTATTTTCCTGAGGCCGTCAGCACGGATCTGGTGTTCGAGCACTGGCTGGATGCGGTGGCGGACGCTCAGGAGCTTCCGTTCAAACAGGAGGCCTTTGGGAACGTGGTGCTTTTAGATGTGCTGCACCACCTGTCCAGCCCTGTTGCATTCTTCCAGGAGGCGCAGAGGGCTCTCCGGCCCGGCGGCCGGATCCTCATGATGGAGCCGTTCGTCTCGGCGCTCTCCTACCCGGTCTACCGCTTCCTGCACCACGAAGGGTTGTCCATGGAGGCGAACCCGTTAGAGGGGTGCGGCACGGAAGGAAAAGACCCGTTCAAGGGCAACCAGGCCCTGCCCGGACTCCTGTTCGGACGGTACAGGAACGGTCTTGCCGGGATGTTTCCGGGGTTGAAGACGATCCACCAGGACAGAATGGACTTTTTCATTTACCCTCTCAGCGGTGGGTTTCACAAGCCGTCCCTGTGCCCGGTTTTTCTCCTCCCGCTGCTTCAGGCGCTGGAGGAGCGCCTCGCACCTATGGCCCGGTACCTGGCCTTTCGGCTGTTCGTAGTTCTGGAGAAGCGGTGAAGCGGGCATCCCGGTCGCCGGTCCCAAGGGTGGCCTTTGTGCTGGCGGATCTAGAAGCCGGCGGAGCGCAGCGGGTTATTCTGACCGTGGCCCGACACCTTAATCGGGAACGTGCGGCCCCGTTGCTGGTGGTGGTGAACCCCTGGGGGCCCTTGAGGCTGGATCTGCCCGAGTCCCTGCCCACGTACATGATGAACGCAGGCCGCCTGAGGCATGCTGTTCCCGGTCTGATCCGATGCCTTAGAAGGCTCAGACCCCGTGTGGTGGTCACTACGGTCAGCCACTTGAACCTGGTCCTCCTGGCGGTAAAGATTCTTCTGCCCCGCCACACCCGGTTGCTGGTACGCGAGGCCAACACGCCGAGCGCCCGGCTTAGAAGCACGGCCCACCCGAGGGCCTACGGCCTCCTCTACCGCCTCCTGTACCCGCGATCCAGCGGCGTCCTATGCAACTCCCGGTATATGAAAGAGGACATGGTGCGGTCCATGGGTTTGCACCCGGAAAAGATCCGGATCCTTCCGAACCCCGTGGATACGAAAAGGGTTCGCGCGCAAATGAGCGAGGGTGGGAATCCTTACCAGGGAGGCGGCGTCCACGTTGTTTCCGTGGGCCGGCTGAACAGGCAGAAGGGGTATGACCTGCTGCTGCGGGCCATGGCCGCGGCAGTCCCCGAGGCTGCCGGACTCAGGCTCACACTGGTGGGAGACGGGCCGGAGGCGGCTGTACTCAAAGGCCTGGCAAAGGAGCTGGGGCTTCAGAATGCGGTGGTGTTTGCCGGGCATCGGGACAACCCCTATCCCTACATGGCCAATGCAGACCTGTTCGTCTCCGCGTCCAGGTACGAAGGATCCCCCAATGCGGTACTGGAGTCCCTGGCATGCGGCACACCGGTGCTGGCATTCGACTGCCCGGGGGGGACCGGCGAGATCATAACTGAAGGGAGCAACGGCTGGCTCGTGCCTGTCGAGGACATCCTCGCCATGGCGGCCCGGCTGATCGAGATCGTCCGAACCAGGGCATGGGAAGGCATGGATACAGAGAGATTGCTCCCCGATGCCTGGCAGTGCGTCAATGCGGTGCGTGGGTATGAGTCGGTGTTGATCGGATGAACCCTCGCCCCATCAGCGTTGCACACGTCATCACCGAGCTCAACATGGGCGGGGCCGAGCAGATGCTCTGCAAGCTCGTCGCCCGCATGGACCGGGAGCGGTTCAGGTGCATAGTGGTGTCCATGACGGACAAGGGGCCGATCGGGGAGAAGATCGCAGAGGCCGGGGTGCGGGTCTTTCAACTGGGCATGGGCCTTGGAAAGCCCACGCCCGGGGGAATTGCCAAGTTCCACCAGCTGCTCAAACAGGAATCCGTGGACATCGTGCAGTCCTGGCTGTATCATGCCGACCTCTTCGGGCTGATCATGGGACGGGTGGCCGAGGTGAGACGGGTGGTGTGGGGTATTCGCTGCTCGGACATGCGCCTTCGGCAGTACCGGCCCTTGACAGCCCTCACGGTCCGGCTCTGCGGCGTGCTTTCCCCTCTGGCCGACGCCATTGTGGTGAACTCCCGGGAGGGAGCGAGAATTCACCGGAAACGGGGCTATCTACCGGATCGCATGGTGCTGATTCCCAACGGGTTCGACACCACGGGGTTCCATTCCGACCCGGAAGCCCGGGACCGTCTCCTTCACGAGCTCGGGCTTCCGGGGGATGTGAATCTCATCGGCCTGATCGCACGCTTCGACCTCATGAAGGATCAGCGGAACTTCCTGCGCGCCGCGGAGATTCTCTCGAAGCGGGACGACCACGCCCATTTCGTGATGGTCGGGCGGGGCGTGGTGCCGGAAAACCGGGAGCTGGTCTCCTGGATTCCCCAAGGGCTCGAGAAGAGGGTCCACCTCCTCGGGCAACGGGACGATGTGGCGCGCATTGCAGCGGGCCTGGATATTGCCTCTTCGTCCTCCGCCTTTGGGGAAGGCTTTTCCAACACGATCGGCGAGGCCATGGCCTGCGGGGTGCCCTGCGTGGTGACTGACGTGGGGGATGCCCGATCCATTGTGGGCGACACCGGGATTGTGGTGCCGCCCGGAGATCCGGAAGCGCTGGCAAGGGGGTGGGAGGAGCTCCTGGCCGCGGGGCAGGAAAAGCGGCACGAGATGGGGCGAAAGGCCCGGGAACGGATTCAGGGGGAGTTTGAGCTCTCCTCCGTGGTTCGGCAGT
Organism: uncultured Desulfobacterales bacterium; assembly: GCA_964591925.1. GTDB lineage: Bacteria > Desulfobacterota > DSM-4660 > Desulfatiglandales > HGW-15 > JAIPEI01. The sequence continues at coordinate 3,254 of CAZQCK010000011.1, forward strand.
ATGAAAACCTTTATCGAAAGCTCCTTTCGTAGCCTTTAACCTTTCACCTTTATCCTTTGGGGTTTATGCGCGTCGCACTGATCATTACCACCTACAACTGGCCTGAGGCCCTGGCTGCCGTCCTGGGTTCGGTAAAGGGGCAGACCCGAAGCCCCGACGAGGTGGTGGTGGCCGATGACGGATCCGGGCCGGAAACGGAGAGGGCAATCCGCGATGTCCTGGAGAACAGTCGGATCACATGGCGGCATGTACGACATGAAGACAACGGCATTCGTCAGGCCCAGGTGAAAAACCTGGGCGTTCGCCATACCGAGTCGAGTTACCTGATCTTCGTGGACCACGACGTGGTCCTGCACCCGCGTTTCATCGAGGACCACCTGTCCATGGGGAATCCCGGCTGGTTCAGCCAGGGCAAGCGGGCCTTTCTTCCCAAGGGCCTGACCGGGCAGGTGCTGAGGGCGGGAAGACTCGGTTCTTCACCTGGACCCATGACTCCCGGTCTCGAGAACCGGAAGAACGCGTTTCGAGCTCCCCGCCTGGGAAGGATCCTGTCCCGGCCTCGAAGGTTTCAGACATCCCTTCGGGGGTGCAACCTGTCCATGACGCGGGAGCACTTTCTTCGCGTGGACGGGTATGACGAGGTGTTCGACGCCGCCTGGGGGCGGGAGGACTCGGATATCTGCTACCGCCTTTTTCACGACGGGGTGCGCTGCAGGAACCTCTGGTTCATGGCCCTTCAGTACCACCTGGACCATCCGGTGAGCAAGAATCGGGAGCCGGATGTCCTGGACGCGGAGCTTCACAAGATCCGGAGGGAAAAGCGCGCCCGGGCGGTGAAGGGCTTTTCTTGCTTGTCGACTGAAGGCGAGGTGGTGCAGGGAAGCGGGGGATGAAACCGTGGCGCAAGAAACGGTGGTTCCTCCTTTTCCTCGTCATCCTGTTGGGGGTATCTCCTGCCCTGACCCTCCTGGGAACCCAGTACATTCGGGACAAGATGCACGAGCAGCTGCTGCTCAAGGTCATGGCCGAGAACGTCGCTGGGGACGCGGCCTCGGATCGGGAGAAGGGGCTTCGCCTCTTTCACTACGTCCACGAGCACCTGTACACGCCGCCCGGGGGGCGGGCCGCCGGGGACTCCATTCTCGAGGTCCTGGTGCGCAATGTGGCATGGTGCAGCCGGCAGTCGGATATCCTGGCCATGCTGGCGAGAAGGGTCGGGGTGAACGGCGGGTATGTGACCCTGTTCGGGTACGATGACGTATCCCACCACACGGTGTGCGGCCTCGCGCTGGACGGGATGCTCCGCATGCTCGACCCGTTCCACGGGTACGTCTTCACCACGCCGCAGGGGGAGATCGCCACGCTGGAGCAGGTCCGGCGGATGGGCTCCTCGCTTCACAGCCCGCAGTTCGACGCGGTGCAGCAGCTGCAGGGGGAGAGCCTGAAACCCTACTTCCGGCTGTACGAGCCGGAGCACGACTGGGAGATCCACATCCCGAGCGCTCCCATGGGACTCACGTACATGGACTATTACTACGACCTCTTCGGGGAAGCGTTTCTGGAAGGGTACCAGGATCTCTACTTTCGCATCAGCCGCACGGATCTCTTCACCCGGGCGCGGATGAAGCAGCTGGCAGGGCGGTTCGAATCCGCCCTGAACGACTACGATCGCATCCTGGCAGGCGAGGACGGGTTCGAGCCGCCGGTCCTTCGGATCGACTACCAGCCTGTGACAAGGGAGATCCTTCGGGCGGAAGCCGCGTTCTTTCGAGCCCAGACCTTGCGGGACATGGGGGCCTATGACGCGTGCCTGCGAGAGATGGAAGCGTGGGTGCGCGCCTTTCCAAAGAACCGGTGGCATGGCCTGGCGTATTTTTACCTCGGGGAGAGCTCGGAGAAGGCCGGTCGGCTCGAGGAGGCTGCGAAATGGTACGAAAGGGTTCAGGGAGACGCGCTTTCCAGGACGCCCGCGCCGGCGCGTTACACGAAAGTCCTCGAGCGATTGCCATCCGTGAGCGACCGCTCCCAAGAAGAGAAAGGCTTGCATTGAGATGAACATTCTCGGGATTTCCTGCTTTTACCACGACAGCGCGGCCGTGATGCTTCAGGACGGGCGGATCGTGGCGGCGGCCCAGGAGGAGCGGTTCACCCGGAAGAAGCACGACCCCCGTTTCCCCGCGCACGCCATCCAGTACTGCCTCGAGGAGGCCGGTGTCCCGGCGGATGGGCTGGACTACGTGGTGTTCTACGACAAGCCGTTCCTGACCTTTGAGCGCCTTCTCCTGAGCTACATTACCGTGGCGCCGAGAGGCCTCCGCTCCTGGCTCGAGGCCATGCCCCTCTGGCTCGGCAAGAAGCTCCACATTCCCAAGGTGATCCAGCGCGAGATCGGGTACGAGGGGGACGTCCTGTACACGGAGCATCACGAGTCCCACGCCGCCTCCGCGTTCTATCCTTCGCCCTTTGAGGAGGCGGCGATCCTGACCGTGGACGGGGTGGGGGAGTGGGCCACGGCGAGCTACGGCACGGGACGCGGAAACGGGATCACCCTGCTCAAGGAGCTTCACTTCCCCGACTCCCTGGGCCTGCTCTACTCCGCGTTCACCTACTTCACCGGGTTCAAGGTGAACAGCGGGGAGTACAAGCTCATGGGCCTGGCCCCCTATGGAAGGCCCATGTATCGCGACCGCATTCTGGACGAGCTCATCGATCTCAAGGAGGACGGGTCGCTTCGCCTGGATCTATCCTACTTCGATTTTCTGGGCGGTCTGCGCATGACGAATAAGCGTTTCGCCCGGCTGTTCGACGGACCGCGCCGCAAGCCCGAGACCGAGATCACCCAGCGCGAGATGGACATCGCGGCGAGCATCCAGGCGGTCACCGAGGAAGCGGTCCTTCGCATGATGCGCCACGTGCACCGGGAGACCGGGATGAGGCACCTCTGCCTGGCCGGGGGCGTGGCCTTGAACTGTGTGGCCAACGGCCGAATCCTTCGGGAGGGGCCGTTCGAGGACATCTGGATTCAGCCCGCCGCAGGAGACGCGGGCGGCGCCCTGGGCGCGGCCCTGTCGGTCTGGCACCGGTACCTGGAAAACGAGCGATGCGTGTCTCCGGGCTGTGACAGCCAGGCCGGATCCTACCTGGGCCCGTCGTTCACCGCGGACAAGGTGGTTTCCTTTCTGGAGGGAAAGGGCTACCCCTTTCACCGCTTGAACGGGGAGGAGCGGAACCGGATCATCGCGGAGCAGATCGCCCAGGGCCGGATCGTCGGGTACATGGCGGGCCGGATGGAGTTCGGGCCCAGGGCTCTGGGCGCCCGAAGCATCCTGGGGGATGCCCGAAGCGTGGACACGCAGAGCGTCATGAACCTCAAGATCAAGTACCGCGAGTCGTTTAGACCGTTTGCTCCCACGGTCCTGGAGGACCGCATATCGGATTACTTCGAGATCGACCGGCCCACCCCCTACATGCTTCTCGTGGCCGACGTGCGAGAGGAGAGGCGGAACCGCCAGCCCGAGGGAGACCATCTGGGAATGATGGAGAGGCTCAAGCACAAGCGGAGCGACATCCCCGCCGTGACCCATTTGGATTACTCGGCACGGATCCAGAGCGTAAGCCGGGACACCAAGCCGGATTACTACGACGTGATTCAGGCCTTCGAGGAGATCACGGGCTGCCCGGTCATCGTGAACACGAGCTTCAACGTCCGGGGTGAGCCCATCATTTGTACTCCGGAGGACGCATACCGTTGTTTCATGCGGACTGAGATGGACGTTCTGGTGATGGAGGACTGCATCCTGTTCAAGGAGGAGCAGCCCGCCTGGCAGGAAGGGAAAGAGTGGAGAGATGAGCTTATCCTCGACTGAACGGAAAGAGATACGAAAGTTCGGCCTGATCGCCCTGGTCTTTTTCGGGGCGCTGTTCGCCTTGGCCCTCTGGCGCGACAAGATCATTCCCATGGCGCTCTTCGGCGTGCTGGGCTTCATGGGTTTGTTGTTCCTCGCCCTTCCCGGGCCGATGCAGCCCGTGCACGCAGGCTGGCTCAAGGTGGCACATGCGATCGGCAGAACGATCACCTCGATCATCCTGACCCTGGCTTACTATCTCGTGATCACGCCTTCGGCTTGGCTCAAGCGACTGTTCGGGGGAAGGCCCTTGCCCCTGAAACCCGACCCGGACGCTGACACCTACTGGATCGAGCGAGAAGAGCCGGCACAACCCAGGGAACGATTCCACAAGCGCTTTTGAGGTGCGTTTCGCGATTCGCACATCCTGATGATTTCGCAAAAAGTCAAAATATCTCGCCAAGTCTCAAAGACCGCAAAAAGTGAACTGTTCGATATTGAAAGGTCTTTTCTTAGCGTCTTGTCGTCTTTGCGAGAGAATACAGTTTTTACGATTTCGTCACATCCTGTTTAATTTGTGGAGAAAGGAATATGGGGAAACAAACGTTGATAGGAGAGTTTTGGGAGTTTTTGAGAATGCGGAAGCGCTACTGGCTGCTTCCCATCGTGATCATGCTCTCACTGCTGGGCATGCTCATCGTGTTCACGGAAGGCAGTGCTGTGGCGCCGTTCATCTATGCCTTGTTTTGATGTCACGCAACCCAAGAGACGGTTTGACAGCGCCTCGCTTTCGGCTCCGCCGGGGTTGAAACCCTGAGTTTTCGACCACAGGCCCTTGAGCGGGAAACAGCCTTCCTCGTTGGTGGGAGGCTGTTCTGTTTTTACGTGGAACAGGCTAAGGCGCTGCGAGGAACGTAACCCGGAGGACACAAAGCGCGGCTTTGTCGTATCTGTAAACGCAACTATGGACGGAAACCAACTCCATCACAGTGGAAGGCCTCCCAAGGTCACGGTGTACATGACGGCCTACAATTACGGCCGGTACATTCGCCAGGCCGTGGACTCCGTGCTGAAACAGACCTTTCGGGACTGGGAGCTTTTGATCATCAACGACGGTTCCACGGACGACACCCGGGACGTGCTCGGCATTTACCAAGGCCGGGAAAACATCCGGATCATCCACCAGGAGAACCAGGGGCTCACGGTTTCCAACAACATCGCCCTTCGGCTTGCAAACGGTTCGTACATCATGCGACTGGACGCCGACGATTTTCTGGATGAAAACGCCCTCCTGGTCCTGTCCGGCGCTCTGGACGCCCATGAAGACGTGGGATTGGTTTATCCTGATTACTTCCTCGTGGACGAGCACGGAGAGGTGCTGGAACTGGTTAGGAGAAAGAAGATCGGCGAGGAGGTGGACCTTCTGGACCTGCCGGCCCACGGGGCCTGTACCATGATCCGAAAGGAATGCCTGCTTTCCCTGGGCGGGTATGACGAGCAATTTCAGTGCCAGGACGGCTATGATTTGTGGATCCGGTTCCTGGAGCAGTACCAGCCTTACAACGTCAATGTCCCCCTGTTCTACTATCGCCGGCATTCGGAGAGCCTCACACGTAACGATGAACGGATCCTGAGCACACGCAGGCGGATCAAACGGAACTTCGTGGAGAGCAGGCTAAACGGAAAGACCCCCAGGGTGCTGGCTGTGGTCCCGGCCATTCGGCATTCCAACGTGTACCAGGGGATTGCGCTCAAAGAGATTGCAGGGAGACCCCTCATCTGGCACACGCTTTTTGAAGCGGGCCGCACGAATATGCTGGATCGGGTGGTGGTGAGCACGGACGACCAGGGCGTCATAGACTATGTGAACCGGGCGTTTCCGGACGTGGGCACCGTTTTCCGTCCCCCGGAGATTTCCCGTCCACACACCAGGATCGGGCCGGTACTGGTGCATGTGCTCGATCAGCTGGCTTTCCGGGACGGTTATAGGCCGGATGCGGTAATGCTGCTATACGTCAATGCACCGCTTCGCAGGAAGAGGCACATTGAAAAGGCCATTGACACCCTCTCCATCTTCGACCTGGACAGCGTGGTGTCGGTGTGCGAGGAGCTCGCTTACTGCTACCGGCACGAGCGGAACGGGCTGGTTCCGCTCCAGAAAACCCGCAAGCTGAGGTTGGAACGTGAGGGCCTCTACAAGGAGAACGGGGCGGTCCTGCTCACCCTATCGGACCACATCGGCCGGGAAGAGATCCTGGGCCGGCGGATCGGCCACATCACCATGTTGCCCGAGGAGAGCATTCGAATCATCTCCCGGTTCACCTTCTGGGAGGCGGAGAAGATTCTTCAGGAGTGGCGTCCCCTCTACCGCGACCAGGCGTGAAACGAACCCTTCACCTCACCAGACCTTCCCTGGGAACCTTTCAGGTCCATGACGAGGACCTCATCGGGGTGTTTTCTCCGTCTCCGCCCCCTGCCGGGCTCCGCGACAACGAGATCGAGGATCGGATCACGGATTCCTGCCACGGGCCGAGGATTCGGGACCGACTGCGGGGGCGCCGGCGCGTGCTTGTGGTGACGGATGACAACACCAGGCCGACCCCGCTACGGCGGCTTTTGCCCCCCGTGCTGCGGGAGCTCGAGGCGGCCGGCGTACCTGACGATAATCTTCGCTTCCTCATCGGGCTCGGCACCCACCGCTTCATGCGCCCGGAAGAGATCCGGGCCAAGTTCGGTCCCGGGATTGTTAAACGGTACCGCATCGACAATCACGCATGGGACGATCCGGCCGCCCTGGAAACGCTTGGAACTCCGGAGGGCGGCCTTGAGGTGGTGATCAACCGCATGGCCCTGGAGGCGGACGCCATTTTGGCCTTGGGAAACATTATTCCCCATGCTACGGCAGGGTTTTCCGGTGGGGGCAAGGTCATCATGCCCGGCATCTGCGGCGAAGCCACCATTGCGGACACCCACTGGGGGGCCCTGTCCTACGCCATGCGTGAGATTCTGGGCGTCGAGGAGAACCCGGTACGCTCGGCCATCCGTGAGGTCTGCAGAACGGTGGGGCTCACCTGTATCGTGGATGCGGTCATGGTCGGAGACACGGTGGCCGAAGTGGTGGCGGGCGATCCGCAGGCGGCCCACCACGAGGGCGTTCGCACCAGCCGTGCACACTACGGGGTGGAGGTGGCGGAGCCGGCGGACGTGGTCATAGCCGAGGCCTTTCCCACGGACATCGACCTGCGACAGGCCATCAAGGCGGTGTGTGCGGCCGACCTGATCGTGCGCGACAGAGGTGTGATCGTGCTGGCCGCGGAGTGCCCTGAGGGTGTATCCCCCCAGTTCCCGGACTTCGAAAACAGGGGGTTTCGAGACCCTGAGGCACTGTACGAAGAGGTGGAGGCAGGCCTGTTTTCCAACAAGCTGCTCGCCTACACCCTGGTGGCGATCGGGCGCATTATCTGCGGCCGGGTGTCAGGCATCCTGGTCAGCCCCCACATCCCCAAGCACATGGCCGAGAGCATGGGATTCATTCACGCAAGGAATGTCCAAGAGGCCGTATCCCTCGCTCGGGAAACAGCCGGAAAAGACTGCCGGATAGCGGTGCTAAGAAATGCGGGCGAGCTTCTTCCCGTGCCGCAGTGGACGGAGGTGGAGTGAGGTTCCCTTCCCATGCAACGAGCCACGAATCCGGCAGCGCTATCCGCTCCCGGCTCCACAGGCGTGCGCGCAACGCACTCAGCCGGATTCGACAGGACGCGCAGTACACCCTGGGGCTCCTGGGTGCATTGCGGGTGGATCCGCCCTGCAATCCTTGGGTCGAGGTTCGGCCGGAGGGGCGGACCCGATACCTGCCCCCGTTTCTGGCGGGCACCCAGAGCGGCCTGCTGTATGTCCATGAAGGCCGGGCATGGCGGCTGTTCGGAGGAAGCGTCTACGGCGTGGCCTCCGCCGCCGGTTCCCGGGAATGGTATGTGTTTCAGAGGATCCCCAGGAGCTTCGGACGCCTATTGAGGGTTGACCTTCAGGACGGTGAGACACGGAGCTTGGCCCGGTTCCTGAGCACCGGCGTCCATCAGGTGGACGTGGTGAACGGCCGTTTGGCTGTGGTGGATACTTACAACAACGCTATCATGTGCTACGATGGCCATGGAAAACGCCTTCAAATGATCCATCCCTGCGGGTCCCTCGAAAACGGCAGGGTCTCGTCCAACTACAGGCACTTCAACTCGGTGTTCGCCGCTGAAGAGGCAATCTATGTGGTGGCGCACAACCAGAGCGCCAAGACGGGCAAGGACAGCGAGATTTTGGTCCTGGATTCGCAATGGCGGCCCATGCGCGTGATTCCCACGGAGAGCGGAAGTGCCCACAATGTAGCGGTGATCGACGGCAGGCTGTGGCACTGCGACTCGCGAGGCGGAAGCCTGGTGGTGGACGGAGAGCCCGTGTACCGGGAGCCGGGCCTGTTCACCCGGGGGCTCGCAGTAAACCGAGACAACGTTTTAGTGGGAGGCTCGGAAACGGCCGACCGCGGCGACCGAGGGAGCACGGAGGGTCAGGTGATCATGCTGAACCGGTCCTTCGAGTATCTCGGCCGGATTCGATTTCCGGGCGGCGGCGGCGTTCAGGAGCTCCGTTTTCTGGAAGGGGATTTGGCCATGAGCGGTTCCCGAAGGTGATCCTTTTTCCCGTAGAGTCTTTTTGAAACAACCCGCCCCCGCATACATGGACAAGGGCCGGCCGGTCCTGGGCCGAATCAAGCGCGCCTTGGAAGGAATCCGCCGAATCTATTATCGACGAATGGCCGCCGGCCTTGCCGCAGAGGATCGGGCGCGGGAGACCGGCCGGGTGGGCGGGCGTACCAGGCTGGGCTTTGTCCTGAAGGAGATCACCTACCTCAAGGCCTTTATGCCGCTGGCTCGGTTGTGGGAAGAGCGTTACGACATAGTGTTTTTCGTGTACCAGGAGGACGAAAAGCCCACCAGCCCCATTCGAAACCGCCGGCACCTGGATCGCCTGACCCCCTACTCGAGACTCTGGTTCAAGAGCGCGGCGGACCTGGCCGAGCAGTGCAGGCGGCAGGGCATCGTCAATCTGTTCACGCTGGAGGGCATGCCCTTCGGAGAAGAACCCTACACAGACCATGGATTCAACATCTACGTCATCACCCACATGACGGACTTCAACCGAACCTTGGGCTGGTACTACGACAAAGCCCGTATCATCCTCTTTCAATCGGAGTACATGGCCGGAGAACACGCAGCGCGGGACAAGGAGGGAAAGTTCCGCTACACGGGGTATTCCCAGTATCTCGTTTTGCCCGACCTGGATCGGGAGACGATTCTCAGCAAGTACCACCTGCCTGAGGACAAACAATTTCTGTTCGTGTTCGGCCCTCAGAAAAAGTTCTACGTGGAAACCAGGCCGATCCTCCGGTGGCTTTGTGACTATGCCCGGGAGTGGGGGCATGTCATTCTTTACAAGACCCGAAGGAAGAACCCGGTGACTCCTTACCTGCGCTGGCTGCTGCGTCCGTTCAGGTATTTCTACGATGTCTCCTTTGACCCACCCACGAGCCTGGAGCTCATGCATGTCTCGGACCTGGTGGTCAACTTCGACAGCACGGGCATTCAAGAGATCGTCATGCTGGAGAAGAAGGTCCTCAATTTCCATGTCAAGCGGGGGTACCGGGGTATGGCTGCGATCTATGAAGAAGATCCGGTGGTGGATCTCCCCCTGGAGGTTGATCGAGCTCGGATTTTTCAGGCGCTGGACGAGCTGATGCAGGCGGACCATGCAGGCGACATGCGCCGGGTGAAGAACAAGTATTTCCTGAATGAAGCGGCGATTCGCCGGAACTACCTTGGCTTGGAAGAGACCTTTGATAGGGGGTGAGTGAGCTTCCTTGCTCGTCCGGCACACTTACATCAACGTGGCCTCCAGCGCCTTTGGCGCGGTTGTGGGGTTCGCGGTCTCCATTCTCGTGGTGCGCATCTACGGAATCGAGGTCATCGGCCGGATCGCTTACATGACCGGTCTGGTGGGACTGCTGCGATTCGTGGTGGACCTGGGGATCGATCGGGCCGGTCAGAAATACATGGCCCAAAAGGAAGGGGCCTTCGGTCCGGAGTTCGTCGCCTATCTGGCCATCAAGTGCGTGCTTCTTTCCGCGTTTCTGGGTCTGTCGGCCTTGTTTCTGGTGTTTGTATTCAAGCCGGACGACCCTCTTCTCTACCTCCTGGTGACGGGCAACCTGTTTTGGATCTCTTTGTCCGACGTTTTCATCAACGTGCTCACCGCGAGACGGGATTTTGTGTCCCTGGCGATCCTGCGGAACATAGCCCGCGTGGTGATGCTGGGCTTTGTAGTGATCTTCTGCACGGTTCTTCGGAACTGGTACTTCGTGGCGGTGCTGCCTTCCATCGAGTTCTTCTGCCTGATCGTTCTGGCGGTCCCTTATGGAATTCGCAGTCTCGGTCTCGGATGGCACCGTCCACGATGGGATTTGTGCAGGCAATACTGCCGGTTCGCCCTGCCCATCTCCTTGTCCACCGGGATTTCGCTTTCTATTGCCAATGTAGACAAGATTTTTGTGGGGCATCTGCTCACGGAGGCCCACGTGGGCTATCTGACCGTGGCCGAACGGGTGTACGGCGGTTTTCTGGTGATCGTCAAGGCGGTTTCCCAGCAGCTTCTTCCTGAAATCTCCTATCGTCTGGCCAATCTCAAGGACCGTGTCTTCGATCAACAGATGGAAAAGATTGTGCGCATGAGCAACGTGCTGGGCACGTTTCTAGCGCTCGGGGTTCTGGCTTACGCAGACGTGCTGATCCGGACCATGTACGGCCAGGGTTTTGAAACCGCCGCCTTCATCCTGCGGGTGTTCAGCCTGGAGATCTTGGTTAAGCTTTTTTTCCGGCCTTATCACAGCCTGATCTATGCAACCGAGCGACATAGGATTTTTCTCTGGCTCACACTGCCCAGCCAGGCGGTTCGCATTCTTGCGACCTATCTGCTGATCCCGCTACAGGTGGCCGGCGTCACCGTGGGAGGTGCGGCCAAGCCCCTGGCCATCGGTACGGTGTGGATCGCACCGCGGGGCGTGGCCGTGCTGTACACGGTTCGAAAAGCATTCGGCAGCTTGTTCCTCTCTCGAATGGAAACGGTGGCCGGGGTGTTTCTGGCTCTGGGCGCGTCGGCCCTTTTTGTGGATCATCTTGTGGAGAGCCGGATCGTCATGGCCGCCTGCGGGGCCGGTCTGCTCGGGCTCCACATCGCAGTGCTGCGACGTTTGGGCGTGCTGGACGATGCGGTATTGCAGGAGCTCACGCGTCCTTTGACGGACGCGGTTCAAAGGTTCAAGGGGAAAGAAAAAGACAGGAGGAGCAAATGATTGTCGCTGTGGTGCCGGCCAAGGGGGAGTCCGGCAGGCTTCCGAACAAGAACCTGCAGAAGGTTCAAGGAAAGACCCTGATCGAGCACGCTGTGGCCTATTCCCGGGGATCAGACCGGATCGACGCGGTGGTCCTTACCACGGACTCCGATGAGATCGCTAAACACGCTGAAGGCTTGGGCGTGAGGGTGATTCGAAGAGGAGAGGGCCTGGGGGGAGAAACCCCGCTCATCGACGTTTACCGCCACGCATTTCAGGCGATCGACGACGGTCGCATAAGCCATGTGGTGGGCGTGCAGCCGGATCATCCGGACCGGCAAAGCGATTTGGGCGGGGTTCTCGACTACGCGTTGTCCAAAGGCATCGACGATCTGTTCACCGTGGATCGCCGCGGCTTCAGAAACGGCTCCCTGGTAGTGCTGAGTCGTAAGGCCCTGGAGGCCGAGCCCTTTCCCTATGCCTCCTCCTGGTTGGACGATTGCACCAACATACACACGCCTTTCGACCTGGCTACGGCCCGAAGAAACCTCTCCCCCTTTGCAGGAACCCTTTACGTGGAGGGCCGCGCCATAGGCGAGAACGAGCCCGCCCTGGTTATTGCGGAGGCGGCCTGCAATCACATGTGCCGCCTGGACGTGGCCCAAGAGATGATAGATCGAGCGGCCGAGGCCGGTGCGGACGCAGTCAAGTTCCAGACCTACCGGGCGGAAAAGCTCGTCACCGGAAGCGCCGTTTCCTTCTGGGGCGATGAGCGGATTTCCCAGCTGGACTACTATCGGAGGCTCGACCGGTTCGACAGGGAAGCATACTCGGCCCTTTTCGCGCACGGCAGGGAAAAGGGCATTGTGGTGTTTTCCTCGCCGTTCGACCGGGAAAGCACGGACATGCTGGCCGATCTGGGCATGCCCCTGTTCAAGATCGCCTCCTGCGACATTCCCAATCTCGAGCACCTGAGGCACGTGGCCTGCATAGGCCGGCCCATTGTGCTCTCCACAGGGGCCTCCACTGAAGAGGAGATCGACCGGGCACTGGAGACCATCTTTCAAGAGGGCAATTACCAGGTGATGCTCATGGCCTGCACCCTGAGCTACCCGACCGGCGCGTCTCAGGCGAACCTTCAAAGGATCCAAACCCTCAAGAACCGGTACCCCGGCATGATCGTGGGCCTTTCGGATCATACGGAGCCGGACCCGCATATGGTGATCCCCTCGGTGGCCGTGGCCATGGGGGCTCGGATCATAGAGAAGCACTACACCCTTGACCGTTCCTGGACGGGCTCGGGGCATTTCTTCGCCGTGGATCCGACCGATCTCAAGCGGATGGTGGAGAACATCCGGCTGGCCGAGACGGTCAGGGGGGACGGGGCCCTGGGAGTGGCGGAGGCGGAAAAGCAGGCCTGGTCCAGTGCGAGGCGGAGCATCGTGGCGGAAGGTCCCGTTAGGCGCGGCCGGGTCCTGGAGCGCAACATGCTGGGGTTGAAGAGACCGGGGGGCGGTCTGGGCGCGGACATGCTGGATCAGGTGGTGGGCAGGCGGGTAAAAAGAGACCTGGAGGCCGATGAGCGGATCCTGCTGGAGGACCTGGAGGCCTGATGTACCGCCCGCATAGTCACTTGGAATTCCGTGACATGACCTGGGAGGATTGACCCGTGGGTCTGGGAGGATACATTCTGTGGACGGCGGTGGCGCGCGAGGTGCATCGGCATACCGGGCGCAAGGTGGTACTCACGAACCGGATGTTCGGGCGGATTCCCTTTCCGCGGAAGGTGCTCGACGACGAGGTGTTTCAGCATCACCCGGCCGTCATAACGGACCGAATGAACACGTCGGAGCCGATCCGCGAGCTGAGGCTGGACAACCGGAAGGCCAACTACTGGACTCGAATCACCAAGGACCGGATCATGTACAAGCCTGGAGGCCACGCCATCGAGATCGCCTGTGCAGCCTACGGGGTGAGCCGGCCGGAGGTCCGCTGCGAGGTCCATCTCACCCAGGATGAGCTGGACGCGGGCGGGCGTTACCTGGAAGACCTCGGCCCTTACGTGGCGATTGAGCCTCATACCAAGGACAGCTTCACGGTGAACAAGCAGTACGGGTTCTCCAGGTGGCAGCTGGTGGCCGACGGTTTGAAGGACTCGGGCTTGACCCTGGTTCAAGTGGGTGAAGGGGGTAAATCCCTCCTGAAGGGGGTCGTGGATGCCACCGGGCTTCCTGGTGTTCGTGACACCGCGGCTGTACTTCGGCATGCCGATTTGCTGGTGGCCCCGGAAGGCGGTCTCATGCACCTGGCCAATGCGGTCGGGACCCGGGCGGTGATTGTCTATGGGGGGTACGTGAGCCCGGGATTGACCGGTTATGCCGAGAATGTCAATCTCTTCTCAGACCTGCCGTGTGCACCATGTGGTTTGAGGCGGAGCTGTCTGAGGGAACGCAGGGAATGCCTGGCGCGAATCGATCCGCGGGACGTTTGTGAAGGTTCACTGTCATTGCTCCATAAGGTGGAGCGCGTGTGAATGTGAAGGGAAAAGGATCACAGGAAATAAATAAAACGAAAGAGCAAACAACAATGAGCACGAGATTTCAGTCGCCCGGGGACACGATTCCCCGGATCTTCAATCTTTTTTTCGCCCTGCTTTGCCTGAGCACGGTCTTTGCCCTGGCCTTTCTTACGGAGAGCGGGGATCCCTTTTGGTACAAGTACTCTATTCGGCTTCTCCTGCTGATGGGGGTTCTCCTGTTGCTGGCCGCGGCAGTCGGAGTTCTGGGATTAAGAGGCGGAAGCCGGGCCAATCAGAACACCTTGCTGATTCTAGTGTCCTGCGCTGTAGGCTTTGTGTTCGCCGAGGTCGGGATTCGACTTTACGAGGAGAATCCCTGGCAGAAGTTTCGGGTCGTTCGAAAGATGCGGGAGGAGGGAAAGCCGGTGTATCCGGTGATCAACCCGTTCGGAGAGAGGCTCCATAGGCTGGCTCCGGTTCCGGATGTTATGACGGTTCTGGGCAATGAAGGATACGGGTGGGTGACCTATCAATCCGACGAGATCGGGTTTCGCAACCCTCCCGGACTGTACAGCAACCATGACCGGCTGGACGTATTCGCAGTGGGGGATTCCTTTGCTATGGGGTGTGATGTGCCTGACGAGAGCTTCTGGGTGAATCTTCTTCGGGAACAGGAGGATTTGGCGGTTTATACCGCCGGTGTTCCGGCAGCCGCCCCCATTCAGGAGCTCATACGGTTGCAGGAGTTCGGCCTTCCCAAGGCACCACGGAAGGTCCTCTGGGTCTTCTATGACAACGACTACATCGGGCTGCCCACCGAGATCCGCAGCCCCTTTCTGAAGGCCCTCGCTCCACCGGAGCTCAAGGGTCGCTTCCAGTGCGAGGAGGCGGAGATCGACTCGTTCATGACAGGCGAAGAGCTCAAGGACTGGATCGACAATAAGCTCAATACGCCCATCCGCCGGGGCTTTTACTCCAATGAGTGGCGGACCAAACCCATCATCACGCTGCTCCGGTTTCACTCGCGGCTGGTGGACAAGCTCATCGAGCTCACAGACCGCCAGGTTTTGTTTCACGAAGAGACCCTGCAAAAGGCAAAGCAGTTCGGACCTCTTTTAAAAGAGGTCCTGGCTTCAGCCGACCGTCAGGTTAGTGCGCGCCAGGGCCGCGTCGTGTTCGTGTACCTTCCCGGTGTGGGATACTGGCTCGAGCACACGCAGGGCACCTTTGAGGAGGTTCGGCTGCGGACCCTGGAGATCGCCCGCTCTCTGAATCTACACGTGTTCGACTTCAAGGAGGCGGTGGACCGCAAGGGTGTGGATCCGTTCTCCCTGTTCGCCTACGGGAAAAAGGGTGGGCATTACTCCCCCAAAGGGAACGAGGTGTTGGCCGAGGAGCTGGGGCGGTACTTGAGAGAGCTGAGGGCTGATGCGGAAGGGGAAAGCGCAGGGTGAAAGGGAACAGGTAAGGGGTCCAGGGCGAGGGGGAAGTCATGAAGGATGAGGAGTGAGCGGTGGGAAGGGCCAGGTCCATCATGGCAAAGGCGCGTTTTGAGGGCTTCCTTGCCCTCGTCGCGGCCGGTGTGAAATTTCTCCGCTACGGCGTGGAGCGTTGGGCCTGCAGGCGGACCCGTGTTCTCAGGCGCATTCACGGCTATCGAATGGAGCTGAACATCCAGGTGCCGGGAATCAGCAAAACGCTTGCGGTCTACGGCGTGCACGAGAAGCTGGAAACCGAGCTCATGGGGGAGCGCTTGCGGCCGGGCATGAGCGTTATGGATGTGGGTGCAAACATCGGATACTATGCGCTGCTCGAGGCCTCCCTTGTGGGACCCGGAGGCAACGTTTATGCCCTGGAGCCGTTTCCCCGGAATTTCGACCTTCTCACCCGAAACGTCCGCCTCAACAGATGCGAGGATCGGATTCACCTTTTCCGTTTGGCTGCAGGCGATGCTGGAGGCCGGGCGCGCATGTACCTGGGGCCGTCGGACAACATGCACTGCCTCATGGAATATGACCGGCCGGACACCTTCAACGAGCACATCGAGGTGGAGACCATGACCGTGGACCGGTTTCTGGAGGGCCGGCGGCCCATCGATTTCCTGCGCATGGATTTGGAGGGGTACGAGTGCCAGGTGCTGGACGGCATGCATGAAACCCTGCGGACCGTGCGCCCGGATCTCTTGTTCGAGGTGCACCCTGTGGGGGATGTGGACCCGGATCCCAGGTACACACCCTATCTCGAACGCCTCCTTGATCTGGGGTACAGCCCCTTGACCCTGATCTGTCCGGGCCACGAACGGGCCATGGCCCGGTTCGCACAGCTCGGCTATCGCCCCAGCCGTATCGCCTTCAACGGCCTCGTCCGGAGCGCCCGGTTCGATGGAGTCCGTCCCGAGGATCTGCTGAAGGTCGCAGCGAGAAGGCCCAAGATCACCCGGGCGATTTATTGGACGGCGGAAGGGCCGTGCTGAAGAGCATGAAGATCCACATTCTCCACGACATCCGTGAAGGCCCTTATGGCGGGGGAAACCAGTTCCTGAAGTCCCTTCGGAGCCGCTTTCGGCGGGAGGGGGTTTACGAGGAGAGCGCCCGCCGGGCGGATGTGGTGCTCTTCAACAGCCACCAGAAGCTCGCCAGGGCTCTCTCCTTGAAGCGAAGTTACCCGGGCAAGACCTTTGTTCACCGGGTGGACGGACCTGTCTCGGAGATACGTAACAGCCATCGCAGGATCGACGCGGCGATCTACCGGATCAATGCGGCCCTGGCGGACGGGACCGTGTTCCAGTCCGAGTGGAGCCGAAAGCGAAACCACGCCCTGGGAATGCCCGGCAATCGGTTCGAGACCGTCGTGCTGAATGCGCCGGATCCCCGGATGTTTCACCCTCAGGAAAAGCGGTCTTTTGATCCTGAGGCCAAGACCCGGCTGGTGGCCACGAGCTGGTCGAGCCACCCGAACAAGGGATTCGACACCTACCGGTGGCTGGACGACCATCTGGATTTTTCGCGCTATGAGATGACCTTTATCGGCCGCTCTCCAGTGGCTTTTAGAAACATCCGCGTGATCGACCCGCTTGCCAGCCCGGAACTCGCCGACCGCTTGAGACAGCAGGACGTGTTCATCACCGCATCGAGACGTGATCCCTGCTCCAACGCCCTGATCGAAGCGCTCCACTGCGGCCTGCCCGCGTTGGGCCTGAACGACGGAGGCCACCCCGAGATCATCGGCGGGGGCGGTGAGCTGTTCGACCGGCCCGAGGAGATCCCGGAGCGGCTGGAGCTGATCCGGGACCGCTACGAGGCCTACCGCAAGGCCATTAGAGTTCCCGGCATGGACTCGGCGGCCGCCGCCTACAAGGCGTTCATGACACGGGTTCACGAGGCCCGGATCAGGGGGGTGTATCAAGGAAAACCGCTTTCCGCAGGGGCGTGGGCCCGGGAGCTGGGAGCCTTTTGGGGGTGGGCGTTTTTCCGCAAGATGGAAGGCCTCGGCGATCGTTTGCCCATCTTTCGGAAGGGACGGCCGTGAGCCTCGGTTATTACCTCTGGGCCTCCTATCGGCGGAAGTCCCTGGACCGGTTGCAGGGCCGGTTTCAGGATTTGTACCGCGGGGTGGTCCTGGACATTGGAGGCCGGGACCGGGGACGGTTTGTCAAGCCCCGGGATCACGTAGACAAATGGATCTTCGCGGACATCAACGAGGAGCATCGTCCCGACCTGGTGCTCGACGTGTCGGACATGCGGGGAGAGTTTGCTGACCGGGGCGTGGACGTGGTCAACGCCATGGAGCTGTTCGAGCACGTGGAACGGATCGATCGGGGGCTGGAGGAGTGCTTCCGCGTTCTCAAGGAGAAGGGACGCCTCCTGATCTCGGTCCCTTTCCTCTACCCGGTGCATGCCGATCCCCATGACTTTCAGCGATGGACTCGGGAGAAGTGGACACGGACCCTGGGGGATCTCGGATTCTACATTGAGGCGTTCGAGGTGACGGGCGGCTTCTTCTCCGTACTGGGGGATGCGGTCAAAACCCTTGTCCACTCCCTTCCACGAATCCCCTGCCGGTTTTTTCAGCTCTTCTACCCCCTCCTGGACCTGTTCGTGCTGCTGGACCGGACCGATTTCGGCAGCAGCCATCCTCGGCTCACCGGGTATCATGGGGGGTACTTCATCGTCGCCCGGAAGATCGGGGTAAAAGAGGAA
The DNA here is from genome assembly GCA_964591925.1 of uncultured Desulfobacterales bacterium. Lineage (GTDB taxonomy): Bacteria > Desulfobacterota > DSM-4660 > Desulfatiglandales > HGW-15 > JAIPEI01. The sequence continues at coordinate 21,188 of CAZQCK010000011.1, forward strand.
ACGAACCAGAGGAAAGGAAAAAACCAGGACCCATGAGCCTTTCCACATCAAAAAAAGCCGTTCTGCTCGCTATCCTGGCGGTCTATGTCGCGGCGCTGGCTCTGGTGCTGGACAACGTGGCCGAGCGGGGGGGCTTGCGAAACCTCCTCATGCTGGCCGTGCCCACGGTCCTCTGCGGGCTTGCCGCCTACTACGTGGTGCGGCTTCGCCTGCGGGAGCTTCTGTTCGTCCTGGTCCCCCTGGCGGCCCTTTTCATCATCCTGGAGGCCGGGTTTTCGCTGTATCTGGCGGTTCATCCGGAGCGCGCGCCGAGCCTGCTCTGGGGGCATGGAGAGGACCTGGGCCGGCACTTCGCCTACAGCCCCCATTACTACACGCTCTTCACACTCAAGGAGGGGTATAGGAACGCACAGGGAACCGTGCACAACCGTCAGGGTTTCAGGAACATCGAGGACCTTCCCGAAATAAAGCCGCCCGGGGAGTTTCGTATTTTCTTCATCGGCGGAAGCTCGACCTACACAGTGGGCGTCAAGGACAACCGGAAGATTTTTACGGCCCGCTTGGAGCGGGCCCTGAACCGCAAGGCCGCGGAGCAGAGCAGGAGCGGGGCCTTCCGGGTGGTGAACGCCGGCCTGGGGGCGGCCACGTCTGCGGAGAACCTGGGGCGTCTCATCTTCCTCATTCATCCCTACAAGCCGGACCTGGTGATTATTCAGCACGGGCTGAACGATGTTTTACCGCGCTTGCGCGGGCGCATTCAGAGTGACTACGCCAACTACCGCCGGATCTGGTGCGGGGGCACGGGAAGGGAATACGACTTTTTTCTCAAACGCTGGATCTACGAGCACGTGCTCGGCAACAGTAGCCTTTTGACCTTCCTCAGCGTCCGCTTGAAGCTGCTAGAGCCTAACACCATCCGCGGGGCGGTTACCAATGAGGCCTTCGAGGAACGTATCGGCAATCTGGGCAGGAACGGAACCGACTACTTTCGAAGAAACACGGAGCTGATGATCCTGGCGGCGAAGCATGCCGGGAGCGATGTGATTCTGGCGTCGTGCCCTTACAATGACCGGGTCGGGGAGGCACGAATGCGGGCCATGCCCGAGCACAACGCCCTCATGGAGGATGTGGCGCAAAGAATGGGCATCCCCTTTTTCGATCTTCATCGCACGTTCAACCCGGATCCGGAGTACCTTCCCGACGGCCTTCACGTGAGCCCGAAGGGCTCCGACTTGAAAGCGCGGCTCTATTACGATTACCTGGTTGAGGAGTACAAACTGTTCAGGGAGAAGCATTGAGCAAGCTGACCATCGGGTTTGAGAACAGCCTTTTCCTTCTGGGGAACGACGGCCCCAAGACCTTTATGCGCAGGCTCAAGGCGGCCATTCGGCGGCAGGGGTGCGCCGAGGTGCGAAGCGCGTGGTGGCCCGGGTACGACATCGGACTCTTCAAGTCTTCGCGAAAGGTTTCGTTCTCCAAGCCCTACGTCCTGCGGGTCGACGGCATATACTACGACCTCGAGGAGACGCTCGGATCGAACGAGAAGCTCAATGCCCCCATTTTTCGTTCCATTGAACGGGCGAGTGGGGTGGTTTTCATATCTGACTTCTCCAGGCGGCTGGTTTTTCGATTTTACGGGGCGTTGAACAAGCCCTACACCGTGATTCACAACGCCGTGGATACCCGTGTGTTTAATCCTGAAGGTCCCGATTACAGGGAGGAGCTCGGGATCGAGGCCGAGGAGCGTGTCCTTGTGGCCGCGGCGCACTGGCGGGGGTGGAAGAGATTGCGGGACATTGTGGAGCTGTTTCTTCGTGTCGAGGCGGAGCGGGCGGAGCCCATGCGGCTTCTGGTCCTGGGCGGAGATCCCGATCATCGGATCGACCACGAGCGGATCCACTACCTCGGGGAGATCCGTCCGTCCCGTCTGCCTATATGGTACCGGACAGCGGACGTGTATTTGCATCTGGCCTGGCTCGAGGCCTGTGGAAACACCCAGGTGGAGGCCATGGCGTGCGGGCTGCCTGTGCTTTGCACGAACCTGGGAGGCATCGGGGAGACCGTGCGCAAGGCGGACGGAGGCATTGTCTCCCAGGCGGACGCACCGTTCGATCTGAAGCCGGTAAACCTTTACGATCCGCCGCGCCCTGATGGGGACGTGCTCTTCAGGGATCTGAACCGGCTGCTGGACGGCCTGGATCATTTCAAAGCACGGATCAGCCTGGAGGAGCTGAGCGTGGATCAGGCCGCTCTCCAGTACTGTGCCTTTCTCGAACGGGTGGTGGAGACCGTTCGCCAAGAAGCTTGAAAAGCGTGTATCTCACTCAAAAACAATCCGTCGTACCCTTGACCGTGCTCATGCCCGTGTATAACGGGGCGGACTATCTGGCGGCCTCCATGGAGAGCATCCTCGGGCAGACATATGGAAATTTTCAATTCGTGATCATCGACGACGGATCACAGGACGCCACCCCGTCCATATTGTCCGAGTACGAGGTTTCAGACGGGCGGGTTCAGGTGATCCGCAATGATCGGAATCTGGGACTGACCCGATCACTCAACAAGGGGCTTTCCATGACCCAAAGTTCCCTGGTGGCGCGGATGGATTGTGACGACGTGAGCCTGCCAAGGCGCTTAGCCGTCCAGGTGGACTTTTTCCAGCGTAACCCGGACACAGCCATGGTGGGCGTGGGCTGGAAGGAGATGACAGCGGATCTGCGGCGCACCCTCCGAGTCATGCAGCCTCCCACACAGCACACCCGGATTCGAAAGAGGATCCTGGCCCGCAATGTCTTTTGCCACTCTGCGGTGATGATGCGTCGCGGGCCGGTCCTGTCCAGTGGAGGATATGATGTCCGGGACGTTTATTCCCAGGATTATGATTTATGGCTGAGGGTGGTGGCGCGTCACCCTGTGGCGAATATCGAGGGGGTTCACCACCTGAGGCGGATTCACCCGGAAAACCTGTCCCACAAGAACATTCGCAACCAGCTCAGGACCATGGCGAGTTCCCAGCGCCGTTACATTCGAGAAACCCGCATGCCGGTCTTATACAATGGCTATGTGATCTGGCGGCTCTTTCTGTCCAAGCTGCCCCTGAGGGCCCTGGATTTGCTGGGTCGACTCAACCAGCGGAGGAGCCCGTTTTGAAGGACGTGGTTGCCGCCGGTTTTGGAGGCACGAAAGCGGAGGGCGGCCTCCTGTTCTTGAATGAGGTACGCGGTTGGGTGCGATCTTCCAGAGGGCGGTCTTTCCTGTGCCTTGTGCTGGCCATGTTCACACTGCCCATGGGAACATCCCCCTTCACGATCCTGGCCGTTCTTGCCACCTTGTTCGCGGCCTTGGATCGCAGGTTTTACAAGGATTTGGGGAAAATCCTCCAGCAGGCCTGGATGCGACCGGTGCTGGCATGGATAGCTCTCACCTGGATCGGCTTGGCATACTCGCCCGACAGCACAGGCGTGGGGGTCAAGTACGCCCTTAAGACCCACTATTGGGTCTACGGCATAGTGGCGGCGTCGTGCATTCAGGCCCGGTTCCCCGCTTTTCGAATCGTACAGGCCTTTCTGGCCGGGCTCGTGGTCAACGCCGTCATGGCCTTTCTTCAGGTTCCGGGCTGGTTTCCTTCCAAGATGGTGGGAAAGTACTTCGGCCTGGCCAGTGGATACAACACCCTTTCCATACTGCTCATCCTGGGCATCCTCATGGCCTCCTTCGCCTTCAGGCAGGCCCGCACTCCCCGCCGAGGCGTATTCATGCTGGCCCTCATGCTGGTGCTTTTCGCCAACCTATTTATCATTCGCGGGCGGGCGGGATATTTCACCTTTGCAGCGCTCTCCCCTGTGGTGGTGTACAATCTCTGCAGAGGGCGGCACCTCCTGGTGGCCTTTCTTCTCTACCTGCTTCTCATCGGCTTCACGGGCTTGTCGCCCTTTGTGCAGGAGCGAGTCATGGACACCATGGTGGACATTCGGCTTCGCTTCAAGATGGATCGGGACACCGCCATCGGGAAGAAGTATTCGGACCTGGAGGAACGGGTCTACATGTGGTACTGGGCATCCCGACTCATAGTGGAGAACCCCATCCTGGGCGTGGGTACAGGCGGCTTGAACCATGCTATGCAGAAGGCCGGGGCGGAGGTGGGAGTGACTCACCCTCACAACAATTTCCTTCACATGGCGGTCAGTTACGGGATGGTGGGGATTGCCGTCTTGTTCTGGTTTTTCTTTGTCCTGCTGCGCTCCGGTTGGTACAATCGCACCGATCCTGTGGGCTTCTTCATCCTGTCCGGGGCCCTGGTCATTTTCGTGGGAGGATGTCTCAACACCCATATCCTGGATGCCGGACCGGCGTTTCTGCTGGGCATGCTGAACGGCCTTCAGCCGGCTGTGGGTCATGAGGTAAAAACACAGGGGACGGCCTGAATTGAGGGCTGCACCTATGTCACGGGTGCTGGAGGGGATGGTTCCATGAGTGTGATGCATATCTTGGGGGGTGTGCTCATCGGCTTGATCACCGGCCGGGTGTTCAGTCTGTTCTCCCTTCGCAAGGTCAAGGGGGGCAAGCTCACCTTCATGGCCGTGGGGGTCGTGGGGTCTGTAGGGGCGGATCTGGTCTTCAAGGTCTTGTACGAAAAGGGCCTGGTCAGCAATTTTTTCTGGGCGGAGACCACGATCATCATCGAGATGGTGGCGGGTGCGGTCACTGCCTGCTACCTCCTGAACCTGTTGGGAAAGAAAGAGGAGATTACGTTCTGAAATTTGTGGTTTTCCAGTTTTTTTTCCTGCAACCCGGCCAGTGAATTGAAAATCACTCTCCAGAAGTACATCCTGGCCGAGATGATCCCCCTGTTCGTTTCGAGCCTGGTGGTGTTCGGGTTCCTCATGCTGGGAACCCGCATGTTGAGCATCACAGAGCTGGTAATCAGTCAGGGGGTCGGCTTGGGGCAGGTTGTAAGTCTTGTCCTCTTTCTGCTTCCGGGAATCGTCTTTTTCGCCTTGCCTGCGGCGAGCTTGATCTCCTCCCTTCTGGCATTCATTCGGCTGTCCAGCGACAATGAAATAATCGCCCTCAAGTCGTCCGGAATCAGCCTTTATCAGGTCCTGCCGCCTGTCCTGATTCTTTCTATCGTGGCCTTTTTACTGGCGGTCCTGACCGCCTTCGCCGGCCTGCCCTGGGGAAATCGTTCCATGCGGGACATGGTCCTGGAGATCGCCGAGTCCAAGGCGGACATGGGCCTGAAAGAACGGGTTTTTTGCCAGCCGTTCGATGATGTGGTCTTCTACATCACGGAGCTCACCGCCGGGGACCATGTGATGAAGGACGTATTTGTGGTGGACAAACGCGAGCGGGACATGACCTACACGATCATCGCCAGGGAAGGGCGGATTCTGCTTCAGCCCGAATCCCGGGCCATTGTCGTTCGGTTTGTGAACGGTTCCATCTTTATGGAGAGCCGGGAACCCGGATCTGCAAGGACCATTCAGTTCAAGAACTACGATCTCAAGATGGGCCTTGAAGACATCATGGAATCCTTGGCCACTGCAGGAAAGGCCCCCAAGGAGATGTCCGCACGAGAGCTGCTGGGTCGCATGGAGGAGCTTCCCTGGAACTCTAAAAAGCGCAACGAGATGCTCGTGGAGTTGATGGAGCGTGTCACCGTCCCCCTTGCGGTATTATTTTTCGGCTTGATTGGTGTGCCCCTGGGTACTCACATGCGTTCCCGATCATTTTCATTCGGAATAGGTGTAAGTTTAGTTGTATTCCTTGTTTATTATATGCTTTTCATGGGAACAAAAAGCATTTGTGAGGCTGGAAAACTATCTCCATTATTCGGAATGTGGCTTCCAAATATTTTTCTGGTCTTGAGTTGTGCCTACCTGCTTCGGCGGGTGGCCGATGAGAAACCCCTGCCGTTCTCTTCAGAAGGTTCTTTCATGCGCTGGGCCACTGGTCTTGTTTCGTTCAGGCGACCCTCTCTCCACAGGATATCCCGGGTTCCCCAAGCCCCTCCGTCTTTGGGCAAGGACAAGGAGGAGGGCGTCGGACTACCGGCGTGCGCCTATGTAGGAAACATCCGTCTGGCGCGCTTCCACCGGCCGGGATGCCGGTGTCTCGAGCGGCTGACTTTGAACAATCGCCGGGAATTTTTGACCAGGGAAAGCGCCCTGGCCGAAGGCTACGTCCCCTGCAAGGTGTGCCGACCTTGAAGATACTCACTCGGTACATGGTGGGCGAGTTCCTCAAGATCCTGGTCGCATGCCTTTTGGTATTTACTGCCGTTTATCTCATCGTGGACTTTCTTCAGAAGATCGACAATTTCATAGAGGCAGGCGTGGCCGGCCCGGTGATAATGTCTTTTTTCCTCTACAAGACGCCTTACATGGTGGAGCAGTTGTTTCCCTCAGCCATGCTGATTTCGGTCATCGTGCTTCTCTCCATCATGAGTAAGAATCGGGAGATTACGGCCATGAAGGCCTGCGGGTTGAACCTGGCCGCGGTGTTCCGCAGTCTGGTGGTGATGGCGTTGCTGCTTTCAGCCGGAATGTTCCTGTTCTCTGAGATCGTGGTCCGAAACGCCATTGCCAAGAGCGAAGACATTTGGACCTACAAGGTGGAGAAGCACGATCCGGGCAAATACTATTACGGCTACGACCAGATCTGGTACCGGGGGGAGGGCCGCATCTACTGGATTCGGGGGTTTGATGCTGAAACCAAGGTGATGGATCACCCCACCTTTTATTTTTTTGATGAGAATTTTCGACTGACCAAAAAAGTGGGGGGCCGCCGGGGCGCATGGGAAAACGGGGGTTGGGTGATACAAGAGGGCTATGAGCAGGTCAGGCAGGCCGACGGAGACTACCGCTTGCGTGAGTTCGATGCCCTGCGCATGGACCTGCCGGAGACCCCGGATACCTTTGTGCGTCCAGTCAGGCATCCGGAGGAAATGGGATATTGGGAGCTGAAAAAGTACGCCTCCAAGGTCAAACTGGAAGGCTACGACAACACGCGTTACCTCGTGGACATGCACATCAAGGTGGCCTACCCCTTCATCGTCCTCATCATGGTGCTCATCGGCATCCCCATACCCCTGGTCCAGCGACGTACCCGCACCCCTCTGGCGGTGTCCCTGGGGATGGGTATCGGCTTTCTGTACATGCTCACCTTCGGGTTTTCGCGATCACTGGGCCTCTCAGGGGTGCTTCCACCCGTGCTCGCCGCCTGGTTTGCGAACGTGCTTTTTTTCCTCTTCGGCATCTACCTGGTCTCCTTCGTGGAGCGTTAGGAAAGGAAAATATGCGGTGCGGTATGAGGGATGTGTGATGTGCGATCATGGACTTGGAATATATGGTCGGAGCCGGCCCTGAATGAATGAGGAAGCGGGCAAGGGCAGGGCGTATGAGCCCGACATCATTTGGGTCACCGGCGCGGGCCGTTGCGGGACTCACCTGCTGGGGATGTTGGGCGACGGGCACCCCAGGGTGAGTGCCTTCCCTGTGGAGTTGCGTATTGTAGAGGCGTGGGGGAGTCTCTGCGCCGAAGCGTCCCTGAATGGAAGGGCTCTTCCTGCGCCCCTTGTGGACCGGCATGTGGCCTCCCGGTACCTGGTGCGGCCCGAGGTTCGCCGCCTGCTCCAATATGACCCGGAGAGCTTTTCGAAGACCGGCAAGCAGGGCACGGTTTCCCTGCCCGTGTATCTGGATGCTCTCCATCAACGCCTGTATCAAGGCCGGGACAAGGCCTTTCTTTTTCACTGCCCCGGGTGCCAGCTGGGCACCCTGCTCGGCCGAGCCTCCGAAGACAACACGCAGGTTAAGGTGGTGCTGATCCTGCGGCATCCGGTCCAGAATTACCTGGCCTGGGTGAATCACTCCCTCCAGAAGGGGCGGGGATATGGTCCGCCTGAACGGGTTCGCCCCGATATGGGGCTTCACAGCGTTCTCCACCTGGCTATGTTCCGGGTGCTCAAGGCGTTCATGGCCGCGAGTCTCTGGCAGGAGGATGAACGGGTTCTGGTGGTCCGCCTGGAGGATTTCACGGGCAGCCCGGAGGAGCGTCGGCGCGTCTGGCAATGGCTCTCCATCGGATTCGATCCGCTCCTGGAGACTACGTCCCGGGGAGGCGAGGCCTTAGAGGCACACTCCGGCAAGTGGAGACACACCGGCGTTCAAGCGGTCACCGCCGATCTGTATTCTCCGGTCCTGGCTCCGGAAGAGGCGAGCGTTTTCGAGTCCTGCGAACGCCTGTTCCGGGATTTCTACCCCGACGCCTTGTCGGGACTGCGGGTTGGGCGGCGGGGCACGTCCGAAGATCTGCTTTACGAGCGGGAGAGACGGTGTCTCCGTGAAAACCTGGAGGCCTTGGCCAAACGCAGGGATCGGCTTTCCTTGATGTTTCGTAAGGTGCCGAAGGAATGGAAAGAGTTGGTTCAGTGGCCTGTCCGGGCGCTGTATACAGCACTCTCGGACGGACTGCTTTATCCGGAGCTGCATCTTAGACGCAATCGCAAGGCCGTTCGAGGCGTCACCCGAGGGCTAGAGGGCGTTCCCGAACTGGCGGGGATGAGTCTTCACAGGCGAGATCACGCATCCGCAGCTGGGAAAGAGGCGTGATGAAGAGGTGTGGGAAAAAGATTCTGCTTCTGTCGATCGGTCTTTTGTGCGCCTTACTATTGCTGGAGGGCGTGTGCCGAACCGAGTGGTCCATGCGAAGCGAGGCCCCGTTTTTCAGTCCCAATCGTTTCTTTTACTACCCGGAGCTGCAAGCCCTCCAGGATGTGCAGGAGGGTGAAGAGGAAGACATGCATGTGCTCCTGTTGGGCGGCTCGGTGCTCCACGAGGACTGGGGCGCCATTCCCCAGGCCCTGCGGGAGCAGATGACCCTGGCCACCGGCAAGGAGGTCCGCGTGCACAACCTGGCCGAACCGGGACACACATCTCTTGACAGTTGGTACAAGTACCGTTGGGTGGCGGAACGGTCGTATGACCTGGTGCTGGTGTATCATGGCATCAATGAGCTGCGATTGAACAATTGCCCCGAGGACGTGTTTCGTGCCGATTACGGACACTACTCCTGGTACCGCGTGATCAACCGATTCGAACGCCACCCGTCCTGGCCGGACCTTGCGTCGCTCTATGCGCTGGTGTACCGGGGAACAAGGTTGCATGAAAAGGTGATCGCCCCGCATGCCTACATTCCCAGGGATCGGCCGAGCGAGGCCATGGTCAGCTTCGGCGGGAAGGTCAAGACCGCTCCAGAGTTCGAGCGCAACCTCACGAGGCTTATGCAGTTGGCCCGCGAGGGGGATCAGGCCGTGGTGCTCATGACCTTTTGCTCCTATCTGCCGGAAGACTACACCCTGGAGCGCTTCGAGGCGGGGACGTTGGATTACTGCCTTCACAGCTGCGCCGCGGAGATATGGGGAGCGCCCGAGCAGGTGGCGAAGGGGCTGAAGGCCCACAATCGGGTCATTCGTGAGCTGGGAAAGCGCTTTTCAAAAGAAGTGCTCTTTGTGGACCAGGCGAAACACATGCCGAAGGACCGTGAGCACTTCAACGATATCTGCCACCTGACCCAACGGGGTTGCAGCCTTTTCGTGAAAAACCTTCTTCAGGAGATCCAGACCGTGCCTGGACCTCACCAAACCACGGCCCGGCATGGGGACTCCCACGGCTAGCATCATGGAGAAGCCCTCTTCCCCCAGCTTGCGCATTCTGCGGGTGATCGCCCGGCTCAACATCGGTGGTCCCGCTATTCAGGCGATTTCCCTCACTCGGGCATTTCAAGGGCCCAGGCATACTTCCCTTCTTGTGTGCGGAACCGTGGAACCCCATGAGGGAGATATGGCATATCTCGCGGAAGACCAGGGTGTTCGCCCGCGGAAGGTGCGTGGGTTGGGCAGAGAGATCTCGCCGGGCAACGATTTGCGTGTCCTCATTCGCCTCCTTGGCATTGTTAACCGGTTTCGACCCCGAATTATCCACACCCACACGGCCAAGGCCGGTACCCTGGGCAGGGTGGCGGGGATTCTATGGAATGCCTTCCACGCAAAGGGCCAAAGGGTCCGTCTGGTTCACACGTTTCACGGCCATGTTTTCCACAGCTACTTCGGCCGCTTGAAGACGCGCTTATTTCTGGAGATCGAGCGGGTTCTGGCATGTTTCACCCACCGCATCATTGTGATCAGCCCGGCCCAAAAAGAAGACATCTGCCGTCGCTTTCGGATCGCCCCCTATCAGAAGGTGAGGACCGTTCCCCTGGGATTTGATTTGAAGCCGTTCATCGAGTTGGAAACCGCAAACCCGGAGGCCGGCCGACCTTTTTACGTGGGCATAGTCGGGCGCCTCGCGCCGGTCAAGAACCACCGCTTGCTTTTTAAGGCCGTTGCCCGGCTCAAGGCGGAGGGGCGGATTCAAAACATGCGATTCGTGGTCGTGGGGGACGGAGAGCTAAGAGGCGCACTGGAGCGCGAGAGGGCGGAGCTCGGCTTGGCCGAAGAGGTTTCCTTTTGGGGTTGGCAAAAGGATATGGCTTCGGTCTACGCCCGCCTGGATGCTGTTGTTCTTACCTCATACAACGAGGGCACGCCCGTAACTATCATAGAGGCCATGGCAGCAGCGCGGCCGATCCTGGCCACGGCCGTAGGGGGCGTCCCTGACCTGCTGGGCCGCAGCTTGCAGGATCTGGGCGGGGGGGTAGAGCGGGCGGAACGGGGGTTGCTGGTTCCCTCCGGAGACGACCGTGCCCTGGCCTATGCCCTGGGGTACCTGCAAGGGCATGCGGCTGAACTGGAGGCCTTGGGGCGGCGGGCGCGGAAATACGCCCTGAGGACCTTTGGAATGGAAAGGCTTGTCAACGACCTCGATCGTCTGTATAGAGAATTCACGGATGAAAGGGCAAAGGTGAAAGGTGTAAGTTAATAGGCTGTTATGCATTCTCTTTCTGTATATCATTACCTGATGTTTTTCGGAGGCAGCCTGGGGCTTTCCCTGGCCTTGACGCCCCTGGTTCGGGCGTTGGCTCGAGCGACGAACCAGGTGGCGGTGCCGCGGGATGCTCGATGGCATAAGAGAGAAACAGCACTCCTGGGCGGGGTGGCGATCTTTGTCTCAACGGTCGCAGTCTGGGCCTCGGCTGTACTGGCCTTGGGATGGGAACCTTTAGGGAAACCCTTTCTGCCCATCATGGTTTGCGCGGCCGGCATCTTTTTGCTCGGCCTGGTGGACGACATCGTCAGCCTGGTGCCCCAGCACAAGCTGGCGGCCCAGATCGTGATCGTATCCATCTTTATGAGCTTTGATTTCAGGCTCGAATGGACCATCTCCAGGACAGCCAATCTGTTTCTGTCCATCCTGTGGGTCGTGGGCATCACCAATGCGTTCAATCTCTTGGACAATATGGATGGGCTCGCGGCCGGCGTGGCCCTTATAGCCGGCACCTTCCTGTTGCTGACCCATGCCATGAATGGCGGGGGGGGCGAGCTCTCGCCTCCCTTTCTGATCCTGTGCTCCGTGTATGTGGGGGCCCTGCTGGGGTTTTTGATCTACAACTTCAATCCGGCCTCCATCTTCATGGGGGATGCGGGAAGCCTTTTCCTGGGGTTCATCATGGCCTCCCTGACCATGGTGGGCGGCGGCGGAGAATCCATCGGCGGCAGTGTGGGCAAGGTGCTCTCGGTGATCGCCATTCCCATTCTGATTCTCTTTATTCCTATTCTGGATACGGGCTTTGTGAGCTTCATGCGAAAGCTTTTCCGCCGGCCCATCTCCCAGGGAGGACGGGATCATTCTTCCCATCGACTGGTCGCCATAGGGTTCTCTGAACGAATGGCCGTGCTGGTCCTCTATGGCTTTTCCGTGGCCTCCGGCCTGATCGCCCTGGCGGTCAATGCTATGAGTGTGGGCATCATCCTGGTGCTCATTTTGTTCTATCTCCTGTTTGTCGGCTTTTTCTGGATCTATCTGGCGCGGGTCAAGGTGTATGAGGGGCGCTCCATTTTGTCCGAAGAGACGGCTGGAACCTTCACGCCCATCCTGATCCAGTTTACCTACAGAAGGAGACTTTTCGAAGTCATCCTGGATTTGATCCTGATCTCGGCTGCATATTACACTGCATACCTTCTTCGCTTCGAAGGTCCCGTGTATTACCTCATTGGAGAGGACTTTCGGTTTTTTCTAAACTCTCTTCCTATCGTGGTGGCCTGTCAAATCTTCTGCTTTTATGTCCTGGGCATTTATCGAGGAATTTGGGAGGCTACCGGACTGAGTGATTTGATCGACTACATCAAGGCCGTTACTCTAGGGACGGTCCTGTCTATGCTTATCCTTCTGTTTATTTATCGTTTCGAGAGTTTTTCAAGGGCGGTTTTTATTATCTACTGGATTATTCTGCTTGTTTTGATCTCTCTTTCGAGGCTCTCCTTCCGCCTGGTGGATGAGGGCGTGAAGAAGGGTAAACAGAAGGGAAAACCCGTGCTCATTTACGGCGCCGGGACAGGCGGCCGAATGGCCGCCAAGGAGATTGAGAACAACCCCTCTCTGGGGTTGGTCATCGTGGGGTTCCTGGACGACAATCCCAGGAAGTTCAAGAAAAAGATCATGGGATATCCGGTGCTGGGAGGACGCGGGGAGTTGGAGAAGGTCGTTCGCAAGAAGGGCGTCCAGGGAATTCTCGTCGCGTTCAAGTCCAGGGGTGAAGAGGTCCGCAGGGAACTTCAGCTTCTCTTTCAGAAACTGGACATGGAGGTGGATGTGCGCCAGATGAAGATGGTTCTGGAGTGAGCGCCAGAGAAGCCGCGTGAAGAGTATGGTCCGCGCAGGGGAGAAAAAGGGGGCGGAAGCATCCGCCCCCTTTTTTTGTGTGATTCCGCGGGGGAGGAGGGAAGCGCAAGACTTTCCAATTGACAAACTTTGTGGTTCACGGCTATAGTCGTGCCTTGAAACTCAAGCCAACGCCCCGTTTTCGTTTAAAAAAGTTTGCGGATTGATCACAGGCCCCATTTCCGTCACAAGGCATACGAGTAGTTTTCGGGAAACCAAAACAACTCATGTTTTCAGTTGCTTGTGTTTTCAGCTCGTGCCCATCCATAAACGAATTTGGGCACTGCTAAGTTTCCAATTCAGAAAGGAGGATTTTTTGTCAAGATCAAGGAGATCAAGAGGTGACGCGGAGGCGTACTCTCGTACGCCGCACAAGGAACCTCGCTGATCGACGATGAGATTGGCAAAAAAGACCCTTTCTGGATGGAAACTAGCTCGTCACTCACCACTCGTCATTCGTCCCTGAATCAAATCGGAAGGAGCAATCATGGATTTCAGTCTTTCGATGGAACAGGAGATTCTCAGGAATTCGGTACGCCAGTTTGCAGAGGCGGAGATCCAGCCCGTTGCGGGTGAACTGGATGAAAAGGAGACGTTCTCCTACGACACCATGCGAAAGATGGGCGAGCTCGGACTCTTCGGAATGTTCGTATCGGAGGAGTACGGCGGCCAGGGCATGGACTACGTTTCCTACATTATCGCCACTGAAGAGATTGCACGTGTAGACGGTTCTCACGCGGCCACCGTGGCCGCAGGGAATTCCCTGGGTATCGGCCCTCTTTATTATTTCGGCAACGAGGACCAGAAACGAAGGCATCTGCCAAGGCTTTGCACCGGTGAAGCGCTTTGGGGGTTTGGGCTGACAGAACCCAATGCGGGTTCGGATGCAGGAAACTCCAAGACCTCGGCGGTCTTGGATGGCGACCAATGGGTCATCAACGGGAGCAAGATTTTCATCACGAACGCTGCAACCGATATCACTTCGGGTGTGACGGTTCTCGCCCGAACAGGGACCAGGGAGGATGGTCGTCCGGAGCTTTCCTGTATTCTGGTGGAGTCCGGCACCCCCGGCTTAGAGGCGAGGGAGATGCACGGGAAGATGATGTGGCGTGGGTCGAACACCAGCGAGCTTTATTTCGACGACTGCCGTGTTCCCCGGGAAAACCTGCTGGGAACCCGGGGCCACGGATTCCGCCAGATGCTGTCCACGCTGGATGGAGGCCGCCTGTCCATCGGCGCGATGGGATTGGGCGGAGCTCAGGGCTGCTATGAGCTGGCACTGAAATATGGCCGTGAGCGGGAGCAGTTCGGACGTCCCATTTCAACATTTCAAGTGAACGCCTTCAAGCTGGCCGACATGGCCATGGAGATCGAGTGCGCCCGGCTGCTGCTCTACAAGGCCTGTTGGCTTAGAGACAATGACCAGGCCTTTGGTAAGGAGGCCGCCATGGCAAAGCTGTACTGCTCAGAGGTCATGTACCGCTGTGCCAACCATGCCGTGCAGCTTCACGGCGGCTATGGCCTCATGAAGGAGTATGCCGTAGAGCGCTTCTACCGGGATCAGAAGCTGCTGGAGATAGGCGAAGGAACATCCGAGGTCCAGCGGCTTGTAATAGCCAGGTTGATCGGAGCCATGTAGGGGGCTTCCGGCCGTAAACGGGCCGTCGAACAAGAAAAGGGCGATCCCGGAAACCATGAGCCGAGGATCGCTTTTTTATCTCTATAACCATGGGAGCTTTTCGCGGTTTTGCCATGCTTGAACGGATTCTGGGAGAGGATATCGGACACTATGTCCGCGAGCACAAGGGACTGGTAATAACCGCCATCGTGCTGACTGCGATCTCCGCCTTTTTCGTGGTGGTGCCGGCTTATCTCCTGCAGCCTTTCGTGGATGAGGGTATGAAGCCAGGGAGTGAGCCTGCGACCTGGAAGATCCCTTGGGTGAGTTTCGGGGATTCGCTGTTCGATGTGGAGCGGACGGAGAGGGTGATCGTGGAAGAGGTTTCCCCGAACCGCCTTTTGATCCTGCTGACGCTCGTGGCCTTTGTCTCGGTGCTGTTCAAGTCCCTTACCCTCTATCTGAGCCAACTATCGGCCGCAGCCTTTTCCAACCGGGCCATCCGGTCTATCCGAGTCGATTTGTTCCGCCGATTCGTTTCTCTTCCACTGAGGTTTTATCATCGCTACAAGGTGGGAGAGCTCATCTCCCGTTCTACCGCCGATGTCACCGTGATGCAGGAGCGGATCGCCAACATTTTGATAGGGCTGGTACAGCACCCCCTGACCGCACTCGTCTTCCTGGCGTATCTTGTCCTTATGAACTGGAGGCTTACCCTGCTTGTGTGTGTGGTCGCCCCGGTAATTGTAGGATTGATCCGCCTGTTCGGAAGAAAGGTGAAGAAGCATTCGGCACGGGTGCAAGAGGCGGTTTCCTTCGTGACGTCCACCTATCAGGAGACGCTTCTCTGCCTCAAGGTCATCCAGTCGGCCTGCACCCAGAAGCGGGAGTCGAGGAAGTTCGAAGCCTTGGCTCAAGGGTTATATCGGAAGATCATGCGGTGGAACCGGTGGTTTCTGGGGTTGGGGCCCATGATGGACTCGGCGGTTTTTCTTGTCCTGCCGGGGGTGCTGGTGATCGGCAAGGTCTACTTTCACCATACCCTTGGAGAGCTCATGTCCATGATCTATGCCTTCTCACGGGTGTACTCACCCATCAAGAACCTGGCGCGGGTGAACAACGAGCTTCGAACCCTTCAGGGGGCCACGGAACGCGTGTTCAGCATTATGAAGACCGTCCCTGATATTCAGGATCCTCCTGGAGCGGTTCCCTTGCCCGGACACCGCGAGTCCCTGGAATACGACCGGGTTTCCTTTGGCTACGGCCCGACCACGCCCGTCCTGCACGAGATTTCGTTTCGGGTCGAGGCGGGGGAGATGGTGGCGTTTGTAGGGTCCACCGGCGCCGGAAAGAGCACTCTCCTGGATCTGGTCCCCCGATTTTACGATGTGGATGAAGGGGAAATTCGAATAGACGGCATGGATATTCGAAATGTCACCCTGGATTCCCTTCGCCGCCGGATCGGGATCGTAAACCAGGAAGTGCTGCTCTTTCACGACACCATTGCCGAGAACATCCGTTACGCGCGATCAAATGCGAGCATGGCCGAGGTGGAGGCCGCGGCCAGGGCGGCGAATGCGCACG
The DNA here is from genome assembly GCA_964591925.1 of uncultured Desulfobacterales bacterium. GTDB lineage: Bacteria > Desulfobacterota > DSM-4660 > Desulfatiglandales > HGW-15 > JAIPEI01. The sequence continues at coordinate 37,208 of CAZQCK010000011.1, forward strand.
ACTTTATTCTGGATCAGCCCCAGGGTTATGATACCCTGGTGGGAGATCGGGGCAGTCTGCTTTCAGGCGGACAGCGACAGCGCATCGCCATTGCGCGCGCCATCCTTCCCGGCCCGTCGATTTTGATTCTGGACGAGGCGGCCTCCGCCTTGGACGCGGAGAGCGAACGTATGGTCCAGAAGAGCATTGACTGCCTTCGCGGCGGGCCCACCATCCTGGTCGTGGCTCATCGGCTGAGCACCATACGCAAGGCCGACCGCATCTACGTGCTGGAGAAGGGCCGCATCATCGAGTCAGGTACCCAGAAGACCCTGCTGGCCGCCGAGGGGCGGTTTCGTCAGCTCCACGACATGCAGTTTCGAGTATGAGACGAATAAAAAGGGGGGAGGGCCTGAGAGAGGCCCGGGTCTCTTTCAGGGAGGCTTGATCAAGGCGCTCTCCACCTCCCGTGCGGTCACGCCCTCGATGGCGAGGGTTTTTTCACGGCTCTTTCCGCCGGAGACTATCCCTAAGGACCGTTTGGGGATCCGAAGGGTCTTGGCGAGAAAAGCGATCAAGGCCTGGTTTGCTTTGCCTTCCACGGGCGGGGCCGTGAGCTTGATGCGGAAGACCCCGTCTTTGTGCCCGACAACCGCGTTCCTGGATGAACGGGGCGTCAGCCGGACCCGTATGGTCACGCTTTTTGCGGATTCGTTTGCACTCCGGACCCTGTCTTCTTTCTCCTGCATATCAACTCAGCACATGGGTTACTCAGGCCAGCCGGCGGGCTATCTGAATGAGCGTCTGCACCAGAAAGCTCTGCAGAAAAATGATGGCGAGGATCACCAGGATCGGCGAAAAGTCGATGCCGCCGAAGAAGAGCGGCAACCGGCGGCGTATGGCATAGAGCACGGGCTCTGTTACCGAGTGCAGGAAGCGCACGATGGGGTTGTAGGGATCCGGATTCACCCAGGAGATGATTGCACGGCCGATGATGATCCACATGTACAGGGTCAGGGCGATGTCCAGGATCTTGGCCACGGCGATCAGAAAGTTGGACAGGACAAACATAGAGATTCCTCACTCGGTCGAAAAGAAAAGGGGGCTCAGTTTTGGAGTGAGCCCTGCAGGTGTCGTGTTTTCAGGCTCCATTGCCGGCGATCTCCAGATCTCCAGCCCGCTTATTGTGCCGTGACACCGGCAGGCGGTGCCTATGAGCCATCTTGTCCGGGAAGAGCCCAGCACGCGGCTTCGAAGCGCCCGTAAGTCCGCTACGGGATAGCCTCCCAATCCGGGCGCGAGCTGGCGGCTTTGAATCACATGTACACCGAAACCGGGAGCCTTCAGGTTCGCCAGGACCTCATGCAGGGGCGTCCGGATCTCACCGGTCACCGTGCAGCCCTCTTCCGGCTCGGAACAGTCCTCAGGGCAAAGAAAATCCGCGTAACTCACTAGAAACGAACCATCTTTGGTGACCCAAGTGTGCGGCAGAGAGGGCCTCAGATAGTCCGGGACAGGAACTGTTCGCGCCTTGTATGCGCCCTTGGCTGTGCGCCGCAGCCACTCGGCCGCCAGGTGGATGGGGACGGCCGGTACCAGCCGGTCGTCGTCTGCAAGCCGATGCATGTTCTGCGCAAGAAAATCAATCCCGTCTTGTTGAATCCGCTGGACCGGCAGCCCTTCAATTGCGTCGCCCCGAGTCTCGGACCGCTCTACGACCCAGACCTTGGTGTTGGGCCGACGTGTGAGAATGCGCGCTGCTCGTTCGCCGAAACGCCCCCCGCCTATTACGACCACGAGGCATTCCTTGACTGCAGAATCCCTTTGGGCCGTTGGTGGGTGGCGGGTGCTGGAGCAGGTCATAAGCCGGGTTCTGTTTCCTCCAGGGCGTGCACGGAAGGCCGCCGGAGGGCAGCGACCATTCATCTAGCCCCGGTGTTGCCACCGGGATCCAGCGACCAACCCGGGAGCTCGGGCGGACAACCCTCGAACGCTCCCCTATTCGGTCTTGCTCCGGGCGGGGTTTGCCTAGCTCCCGCCGTCACCGGCGGGACTGGTGAGCTCTTACCTCACCGTTTCACCCTTACCGCATGATGATGACAAGCATCCTCACACGGCGGTTTGCTTTCTGTGGCACTTTCCTTCCCGTCACCGCGACTGGGCGTTACCCAGCGCCCTGTCCTGCGGAGCCCGGACTTTCCTCCCTCCCACTACGATGTGGGACAGCGGCCGCTTGTCCTACTCCAGCACACGCCGAGGCTCCGTGCGCCTCGTATGAATATGTTAATACGATTCAGG
>CAZQCK010000012.1:0-37956 GCA_964591925.1 uncultured Desulfobacterales bacterium
GCTGAGATGGGAAAATGGGAAGTTATTTTTGAGTGAGCCCTTAGGCTGCAATTTGAAACGCCCAATCCAGGTTCAGTGAAGCGGCAGGACCGCGAAAATCACCGTGCTCCAGACCGAGTGAGAGACGATCGCCGCCGGGAGATTCCCGGTTCGCCAGTAGAAGGCCCCCCAAAAGGCCCCGGCCACCGCGGCGGCCCCGGTGAGCATGAAGTTCAGGGAGCAGACATGCACACCGGCATACAGGGCCGTGGCCAGAGCATACCCCTGCCTGCCGCCGAGACGTTCCTGTAATCCCTTCTGAAGGTACCCCCGCCAGAAGATCTCTTCACTCGGTCCAGTCACGAAGAAGAGCAGGACCGCGATGATCCAGGCCGGTGTGCCGGCTCCTTTGTGGTAGATCGCACCGATCTGGACCCCGGCGAATCCAAAAAGCTGAAGAGACACCCATCTACCCGCCATGAACACGCCGTAGAGCACCGCCGCCGCCAGAAGGCCCAGTAGTATCGTCCGCCCCTTGAAACGAAGCTCCCTCTGAATTTCCCTTCTCAGCAAGAAGGAAATCGACGCCAGGATGGCGGCGGACACAGAGATCTTGACCCAGAAGTTTCCCGCTGGAACTGCGAAGGCCGCTGCCCAGAGGACGAAGGCCAGGGCCACGGGTCCGAGCCACGAGCGCCTGAAGGGCACGGCCTTCACAAAAGGCTCTCCAGGGCCAGCGAGATCACCAAAAGGACGCCGAAAACCGTGTTCAGCTTCGCTGTGCGGGCGTCGGCATCGGCGGGCACGTCCCGCACCATGACCCGCAAGAGCTTGACCGCCACAGGCAGGGAGAGGAGCACGATCAGGGACCATGGGCCCAGCGGACCCACGAGGGACATGACCACAACAGCCGCCAGGGCCGCCAGGACCATGGAGGCGTAGACCAGGGGGCCGTTTTCCGGGCCGAAGAGAATCGCCAGGTTGCTCACCTCGGCACACTTGTCGGTTTTCGCATCACGCAAGTTGTTGGCGAACAGGACCAGGGCCACGAGCACGCCGAAGGGAATGGAGACCCAGAACGCAGCCCAACTGAATTGCCGGAGCTGTATAAAATACGCAGCCTCCACGCTCAGAGGGCCCCACATCAGAAACACGGACAGCTCTCCCAGGGCCTTGTACTTGTAAGAAAATGGAGGCGCTGTGTAGAAAACCCCCGCAGCCAGGCCTACCAGGCCGATCCACAGAATCTCCCAGCCTCGAAGCGCCGCCAGCAACAACCCCAGAACACCACCGACAAGGAGTAGCAGCACGGAGACCCACAGCACCGCCATGGGGTCGATCTTGCCGTCCACCAGGGGATGGGGTCTGTACCGGGCCGTGGCAACCTCCTCGATGTCCACACCGCTTCGGTAATCAAAGAAGTCATTCATCAGATTGACGCCGCCGTGAACGGCGATGAGGGCAAGGGCGGTCAGGAGATACAACGGCCACGAAAATCGGCCGTGGGTGGCGGCCAGGGCCGCCCCCACGCTCACCGAGATGGCGGACATGGTGAACGACCAGGGCCGCACAGCCAGAAACCAGTTTCGATCTATGCTCATGAGGGCCGCCCAGAACGTGTGGAAGGCTTTCAGGACGAAGCATAGGAGCGGGCCGGGAGGGTGTCAACGGAAAACAAACGCAACATACCCGCCTCGACGGATCCGCAATGACACGGCAAAGCGCGAGCACACTCAGAGCCGCCTGCCGTAGGCCAGCAGGTTGCGGTTGATCCGCAGGCGGCAGGGCGGGTACAGGACCTCGTTTCTGTTCACCCGGAACGGCAGGTAGCAGAGTGCGATGTCCTTGGGTGCAATCTCTATCTCAGGGAGTCGAGGAAAGAGCGTTCGAGATGGCTTCATGAAGGAAGCCAGGTTCAGCTTGAGGCTTTCCAGGGCCTCGGTCACCGGCAGGGTCACGGGGTAGACCTTTTCCTGGGGCAGGCGGGCCTCGCCTTTGCCCTGAGGCTGTCCCAGGGTGGTCCGAAGGGAAAACCGCAGGAAGTCCTCAGGGCGAACCTTGAACGCCGGTGCCCAGAAATGGAAGGGCGTTTTCTGCATGGGTTCAGTCACTGCCACGGGCAGGTTCGCGAGGCGGACCAGGTCCGCTCGGGAATCCAGAGGCACGCCGGTGACCTGCGGGCGAACCCTGTAAAACGGCAGAAAGAGCGTGGCTTGGTCCTTTCCGTCACCTTGAAAACAGGTGAAGTCGAGCTTCATGAAACGACGCTTTCCCGCATGCCAGACCGAATGGCAGTTGCGGCAATGGAGGGCGAAGCTGTCCCGCTGGCCTTCCAGGTCCCATCCACACTCCGGGCATTGGGCGGGGACGAATCGCAGCTCCCATTTGGGCCGCCCCCCGGGTTTGCTCCGGAGATCGAAGTCGTCAGGCAGGGGCGGGGAGACGGGCCGGTTCAACACGGCATCGTAAAGCCTTTGCTCCACGTAGAAGGGCGCGTACAGAATGCTCAAGGTCTCGCCGATGAACTCCTGATAAAACAACTGAGATTCGCTCTTCCCGAAACGCTTTCGAATCCGTTCCAGCATGTCGGTATAGGCAACGTTCGGCTGAAGAAATCGACCTTCGGTTTCGGGCGTCAGGAAACGCAGCTTCAAGGTCTGGCTTCTCAGCCCCAGGGACACGGGCAAATGGCGGGTGTCGACTCCGCAGTAGCTCACATCCACCAGGCGGTGGCCGACCCCGGTCTCCGAGCAGTTGAAAAGCATGCCCTTGAACCGCCAGTAGGGCACATACAACAAGGCCTTGCCCGGATCGGCCTTGTGGGGGAGGACATAGCGGTATACCCGGCTGAGCAGATAGGACTTGACGCGGCAAAACGGGCAGGTGAAGAGGTGGTCCGTCTCCTCTAGCGTCGCGGGCGCCCCGCACTGGGGGCACTGGTGTTCGATGAGCAGCTTAGAGCTTTTCACCGCAGCTGTTGCAGAACTTGGCGTCGTTCAGGTTCTCGTTTCCGCACTGGGGACAGAACGTGGCCGCAGGGGTCTCCTCCACAGAATGGCCGCAACGGGAGCAGAAGCGCGCGTTGGGGGCCAGGTTTTTCCCGCAGCTCGCGCACTGGGTGAACACCACCTGCTGGTGCCCGCAGAAAGGACAGAACCTGGCGTTCACGGGAATGGCGCTCCGGCAGTCCTGGCACTCCGCGGTCGGGCCGGTGTCCGGGGTCGGGGGAGAAGTTCCGCCGCCCCCATCCCGGGGGCCGGCTCCGGCGAAATACTGGGAGAACATGGCCGGCATCATCACCCCCATGCCCATTCCGATTCCCTGGCCCGCCCCGCCTTCTCCTTCGGCCGCCTTTTCCATGGCCATAGCGGCCTTCATCTGCATGAGTTTGTTCATGTCGTCGAACACCCCCATGCGGCTCCGGTCGTCGATCGCCTGCTGCACCTCCGGAGGCGGGGTGATGGCATTGACATACAGGTGGGTCATGGCAAGCCCGAAGTGACTGAAGTCCTCCTGTACCCGCTTGGCCAAACCCCTGGAGAGCTCATCGTACTGGGAGGGAAGGCTCAGGATGGAATCCAGAGACTCCCCCATGTAGTCATTGAACCGGCTTACAATGACCCGGTTCAGGTATTCCTCCACCTCTTCGGTGGTGAACATCCCCTGGGTCCCGACCATCCGGTTGATAAAGAGAACGGGCTGGACCACCTGGAGGTTGAACACTCCAAAGGCCCGCAAACGGACCAGGCCCAGCTCCGAATCCTTGAAGGCCACAGGATCCCGGGTCCCCCATTTGAGGTTCGTAAACACCTTCATGTTCACGAAGTAGAGCTCGGCCCTCAAGGGGCTTGTCATGGCCCACGGCAACGCCGCCATTTTGGTCAGAAGAGGAATGTTTCCGGTCTTCAGGGTGTGCCGGCCCGACCCGAAGGCCTCCACCGCCTTGCCCTTGTAAAAGAAGACCCCGGCCTGGCTGTCGCGTACCGTGAGCTGGGCACCAAACTTGATCTCCCCGGAGCCCTTCTCGGGAATGCGGTGAACGAGCTCGCGGCCGGTGTCGTCAAACCACTCCAGCACCTCCAGGAAGATCACATTGTCCGTTCCCATCCCGCCCTCCTTCCTTGCCCTGAGCCAACCTCCCACCAGTATGGTCTACCGGTCATGGTAGGAAAACCCGAGGGGGCCGTCAATGGAAAAGGACGGCTCAAAAGAATCTTTGGCTTTTCGAAGTTGTTCTTTTCGAGTAGAATGCCGGCGTACACTTGGAGATGCCCATGAAGAATACTGAAACCAACCCCATTGTGGACCTGGTGGGCGCCGAGGCATTTGCCTGGCTCTCGAGGAGTTTTTCCCGGGAAACCACGCTTCGGGAGGTGCCCGAGGAAATCCTGGAGAGGGTGAGCCGTATGGGCGCAACTCAGCGGGACTTCTCGTCCGATCCGGACGCGATCACCGCCATCGCCCTTCTGACCTTTGCCTACGCCCTGGCAGGAAAAACTCAGGAGGCGAGGCATGGATCCAACGACCTGATGCTCGTCAAGGTACTGTCCCGGAACGAGCTGGCAAGGCGACGGGGCAGGAGAAGGCTCTCCAGTCCGTACTGGACAGCACCACTCTACGACCTCATCACAGGGGAGGTCGGGGATCGCATTCGGGCTACACCATTGATGACCAATCCCGCCCAGGGGCCATCTTGACGGCTCACCCCGGGGTTTTATTACGAGACCCGCCATGAAAACAAGCCTCATGTGCCCCCATTGCGGAAAGGGCGTTCAGACGTTTAAAAACCCGTTTCCCACGGTGGACATCATCATAGAGACAGGGGGCGGCATCGTCCTGATCCGCCGCCGCAATCCTCCCCTCGGATGGGCCCTGCCCGGAGGGTTTGTGGACTATGGAGAGAGCCTGGAGTCGGCCGCCGTGCGGGAGGCCCTGGAAGAAACCTCACTTGAAGTGGAGCTTACCGGACAGCTCGGCGCCTATTCAGACCCTTCCCGGGATCCTCGTCAACACACCATTACCGTGGTCTTCACGGCCCGGGCCTCAGGAGCGCTACAGGGCGCCGACGATGCTGTGGAAGCGAAGATCTTCACCCTGGAGACGCTTCCCAAAGACCTGGCCTTTGATCACGACCGGATTCTGAAAGATTTTCAAGCTCTGCGGCGAAGCACCCCTGACTCGGCATCGCCGGGAGGCGGGCCGTGCTCGGACTAATCTCTCGAAAAATCAGGGCCTTCGTGGCATTATCCCTCCTTTTGGCCCTTCTGCTGGTCTCTTTCATCCTTTACGCCCACTTTCTCATTCACAAACCCTCCGTGCAGAAAGCACTGGTGGAACGACTCTCGGGCCTCACGGGGTATAGCATTCGTACGGGGGAAATCGAACTGAGCCTGTGGGGAGGGGTAGGGGTCCTGGTCCACGGGTTGGAGGCGGTTTCGCAGGAGGGGGCGGAACGGATCGAAGCCGCATCCGTTCGTCTGCTGCTGGACCCCGGCGAACTCCTTAGAGGCCGGTTGGTGCCGGTGAGCCTGGCGCTTGTTCGGCCCAGGGTGGAGCTGGAAATTCCGGAGGAAGACCCACCCTCTGCGGAGGCCGTACTCAAGCGTTCCATCCCCTGGTTGCCGGGGCTCGAATCCCTTTCCATGGAGCAGGCCACCCTGGTGATCAGGGACCGGCCTTACGGCGCAGAAGGCCTCAGCCTGGATGTCCGGGCGAAAAGAGACGACCCTCTCGAGCTCACCGTGACCTCCGTGGGTCGACTCCTGCTCCAGGATCGAACCATTCCCTTTCGCACCCGCGGAACCCTTTACCCCGAATTATCGGAGGAAGAGGCGGGGGCGTTCGACCTCAATGTATCAGTGGACGATATCCCCATGGCGTGGTTTCCCTGGCCCGAGCAACTCGTTTTCGAGGGCGGCAAACTGGCCGGCCGGTTTACCCTGAAAGGGGCGGCGAACAACCCGGTGGCGGCAAGCGGACGCGCCGTTGCGAGAGATGTGCGGTTTCTCCTGCACAACGACGGACAAACCAAGCTGTATCATCCGCCGGAGATCACAGTGCTCTTCAAGGGGGAGGTGGAGAAATCCCGCATCCGATTTCCCGGCATGGCCCTTCAGACAGGGCCCCTGTCCCTGCAAGTGGGCCTGGAGCTGGATCTGCCGGTGCACGAATCTCCTCACCTTCGAATGCACGTGGAAAGCGAGCCCATGCCGTTCGAGCTCATGGACCGGTATTTTCCGACACCCCTGCTCGCACCGTGGGTGGAAAACCGGCTGTTTCCCCTGCTTCACACCGGTACCGTTCGGCTCGAGCACCTCGCCATTGTGGGCTCGCTGGAGGAAATCGAGTCCCTGGACGAACCTGAACATGCCGGGGCTCTCTCTCTGGCCGTGGATTGCCGAGGCTTTCACGTTGCAGGCCCGGCCGTTCCCACCTCCTTCGAGGAGGTCTCCGCCAGGGTTACCTACCACGAGGGGGGTCTCACCATTGCGGACCTTCGAGGATCACTCGGTGACTCAAAGGTGCGGGAGGGGCGGCTGGAGATCCGGAACCTCCTGGAGACCCACCCTATATGGGACATCCTCGTGGACGGCGACTTTCGGCTGCAGACCCTCATGGAGCAGAAACAGATCGACTTCATTCCCCCGGACACGCTTCAAATGCTGGACCGCCTCGGCCCCATATCCGGCATGCTTTCCTGCAGGGCCCGGTTCCGTTACGAAAACGGGTGGAGGTTTCCCAAAACACGTGAAGGATCGTTCATCATCAGGGAGGGTTTGATTCGACAGCCGGAGCTCCGCCTTCCGGTCAGGGTCTCAGAGGCGAAAATCCGGGTCACCGAGGAGGATGGAACCCGATTCCAGGCGACCGGTGCCTGGGGGGCTTCCGAGTTCGAGGCCCGAGGAAGTTTAGGGGGAGGCACCACGCCCTTTGCCCTCCAATCCGCCGATGTGTCCGCGCGAATGGACATGAACGAAGCGCTGCCCGTTGTCCTTGGTGGGTTCGAGCTTCCCCTGGCCTTTGAAGGTCCTGTGGCCACACGCTTTTCCCTGACGCGTGAAAAGAATCAGTGGCGTTGCCTCGGCCGTGTCCTTCTCGAGGAGGTTACCCTGCGCAACGATCAGGTCTCTATGAACCCACCGGGCATCGAGGATCACATCACCTTCGACCTCCTGATAGGCCCGGGGGAACACCTGACCCTGGAAAACGTGCAGTGCCGTTTCCGCGGCTCCACCCTAGAGCTTTCAGGGGGATACGATCTGGAGAAAAAGGATCTTTTCACCCTGGAGATCTCCTCTCCCACCCTCGACCTCGAGGACCTGGGCCTGCGATTCCACGATCACGGCCGGCCGTCCAAAGGACGACTTCAGGGAGAGGTCAAGATCCTGGCCTCACGAAGGGACTCCCTGGCCACCATGGTTCTGGGCAAGGTGCAGGGGCACGGCATAACCGCCCAGCTCCACAGGCTTCCTTCTTCCATCCGTGACGCTTCGTTTTCCCTGGACTTCTCGGGAAAAACGCTCACTGTAAACGACTGCAGTATGCTCGTGGGAGAAAGCGAAATTGGTGTGGAGGGAACGCTGGAAGGATGGCACAAAATCAAGGGACGAATGGGCCTTCATGCCGAAACCCTGAACCCGAAGGATTTTCTCATAAAACAGCCCCGCTCCGCCCCCTCCTCCCCCCTCATTCCGGATCGCGTGAACATTCGCCTGGAGGTCCACGGCCGCACGGCACACTGGAGGGGGCTTCGCTTCGGGCCCCTGAGGGCGGAGATCCATCTGAGGAACGGGGAGATTCGACTGGCTCGCTCCCGCGTTCGTCTAGCCCACGGAGTCCTCACCTCGAACGGCCACATTCGAGGCGCTCCGGCTCCGGAAATCGTTCTGGCCAACCATGTCCGGTTGACCGGCCAGCCCTTGCGAGAACTGCTCGAAGGCCTGAAGATCCAAGGGCCTTTCCTGGACGGGACCCTGAACATGGAGGCCTACCTCGACCTGCAGGGAGGGTCCCTGAAAGAACTTCTCCCCAGCTTGAGCGGAAACGCCGACGTGAGCATTCGAGACGGCGTGCTTGGAAAAACCAGCGTGTTCTCGCGAATCCTGGAGATGATGAGCCTGGAGAACATGTTCAAGGGAAAACCGTCCGATGTTTCAGAGGGCGGGTTTTACTTCGAACAAATGAAGGGGTTTGCAGCCATCAACCGCGGGGTCCTCGCCACGGAGAACTTCACCATGTCAAGCCCCATTTACAACGCCGTGGCCGCCGGCGAGGCAAACCTCAATGAAAAGACAGTGCACTTCACCTTGGGAGTACAGCCGCTGGAAACCCTGGACACCATTGTGAGCAGGATACCCATCATCGGTTACGCGCTCACCGGCAAAGACCGCTCCTTCCTGACCTACTACTTCGAGGTGAAGGGCCCTATATCAGACCCCTCCACCCGCCACGTGCCGTTCAGACACCTGGGAAGCGGCGTGGCCGGCGCCTTGAAACGGCTTTTCTTGTCTCCCTTGCGGCTCTACGACCACCTCTCAGGTGTCACCAAGGCTCCGGCTCCCTGAGCCTTCTCTCGCAAAGAGGCTATCCGTCTCCGTCCACCTCCTCGCTGGAATCCGCGATCTCATCGATTTCCACTGTGCCCCCGGGCTCGACGCCCTCCAGAAACTCCCGCAGGCCGGGTCGCAGATAGATCCCGCTCAGATCGAAACGCTTAACAGCGGCGGCAAGCACCAGGACTTGGTCCTGCAAGGGCGCCTTCCGGTTGACGATGATCACGGGCGTCCCGCGAACCCGGCACAACCCGCCGGGATTGTAGCGGGCTTCCTTGCGCAGGGTCTCATAGCGGACCTCTATCTCCAGGCCCTCCGCCACCCCCTCCAGCTGCTCCAGGATCAATCGGTCGTCCAATCTCCACCCTCCCTTGAAAATCGCCTTTCACGTTCTCCGCTCAAGTCCCCTTTCGAATGGGGGTCGTTAGACAGAGCAGAAAACCGACCGCGGCCATGGCTGCGGTCATGTAAAACAGGCCGTCCAGACCGAGCCGGGCTGCGATCCATCCGGAAACAACCGCCCCCATGATGAACCCCGAAAACCCCAAGCCGTGTACCAGCCTCACCAAGAACATCAGTACCCCCACCGACTCCAGGAAGGGGTAGCACGCCGAAGCCATGAGCATAACAGCCGTGCCTCCGGACATGAGGAAAAACTCCCCCCGCCTCGCTGCAATAGCGCCCATCAGAGGGCGGGAGAGGACGGCCGCCAGCGAAAACACGCCCATGACCCAACCGATGACCCGGCTTCCTGCTCCCATTTCGTCCAGAGCAATGGGGTAAAGGTAAAACAACGCCACGTGGGAGAAAACGAGTATATACGCCAGGTTAAGGAGTAAAAATGCGGGGTGGCCCAGAGAAAGGGAGTCGTCCGTATTCGAGGTGGCTGGTTTCGGGCTCGTCATACCTCCATTCCCATATTCACAAGGTATTCGGGAGGCAAAGTTTGCGGCCGGGGGAACGCGCTTGTCAGACAGCCACCACTTTAGTGATGGAGCCCGCCCTTCGCAAGATATTTCACCTGAATTGAGCGTTTCATTCTGTGCCAACGCCCGGCCATGGCCGTGGATCCCGACGGCGCTCCGGCATCGGCCCAGCCTCGTACAGCGGGCGCGGGCAGCGGTTTTTTGCCTTTGAAACACCGCCTTTCTGGTTTATAATTGCGGCGGTCTTGTGGCCGGCAACCAGCGCCTTTGCGTTTTTTCTCGTTCCCGCGTATCGATGGCCGCCCGAAAGGGAGGCCCATTTTCCAGCGAAAACGGCGTCATAGTTTCACCCGGAGGAACCCCCTATGGCTCAGATCGATGCGTTTTTCAAGCTGATGAACGAACAGGGAGCAAGCGACCTTCACCTCATATCCGGCCAGCAGCCGGTACTGCGCATTCAGGGAGAGCTGGAGCGGGTGAAGTACAAGGCCCTGGAAAACGACAACCTCAAGGCCATGCTCTATGAGATCGCACCGGAGGAAAAGGTCAAAACCTTCGAGGAGTCCGGAGACGTGGACTTCGCTTACGAGATTCCGGGCCTTGCGCGGTACCGGGCCAATTTCTTTCAGCAGAAATACGGAGTGGGGGCCGTGTTTCGGGAGATTCCGTCCACCGTGCTCACCTGCGAGCAGCTGGGCCTCCCGGCGATCGTTCGCCGTCTGGCCACACTCCCCCGGGGGCTCGTCCTCGTCACGGGTCCTACGGGCAGCGGTAAATCCACCACCCTGGCGGCCATCATCGACGAAGCGAACAAGACCCGCAAGGACCACATCCTGACCATTGAAGACCCCATCGAGTTCGTCCACCACAGCGAGAAGGCCGTGGTCAACCACCGAGAGGTCGGCCTCCACACCCGGTCCTTTTCAGCCGCCCTTCGAGGCGCCCTCCGTGAGGACCCGGACGTTATTCTCGTGGGCGAGATGCGTGACCTGGAGACCATCAGTCTCGCCATCGAGGCCTCGGCCACCGGTCACCTGGTCTTCGGAACGCTCCATACCACCAGTGCCGCCAAGACCGTGGACCGGGTCATCGAGGTCTTTCCGGTTAACCAGCAGGAACAGATTCGAAACACCTTGGCCGACGGCCTGCGCGCCGTGGTAGCCCAGACGCTTTTCCGGCGCATAGACAAGAAGGGTCGCGTGGCCGCCCTGGAGATCATGATTGCGAATCCGGCGGTCCGGAACCTGATCCGCGAAGCCAAAACGTTCCAGATCCCCTCCATGATTCAGACCGGCAAGAAATACGGTATGCAGTCCCTCGACGAAGCCATTATGGACCATCTCAAGGCTAAGCGGATCGGTCCGGACGACGCCTACAACAAGGCGAACGACAAGGCCAAGTTCCGGCCGTTTCTCAAGAACCCGCCGTCCGACTTCACGGAGGTCTAGACGCCGGTTGCAATCGCAGGCCCATTCAGGGGGGTAAGGGAGTATGAGACGACAACAGATCGATCACATCCTCACAACCATGCTCGAGTCCCATGACAATGTGTCGGACCTGAACATCACTGTGGACAAACCCTTCCAGGTGGAGACCTCCGGGGAGCTCCGGCCGGTCCCTCTCAACCCCCCTATTAATCGACTTACCCCTTTCCAAACGGAGGTGTTCGCCCTTAATCTCATCAATGGAGACCGCCGGCTGACGAAGAACCTGCTCTCCGAAGGGTCCTGTGACCTCTCCTACCAGCTCGCGGGCAAGGCGCGCTTCCGAGTAAATGTCTTCTCCCAGAAGGGGTACTACTCCACGGTGATGCGCCAGCTGGCCACTCGGGTGCCGACCGTCGAGGAGATGAAGCTGCCCACGGCCTTCAAGAATATGGCCGCTGAGAGAAACGGCATCATCCTGGTCACCGGGGCTACGGGAAGCGGAAAGTCCACCTCCCTTGCAGCGGTCCTGGACGAAATAAATGAGACCAAATCGGTGCACGTGGTCACCCTGGAAGACCCGGTGGAGTTCGTCCACTCCCAGAAGACATCCACATTCAATCAGCGTGAGCTGGGGCTTGATTTCGACTCCTTCTCTTCAGGGCTCCGTGCGGCGCTGCGGCAGGCCCCCAAGGTGATTCTGGTAGGCGAAATGCGCGACCGGGAAACCGTGGAGATCGCTCTTTCCGCTGCAGAGACCGGGCACCTCGTCCTGAGCACCCTTCACACAGTGGACTCGGGACAGACCATCAACCGCATCGTGGGCATGTTCGACCAGGAAGAGGAAAAGCAGATCCGCATCCGGCTTACGGACACCATGCGGTGGATTGCGTGTCAGCGGCTGCTTCCCAAGGAGGGTGGCGGTCGCGTCGCGGCCTTTGAGATCCTGGGATCGAACCTTCGGGTCAAGGACTCCATTCTCAACGGCGAATCCGAAGGAAAAACCTTCTACGAAATCATCCAGGGGAGCCAGGCCTTCGGGATGATGACCTTTGACCAATGCATTGCGGATCTGTTCACGCAGGGTCTCATTTCCGAAGACACCGCCATGAGCTATGCGTCCCGAAAGGCGGTGGTGGGCCGTTCCATCGACTCCATCAAGGCGGCCCGGGGCGAGAAGACCACGTCCATCGAGGACCTCAGCCTGGACGACTCCTACGGCCGGGAAGAGGACCAAAAATTGCGGCGGCGATAGCCGATTCAACCCGGAGACGGGGCCTGAAGATCGCGCGCACCAGGAGGAGAGCACCCATGGAGGTGACCTGCAGTCACTGCAACAAGACCCTGAAGATCCCGGACGAAAAACTTCCCAGGGACCAGGTCGTCAAGATCGCCTGTCCCGCCTGCAAGAACAAGATCACTATCGACACGCGGGCGCAAGGCGGCGGGGCTCCGGAACCGTCCGCCGACGGCGGAGGAGAAGCGGCAACAAAGGATGAGCTTGAGTACGGTGACGACACCTCTCTCGGATTCTATGAGGAGGGGACGAAGCTGGCGTTGATCCTGGAAAGCGACCCCGTTAGAAAGGAACAGATCCGTGCGGCCGTGGAAGCCATCGAATACCGGTTCGTGGATGCACCCGACACTCGGGACGCCGTGAGCAAAATGCGCTTCCACGTATTCGATCTCATGATCCTGGCCGAAGGCTTCGACGGCCAGCCCCTGGAACACAGCCCGATCATCAACTCCATCAACCACCTGCCCACGACCGTCCGGCGTAAGATCTTCCTGTGCCTCCTGGGAGACCGGTTCCAGACCACGGACAACATGATGGCCTTTGCCATGAGCGCCAACCTGGTCGTAAATCCCGGCGATATGGACAAGCTCCAGGCCGTACTGAAAAAAGCGCTCCTCGACAACGAAAGGTTCTACAAGATCTACATGGACACCTTGAAGGAGCTCGGGAAGGCCTAGAGCGCGGGCGGCTTGGAGCCGAGCCTGAAACATCGTCCCACCTGCCGGACAGTCACCCCCTTCAGCGGACCCCGCGTGTATCCACTCTGCAGTCCAGGATTCGTCCACCCTTGATAGAGGCGAGCGCTTCACCCCAACGCGAGCGAAGCTCCGGGATCCGCCCCTCGGGTCCGATCGCCCACACAGCGCCCCCTGCCCCGGCCCCGGCAAATCGGGCCCCGCATCCTGCTGTCTCGGCCGCGTCTATGAGGCTGCGGGTCTCGGGGATCAGCGCGTCCGGTGTAATGTCCCGCCGCACAGACATTTCTTCTCTGAGGCACGAGGCCGCGCCGGCCCAGTCCTGCTCACTGAGGGCCTCCGCCAGGCCATGGACCAGACGGTTCGCTTTGATCCATCCACGGCGGCTCCGGCCGGAAAGAAACCCCTTCACCCAGGTGCGATTCACCGCCCCCGAGTCGTGGTCCAGGCCGCTGTGGGCCACTAGAATCCGCTTGCTAAGCTCGCGGCAGGCCCGGGGATCCAGAACGGGTTCCCGCTGAAAAGGCGCTTCGGGCCGGCCGAACCGCCATCGCCAGAGGTTCACCCCGCCGTAGACTGCTGCGGCCTGATCCTGCATTCCGCAGAAACCTCCGGCAAGGCCGTCTTCCAGGTGATAGCCCAACAAGAGCAGGTCTTTAGGGGGCAAGGTTTTTCCGCCCAGGCGCGCGTTCAGGGTGGAAAGGGCGCGGAGCAGGGCGATCAGCGCCGTGCTGGACCCCCCCAGGGCGGATCTGGGCGGCGAATCCGAGGCGATCCTGACCTCCAGGCCATGGAAACCGAAGCGTTCCACCGCTGCGAAAAAGAGCCCGAAGGGCGGTCGGAAGGAAAGAGCCCCGGCGCGGCCGGCTGCGCCCTCCGGGCGAAACCCGCGGGACACCACCCGGACCCAGCCCTCCCGGTAAGGCAGAAGCCGGACCTGTGTGCGCAGATCCAGGGCCACGTTCAAGGTGACCGGTTCCTCTCGTTCCAGGGGCAGGGCCATGGCCTTTATATCCCATGTCCCGCCGGCGTCCACCCGGCACGGGGCCGTGGCCTCCACGAGGCCGTTTTGCAAATGGTTTCGAACGCAAAGGGGGTGGCGATGCACGGTTCACTCGCTGGCCGGGTGTTTTTTTCTACCGCTTCCGGCTGTTTTCAACGCCCTCAGGGGCGGGCTTCTCAGAGGGGCGGCACCCAGCGATTCGTGTATCCGTCATAGGACCAGCAGTCAATGAGTGCCTTCCTGGCCGTGAACTGCGGGTTCTCCGCCCACACGATCATCTGCTCGTGGGCCTCGGTCAGCCGTCGAAAATCCTCAGCGCGCCCTCCCATATCGGGATGATGCACCTTGGCCATCTGCTTATAGGCGGACTTGATTCTCTCCACGGCCGTTTCAGAGAGGAGCTCGTTGACGCCCAGGCGCAGGGCCTTCATGGATGCCTTCTCCACACGTGAGAAGCGCGGGCGGACCCTTCGGTCGGGCATAACGGCACCGGCGGGGACCGTGTGATCGTAATTCTTCCTAAGAAGAAACAGAGAGGCATACCCCTTGGAGTTGTGGGTGCTGAGCATCTCGTGCCATTCCTCTCCGGACTGTAGGATAAGGTCCTTGAGGTCCTCGGCAGGTTTCCGGCCCACCCTTCTTCGGCAGGTGAACCGGGAGATATCCCAGGTGCGGAGAGGCAGGATGTCGAGGAAGATCCGGGTCTTGTCAAAGGTGAAAGCTGCATATCGCGCATGGAAGGCCCGAAGAAGGCCCTTGGACAGGGAGAGGACCCACAGCATATGTTCGCGGCACCCCTTGGAGCAGTACCGGCGGCCTCCGTTCATGTCGGTGGTGCCGCAGCTGACACATTTCCGCGTCCGCCCGGCTCGCTTCCGAGTGGGCACTACAGAGATGTCGGAGGTCATGTTCTCGTGCAGGGCCTTCAAAAACTCGTTTCCCTCCAATGGTGGCCTCGCAAAAAGCCGGGATCTCGAGCCAGGCCGCAGAGGCCGTTTTCCCGGCGTTCTTCGCGCCTTTGCGAGAAAATATTCTCACGATTTCTTCAGGGATCACTATACCCCCAAACAGTCCCGTGATCAAGGACGCAGGAAAAAGATTTCCCGATCCTCGCGCTTTCCGCGAAGCGGGGTCTTTCCCAGGCTGTCAAAGCGAAGGGCTTCATCAGTCAAGCGTTCTCGGGTGTCGGCACTCACCAGAACGTCCGTACCAAACTGCTTGTTCAGGTTCTGGATCCTGGACGCAACATTTACCGTGTCTCCGACCAGGGCGTATACGAGGCGATCCGGGCTTCCCACGCTTCCGGCCAGGACCTCACCGGAGTGGACACCGATTCCATGGGCCACGGGATCCTCTCCCTGGGCGTACCTTTGACGGTTGAGCTCCGCCAGTCGCTCCCGCATCAGGAGAGCCGCACGAACCGCCATATCCGCATGATCCGGCAGGTCGTCCGGTGCTCCGAAGACCGCCTCGATCTCGTCGCCTATATACTGGAGCACGATGCCGTGAAACCGCTTGACGGCCCGTTCCATCTCGGTGAAGTAAGCATTGAGAAAGTTCACCACATCCCGGGGGGCGTTTCGCTCCACAAACGGGGTGTACCCGCGGAGATCACAGAACAGGACGGTGGCCTCGCGAATCTCCCCTTGCGATGGGATTTCCCCGCTTAGAATCTTCTCGCTCACCTCCGGTGCCATGTAGCGGCCGAAGCTGGCCCGGCAAAGGTCCCTCTCCTTCAGGCCCTGGGCCATCTCGTTCGTCTTGGCGGCGATGAGTCCGAACTCGTCGTTGGTCACTATGGGCACCCGCCGCAAGTAATCCCCCTTGCCGATCTCGTCCATCGCGGCCAGCTGCAGATCCAAAATGCCCCGAAGGTTTCGGGAGTACCGGCTGATAATGCCGGCACTCAAGAAGAGAAGCACACCGAAGGCGAACACGATTTCCTTGAATACGCCGGTGTAGGTTTCTCTATCAAAGGCGGCCTTGTCGGCCAATAGGTGCTGGATGTCCGTGTAGACCATCAGGAGAACGGCCCCGGTGATGAGCGCCAGCACCGTCACCATCAAGAAAAACATCTTCCTGGAAACAGAGAACACTCGACCCGGAACGATATCCGGCGGGGCTCTAAGGCGGCGAAGAACGCTGATGAGCCTATGCTCAAAAGAGAGGTAGCAGAGCATGCCGCCTAGAAGCCCGAAGCTGAAGCATCCCAGCATGACCTTGACGGCCGAAGCCACGGGAGAGCGCAAAAAACCAAGATAGAGGGCGGCCATTAGAAGGCCTGCGAGCAGCCAAAAGAAAAGCTCTGCGAAAAACTCGTGCCAGGGAAGAAGGTAGGGGGCCGGACCGCCGCCGACTTCCGCAGCCTGAAGGCGACGGCGCGTTCGTACGAAGGCGAACCACCTGGCGGGGAACAGCAGGAGGATGGGAAGATAAGTGTTCAGAAAGGCCTGATAATACCCGAGGCCTTCCAGAAACGGTCAGACCTGAGCGACGTAGAGGATCAGGATCAGACCGAAAATGATGTGGCAGAGGAAGATCTGCGCCATGTTCCGGCTCCCCTTTTCGGACCAGACAGTTCCCGCCTTCGCCCTTTGCCTGACAGGTCTACCGCCCCAGCTCTGTCGAGGAACCGGCGCTCGAGGCGGGGTTCGATCCGGATCCAATGATCTCATTGACCATTCGGTCGTACGCCCTGCGGATGCCGCTTTCCGGAAGGCTCAAGAGGCGGTGGAGTTCTCCCTGGTCGCCTAGAACCACCATGTCGGGATCAGCCGGTATTCCTCCCAGAAGACGAACCCCCATCCCCTGGGCGGTTCTGGCCCCGCCGCCGGATCCGAACAGCGAAACCTCTTTTCCGCAGTGGGGGCAGGTCATGGTGGTCATGTTCTCGACGAGGCCGAGAATGGGCAGCTCCACCTGCCGGCAGAAGTTGATTGACTTTCGCACATCAGCCAGGCTGATTTCCTGCGGGGTGGTGACGATCAGGGCCTCCGCATCGGGAATGGTCTGGGCTACGGTCAGTGGCTCGTCCCCGGTCCCCGGAGGTGAGTCCACCACCAGAAAATCCAGATCCCCCCACGTGATATCCGAGATAAACTGGCGAATGGCGCTGATCTTGAGTGGGCCTCTCCAGATGACGGCCGCGTCCTTGTCTTCCCCCAGAACCATTTCCATGGACATAACAGAGAGGTTCTCGTTCACCCTGAAAGGCCTCACTACGCCCTCTTCCGCCGGCTGAAGGCCTCCTGCGATTCCGAGAAGGCGAGGAATGCTGGGCCCGTGCAGGTCTACATCCATAAGCCCCACCCGGTAACCACGGTCCGCCAGAAAAAGCGCCACAGCTGCCGCCACCGTGCTCTTGCCCACCCCGCCCTTGCCGCTCATGACCAGAAGCTTTCGACTAATGCGCTTGAGACCGGCCTCGATCATTCGATCCTGCTCCGAGCGCTCCAGATCGCCCGGGGTGGGCTCCATCATGGGCAGTTCGTCCTTGTGCTTCATAGGTGCCTTCGCTCTCCCCGCACGCCGGTCCAAAACACCGGCCGCTTATAATCAACGCCCACGTAGCCCCGTCTCGTAAATCGGGGCCGCGGCCTCAAACAGAGAGGCCTCTCCATGGATCATCGGCTGTCCATGGAGAGGCCTCTGATTGCAGCGACCCCAAGGCCGCGTTCGAGCCCGCACTACAACTCCAGCCAGGAATCCGAGTACAGGGAAAACCCCAATATAACCCTGGACGTCTTGGCGTAGTCCTGAAGCTCCTTGGGCAGGGAACCTATGTCCACCGGCTCCTCGTCCATCACCTTGTGGATGACCTCCACGATGTCCGGTCGCCGGCCTCTGGCAAGGGCTACCAACTGGTCATCGTAAGCATCCGCAATGCACGAATACATCCCCTTTCGCTCCAGCATGACCATGTAGGTCTGGTTCAGGATGGGGCGAAGATGGTCCGGCGGCCCGTTGGAGACATTGGACAGGCCGCAGGTCGACTTGGCCCCGGGAGCAATGTCCTGGAGCATCTCCTGAAAGGCCAGGAGGCTCATGAGCTGCGGCTGCTGAATGTTCACCGGCGTGACGATGCCGTCCACGAAGATGTCCTCGTTGGGCACACCGGCCTCATTGGCCGCATACAGGAGCTCAACAGCCAGGGAGGCCCGTTCGTTCTCATCGCGGGGCAGGCCCTCCGGTCCCCACATGAGGGCGATCATGTTGGCCTTGTATTTGACGGCCAGGGGAATCATCTTTTCATACCGCTCAGGCCGGGCCATGATCGAGTTGATGATGGCCTTACCCTTGTGCGTGGCCAAACCGGCCTCCATGGCCTCGATGTTCGAGGTGTCCAAACAAAGGGGGATCTCGTCGCCGATCTCCTCCTGGACCGTCTTGACGACGAACTCCATGAGCTCCGGGCCGCCTTTGCGGGCCGGGCCCAGGTTGATGTCGATCCAGTCCATCCCCTTGTCCTTCTGACGCTTGGCCTCCTCGGCGATGGGACCCGGGTCTTTTTCCTTGAAGGCCTTGCCGATCTCTCGATTGATGACGTTCAGATTTTCTCCGATCAATAACATAGGCTCTCTCCATCACGAACGGGGGTCGGGGATTGAGATTCCCCGCAGCAAGCTGCGGGGAATGCGCAAGCGGTGCCTGTTCGCCGCAGAAGGCGGCTACTTCTTCATATCCTTCAGGAATTTGGGGATCAGGGACGCGTCCCTGGGTCCGATCAGGATCTCCCAATCCGGGAGCTCTTCCTCCATGTCCCCGCTGATCGCCGCAGCATATCCGGGGATGATGATCTTGCGGTGCTTAACCTTGTCGGCGATGCCGCATTTTTTAACAAACATGCCCACGGCGTCCCCCACGAACTTCCCGGCCGCCCAGGCGGTCATCACAGAGAGGCCTTCCGTGTCCATGATCAGCAGCCAGCTTGGAATCCTGCTGGCCTCGATCTCCCCGCTCACGATGAAGTAGGTGAGCGAGAAGTTCGTGGTGATGAGCACGGGGGAGTTCTCGTCCGGAGAACCCACTTCGTAAACACCCTGGGTCACGGTCATGGGCCTCTGCGGGTCCGTGTAGATGTTGAGCCTTTCGAGCAACAGCGGAAACAGGCTCTCCCCCTTGAAATCGGACAGAATCACGATGCCGGCGTACTTGGCGATCAGGAGTCCGGCCACCACCGTTTCCATGTCCAGGTTGCCCGCCATCTCACAGGGGAAGGTGATGGTGGGAAACCCTACGGAGCGGTTGCCCGTCTTGAGGGCGGCCCTGCGAATGGCCACCTGGTCCTCGAACAGCTGCTTGGGCTCACGGGCGCCCGAGTCCAGCACCAGGTCCTTGACACCCATGCCGGTCAGCTTGTCCGTGAGCTCGGTGAGGCCTTCCACGTCGTCGGCCTTCACGGCAAGAGTCAGCCCGTTCTCCTGGGCCAGGCTCCCCAGTTCGTCTACATTGTCCGCCGTTGCGGCGTACAGCAGGGGTTTCTTGAAACCGGCCCCCTCCACGCCCGCTTTGAGTACGTCCACCTTGTCGCTCATGAGCACGAGATTGAACTCGCTCTCGAATGCGATTTTCTTGGCGGCCGCACCAAAGGCGGAAGCATCCCCGCTAACGTCCTTGAGTGCCACCAGCTCGGGGCGAAGATTCACCCCTACACGCTCGAACTGGAGCGCATTCCACTCCTTGAGCTTCTTGTCGAGCGCGTCGGCGTCCATATTCGAGGTAACCAGGGCACCGATCGCAGTCGGGTTGTAGAAGGTCTTCTCGTGGCGAAACATGACCGTCTCGCCTCCGGTCTTGAAGGCCCGCACACCGGCCCCGATGGGCACCGGCCGGATCGGCGGCGCCGAGGCCTCTGCCAGCTGCTCCCGGGCTTCATCCGACACATACGGACAGGCGTCCAGTTCCGCTTTGCCCGACGCCAGATTCATGGCAAAAGCCAGGCAGGTGGGAACGCCGCACTCTCCGCAGTTCGTCTTGGGCAGCATTTTAAAGATCTGAATACCAGTCAGTCCCATTGTTCTCTCCTCATTGCGAAGCTTGTTCAGGGTTCATCTCAAATCAAAGCTTGTGCCTACTCAGCCGGGTTCCAAGGGGACTACTATCCTCCGACAATGGACTCCATCTTCAGTGCGGGGTGGTCCTTCTCCTTGAGGAATTCCATGACCTCCTCCTCAGTGGTCCCCACGGTCTCGTCGGCCACGCGATCCAGCAGATCCGGAAGGCCTTCCTCCTCGGCGCGCTTCTCGAACCGCTCCTTGATCTCCTCCTTGAGCGACTTGGGCATCCACACCAGGCGCTTGAGACCGCCGTCGCCTTTGACGAACTTGCGCTGAGTGATGTTGAACTTGGAGTGTCCCACGAACCCCGGGGACGACTGACCTCCGCCCATGACGCCAGCGAGCGTGGTGAACTTCATGCCCGAGGGGGTCTCTCCCAGGTAGTCCCGGTGGACCGTCATGACGCCGTTACAGGTGGGCAGAACCGCGGCGATGCACTCGCAGCAACCGCACGTGGTCATGGGGTCCTGGACCAGGCTGTAGAAATTCACGTGACTGATGGCCTGGCGGGAGGTCTTGTACACGAACTCGTCCACACCCTCCCAGGAGCCCAGCACCGGGTCCGTGCACTCGCCCTTTTCCACGGGCTGGTTGGGGCCGGTGGGGTTGATCTCGAAGGACGCCTTGCAGTCCATCCAGTTGTAGGCCCCGCAGAGGCCGGTCCGCTCCGGGCTGACCACGCAGACGTGGTTCGGAGCAAAGGACTGGCACAGGGTGCAGGAGTAGAAGGGATCCGTGTCCTCGTCGGTCATGCTCTCCACCCGCTCGTCGCGGTGCTTGTACTCTTCTCTGGCCCGTTTGGTCAGCTTGTCCACGTCCTCCTGCTTGGTGTACAAGGTCACCTGGACCTTGTCCAGGATGCTGCCGAAGTCCTGATGAAGCTTGGCGTGAAGAATGGTGCCGATGTCCTTGAGGGAGAAACCCTTTTCGATGGCCTGCTCACCGACGCGGACCCAGGAGATGTCCCGCTGCCCGATGTGCATGATGCCCTGGGCGTAGTTGATCAAATGGTGGATCTGGCGCTCCAGGATGGGCTCGAAATCCTCCTGCATCTGGCGGCCGGCCACCTGGACGTAGACACCCAGGGGCAACCGGTCCCCCTTCTTGATGTCCTTGACCTCGGGGCCGATGACCTCGACCTTGCCGTCCTCGATCTCGTTCATGTCGGCCATCTTGCACAGCTCGGTCATCTGGGTCTTGCCGCCGCCCATCTCCAGGTAGAGGTCGTCCTTGCGCACGCGCTCGCCCTCGAAGGCCGGGCCGTAGGCCAGCGGGATGTCGATCTCGGTGATGGTGACCTTGAGACCGCGCACCTCGATGGACCGGGAGGGCATCTCATCGTGTTCTACGTTGGCCACCACGTGCTCGTAGGTGCACACACCCGTGGGCAGGATCTCCGGAATGTCCGTGTCCGCGAGGGTGGGAAAGCCCCAGTTCACGCACCCGGCCGCGTTCGCCGCCCATTCGGCGTTGACCTCGCCCAAGGCGTTCACAAAGGCGAATACGCGGTTTTTCTGGTAGGCGAGCATCTTTTTGTAGTCGCCGGGCTCGATGCCGCCGAAGGCCATGCCGGCGCGGTTGGCGAATCCCAGGGCGAAGACCGCCGCGGAGATGTCCGGGCCAAAGGGCACCAAGCGGGTGTTCCACCCGAGCTGAACCTTCTCCTCGAGGAGTTGCTCTGCGAACGTGGTTCCGCCCTGGTTGGCCGCCATAAACACATAGATGGTCTTGATCTGATACTCTTCCGCCATCTTCTTGGCTGTGGCCGAATCCGGGGCCGCGCCCACGATGGCCGCAAAGCCGGGAGCGGTTCCGTCCACGAACTCCACGCCGCGCTTCCGCATGATCGCGTCGTCCGCTGCGCCCAGCCAGATCTTGCCGTTGTCAACGTCCGGATCCTCCACCGAAGGCTGGTAGAAGTCGGGGTCCTCCACGTAGCGGATGGCCTCCACGACCTCCTCGGCGAAGAGCGCCGCCATGCCCGCGTCCAGCAGGGGCCCTAGAAAGGGAAGGTGGCAGTCCTTCTTGACGTGCGGCGGCAGGAGCTTGCGCGCGAAATCGAGCGGCCGCTTGGCTGAATCAAGATCCGTGACCTTGATTCCGGTGAGGGAGTAGATGATGGGCAGAAAATAGGCGGTATTGGGAAATTCCAGTTTCTGGGCGCCACCGAATTTTTCAAGGGCCCGCTTGTACTTTCCCTCGGCCTTGGAGACGATGTTGTATGCGCCTTGAATGGCTGCAAATGCTACGAGCTTCGACATATTCTGTGTCCTCCCTTCTTAAGAGGTATTTTTTGGCTGTTCCGTCTGAAGGGTCAAAGGCGGGTTCGATTCTTCGAATCCGCCTTTGACGCCCAATCAGGCCGCGTCTTCCAGCTTCTGCCGGTCGGCCATGTCCAAGAGGACCCTGTCGCGTGCCTTGTCGATTCCGAGGGCCTTGCGCTTCTTGTCGATGTGCGCAATCATTTTCTGCGCATGCTCTATGGGGTCGACGACCAGATCCCACATGCCGCCGTAGATTTCCTCGAGCTCCTTGTAGAGGTAGTTCTCGAAGACCGGGGCACCGCCCACCGGCAAGGTCACGCCGAAGACCGTGTATACGCCCGCGGTCACAAAGTAGTGACCGATGCTGATGGCCTTCTCGCTCATCCACTCGGGGGCGGAACCGGCCGCAGGCAGGTCGCTGATGTCGTTGCCCAGCCCCCCGGCCTTGACCACCTCGGTGGCGGCCATGAGGATGCGGCTGTTGTCCACGCAGGAGCCCATGTGAAGAACCGGCGGTATGCCCACGGTCTCGCACACCTCGGCCAGACCCGGACCGCAGTGAACCGATGCGGATTCGGGCGTGAGCAATCCGGCCTTGGCGCATGCGATGGCGTTGCACCCCGTGGTAAGCACGATCACATCGTTCTTGATGAGCTCTTTGACTACGGTGAGGTGGCCGCCGTCGTGTTGCGTGCGTGCGTTGTTGCAGCCCACCACGCCGCCGATGCCGCGAATACGGCCGTTGATGATGTTGTCGTTGAGCGGGGTGTAGGAGCTACGAAAGGTGCCTCCCAGATGGTAGTTGATCGCCTCGTAGCTGAAACCCGCGATGAGGTTCGACTGGTGACTCGGAATCAAGACCTCCTTTTCCCGGTTGGGGAAGTTGTCTATGGCCTCCTGCACTATCCGCTTGGCGTCTTTAAAGGCGGTGTGCTCGTCGAACTCGATGTGGGTCGTGTGGCCGGATGCGATCTTGGCACGCGGGTTGGTGGTGATGACCTTGGTGTGAAAGCAGTCCGCCACATTGGCGATGTTCTCCATGATGCACTGCACATCCACCACCATGGCGTCCACCGCACCGGTCACTATGGCCAGTTCCTGTTGCAGAAAATCCCCGGCCAGAGGCACTCCATGTCGCATGAGGATCTCATTGGCCGTGCAGCAGATACCGCTGAGCTGAATTCCCTTGGCGCCCTTGGAGTTGGCCATTTCGATCATTTCCGGCAACTCGGCCGCCTGGACGATCATCTCGCTCAGGAGGGGCTCATGGCCGTGAATGATGATGTTGACGTGGTCTTCCTTCAGGACACCCAGGTTGGCGGAGCTCTTGACAGGGTAGGGACACCCGAAGAGCACGTCCTGGAGGTCCGTGGCGATCATGGACCCGCCCCAGCCGTCTGCAATGGCCGCCCGGGAGCATTGCTCCACAATGTTCTCGTAATCCTGGTCCACACCGATATGGGTCCGGTGCATGATCTCCACGATCTCCCGATCAATGCCGCGCGGGGTGACGCCCAGCTTCTTCCACAGCTCGTATCGTGGCTGGGGCGCCCGTTTGATGGTACAGACCTCGCCCTCTTGCTGTCCCCACTGGCCCAGGGCCTTTTCAGCCACCTCCAGGGCTATCTCGTCGATGTCCCGGTCCATCTTCTCACCGTCCTGACCTTCCACGGTGATTTCCACACCAAAGTCCGGTGCGATTTCCAGGAGCTTTTTGGTGTCCCGGATCTTGTAATCCTCGGTCTCCCCCCGGGCCGCCGCCAGAAAGGTCTCGGCCACTCCGCGGCCGTGGTCTGAGTGGGCGGCCGCGCCGGCTGCCACCATGCGGGCGAAGTTTCTCGCCGCAATGGTGTGTGCCGTGGCACCGCACAGGCCCTTGCGGGTATCCTCGCCCTCGATCCCGCTCTTGGGAAGGGGCAGGCGGCAGGGTCCTTGCGAACAGTTCTTACAACAGGTTCCCTGAACGCCTATGTTGCATGGCTTCATGCTCTGGGCCCGATCAAAGATCGTCTCGATCTCCATGTCCCGGGAACGCTCGATCATGCTCTGACAGGCCGGATCTACTGTGAGATCTCTGGGATCAGGGGCTTTTTTTGCCTTGTCCTTTGCTTTTCCTTTGACGTCTTCTGATGCCATATCTGAGGTTCCTCCTCTTCTCGATATCCGAATTTATGATACGCGGCGGTGGATGCGATCGATGTTCCGGGTCAGCCGGTCCACCAGGTCGAGTTGCTCTTCAGCCGCGGTCTTGGGGGTTTCCTTTCCTGCTTCCGCGCCGCGCTCTGCGGCGTGTTTCTCCCGCTCTTCGGCCCGCTTGCGCCTGAGGGCGAGAAGTTCCTCTCTTTCCTTTTCCTTGGCCTCTTTTTGGGCCGCCTCTTCCTCGGCCCTTTTCTTGGCCTGGGCCTTGGCTTCCTCTTCGGCCTTCTTCTTGGCCTCGGCTTCAGCCTTGGCCTTGGCTTCTTGCTCGGCCTTCTGCTTGGCCTCGGCCTCGGCCTTGGCTCCGGCTTCCTCTTCCGCCTTTTTCTTGGCCTCGTCCTCGGCTTTCACCGGCGCCTCTTCGGGCTCAGGCCGGGGCTCTTTCTTGGGAGCCTCGGGCTTGGCTTCCGCCTTTTTGGGCTCTTCCTTGGGCGCCGCCGGCTTGGCCGCAGCAGCCGGTTTTTCTTCCTTGGGCGCTTCCTTTTTGGGCGCCGCCTTGGCGGACGGCTTTGCCTCCTCGACAGTCAGGTCCGGTTCCGGGGCCAGGGCCACGAGATCCACATCCTTGGTTTCGAGGTTTTTGGAGATCTCCTCCACATCCGCAGCCGATCCACCGTTGATCATCAGCTGGATGAACGCCTTGGTCAGCCGCACTGTTTCCGGATGCCTAAGGATGGCCACGTCGGAACCGGCCATAAGGTAGCAGGCGGCGGAAACCGCCTCCATGAGGATGGCTCTTTTTTCAGGATCGCCCAGGGTGGGGGCCTCGTCCAGATCCAGTCCGGCTTCCTTGCACTTCCAGACCTCGTTGCCTATGTTGTTGATCATGGGCAGCTGGAGCTTGTCGTCTTCCTGGGTGAGCGCGGCCATGCGAATCCGCTCCATGACCGAGTAGCTGTACTCCATTCCATATCCCAGACCACCGGTGGTGGGGTCGATGAGGACCTTCCGGGCATTGACCCCGAGGTTTGCGAGGAGGATGTTGAGCTGCTTGGCCAGGTTGACGTCAATGGGCGTGGAGGCCACGATGCTCTGGTTGTACCCCAGGGCAGTGGCACCGACACCCTTGTGGTTTCCTTCCTCCACCGGAGCAAGGCCCACATTCATGCCGTCGCACACCTCGGCGATCTTTCTCAAGACCTCCTCGTCTTTCTGATTGTTCGCGGTTCCCCACGCAATCACAGGCACGGCCACTGCATCAGCAACCTTTTTGAACACCTCCGCCGCCTCGTCGGGACCTCGATCCTGCCCGTTCGGATCCGTGCTCTTGAGCTGGAGCACGATGAGATCGGCCCCGTACTCGTCCACGCACTTCTTTGCCCAGGCGTCCGGAGAGGCAATCACATCCTTGAAAGGAGCCACCGCCGCCTCCGGCCACTCGCCGGACGGATCATAGTCCCAGATTTCCATGGCGATCTTTGGAGGATTCGGCATCTCTCCTTCAAACACATGGAAAGAATAAGCGTTCTCTCCACCCACGGTACAGGCCGCATCTCCCGTCCCAAGGGTCACTTCCCCTATTTTTCCGGAATAGGGCTGTTCAGGAATTTGAAAGGCCAATTTCTTTACCTCCTTCTTGGATGATCATAGCATTCCGTTTGCTATGGGTGGTTTAGAAACAACCAACCGAATTGCCGATCGTGAGCTTATGTGAAAAATAGAACAATATGGAATAAAAAAAAGGGTCCTATTTCTAAGGATTCGTTAGGTTAATGAACAGCCAAGGGCTTGTCAAGATTTTTCGTCAGTAAAATAGAAAGGTTGCATCCTTGCATTTAACACATATTGTGGTGCTGTATAGGTAACAGCACAAGATACGGCCGGGTTAGGGCGATGCCGGGCTCAAAAGCCGATCAAAGATGTCGAATGCGGCTTCCACCGCCTTGCTCGTCCCATCCAGACCCATGGTGGGTGTCCCTTGAAGATCCGCCTGGGTGACTCTGTCGTCCTCGAGAACCACGCCTGCCAGATCCAGATGGTATTCGCGGGACAAAGCCTGCAGGACCTCGGCCTGATCCTCACGGGCCATGTTCACCACAAAGGCCTTTTTCTCTATGTTGAGGGTCAGATCGTCTGCCAGCTCCTGAATTCTTCCTGCTGACAGCACCCCCCGCCGGGAAGCGTCCGAGACAATAAGGAGAAGGTCGATGTTGTTTGTCGTCAATCGGCTGATGTGCTCCATACCGGCCTCATTGTCTATGACCACATAGGGGTAATTGTTGACCAGACGGTCCAGGTACTGGGTCAAAAGGGTGTTGGCGGCGCAGTAGCAGCCGGAGCCCTCGGGTCTTCCCATGACTACGAGGTCGTATCCGTCGGCCTCGACCACGGATTGCTCGAGCTTCATTTCCATAAACACGTCCTTGGTGATTCCCGCGGCCACCCCCTTCTTCATTTCCTCGCGTGCCCCACCAAGGCTCTGCTCCACCTCCACACCCAGCACCTCGTTCAGGTTCGCATTGGAGTCTGCGTCCACGGCAAGAACAGGGCCGTTGTTTTTTTCCACCAGGTATCGAACCAGCCATCCAGCCAGGGTCGTCTTTCCTGTTCCGCCTTTACCGGCAAGACCGATCGAGTAGGTCATCCGTTCCACCTCCAACCTCTTTTTTTGGTTGATATTTATTTACAATTTTTCTAATATTTAGACACGTTATACGAGGGTATCACCTATGAAGCCTTTGTCAAAAAAAAAAGAGACCTGGCAGCGCGTGACTTCCAGCTTTTCATCCTTGCTTCGGCCGGATGACTTTCAAACCTGGTTCTCTCCGACTCGCCTGAAGTCCCTGGAACCGGATCTTGCGGTGATAGAGGTCCCGAATCGATTTTTCGCCGACTGGATACAGGAACGCTACCTCCCGGAAATTCGTGCCGCGTTTGAAGAGGTCGAAGGCATCGCTCCCGAGATTCGCTTCGCCCTCAGGCAGGGCGACTCCTCCCATCCATATTCGCGTCCCCTGCTTCGAGAAGGCCTGCTGCCTTCCCCAAACCCCGATATCAATCAAGACATGACTTTTGATACGTTTTTCCACTCACATTCCAATGCTTTTGCTTATTTTTCCTGCCTGGAGATAGTAAAAAAAAATCCTCGTTTCTATATACCTCTTTACCTCTTTTCTAAAAAAAGTACAGGGAAGACCCATTTGCTTCATGCCCTGGGAAACCGCATTCTTCTCGACCAACCTGAGAGCAAGGTCCGCTACGTTCAGGCGGATAAGTTTACAAGGGAGTTCACCCAGGCCTTGCGCGCCGATCAGGTTCACCCGTTCAGATCCGCTTATTCGGAGCTCGATCTCCTGCTCTTCGACGACGTCCATCTTCTTGCCGGAAGGAGTAAGACACAACAAGAATTCACATTTATGTTCAATGCGCTCCTGCGGGAGGGCAAAACGATCGTTGTCACAGGACGGATCCCTCCCTACCGTCTTCCCGATATGAGCTCCAGGCTGAGATCCATCCTCAGCTGGGGACTCATCGCCGAAATCCATCCGCTCGAACCCGAATCCCGCATTCAGGTGATCAAAGGATTCACCGCCCGGGAGGAAATCTCTCTTCCCGAGGACATTATCTTCTTTCTCGCCAAATCGAATGATGATATGAAACATTTACTCAGGAACGTGACCCGCCTTCAGACATACATCTCCCTCAACGGCGGATCCATCAACCTTTCGGCGGTTCGCAGCCTGATTCGAGATCCGGATCACAAAAATCCGGACATCGAAGATATTCAAGCGATAATATCGGGGTACTTCAAGATCTCTGTTGCCGACCTTTTGTCACAAAAAAGGCAGCGAAGGATATCATATCCACGTCATATAGCTATGTATATGTGTAAGAAGTATACTAATTATTCCTATAAAAAAATAGCAAAAGCCTTTGACAAAAAGGATCACTCCGCGGTGATCTATGCCGTACGTCGGATCCATAAGGCGCTCACCGAAAACCGGGCCGTACAAAACGATCTTAAAAACATTGAGAATTTAATCACTTGATATTATGAATGTGAATGGCGTCGAACTTCCGGAAACCCTTTCGCCTCTCGACGAAACGCAGCGGCCGTCTTCCCTGCATGCCTTGCGGGAACAGTACGCCTTCGGCGGAAAGCCGTTTTCAGGAATTCCACAGGGCCTTGACGAAAACCGCTCTCTTTTTCAAAAATCATTGGATCCTTCTCCAACAACCAGGGATCCCAAAGGGGCTCTGAGTTGAAAAGGAAGAAAATCTCGAATCTTCTTTAAGACTCCGGATCCAATCTTTTGCTCGTGTTTCTAAGGAGTTGGCCGAATTTTCAACAATGCAAACACCACCTTATTATTATGATGAATTAGTTCTCTTATTTTGAATATAAGCTCGGAGGACGGCCCCATGGAAGTGAGAATCGAAAGAACGGCGCTCTACAAGGCCATATCGCGGGTGCAGAGCATCATCGAGAAGAGAAGCAACATGCCCATCCTCTCCACCGTGCTTCTCTCCGCGGAGAGCTCTGAAATCGTGCTCTCCGCAACCGACCTCGAGATCAGCTTTCAACAAAAGCTGCCGGCGGAAGTCCTGAATTCGGGCAGCCTGGCCATATCCGGTCGAAAGCTTTTCGAGATAGTCAAAGAGAGCAAAGGGTCCACTATTTACCTCAAGGAGAAAGAGAACAACTGGGCTTTCATTTCCGATGAGCGGGCCAAATTCAACATGGCGTGCCTTTCTCCGGACGAGTATCCCATGTTCGTGGAACCGGAGGATGTGACGTTTGTGGACATTCCAGGACCTGTCCTTCGAGAAATGATCTCCAAGACCATATACGCGGTGAGTATGGAGGAGGCCGGTTTCAAGCTTTCCGGAATTTATACGGAAAAGATCGCGCAAGGCGGACATACCTTCCTGCGTATGGTGGCTACGGATGGCCACCGTCTCTCCATGATCGATAAGAATATAGAAAATATTGAAAATCTGACTTTGGACAGCGGTGTCATGGTTCCAAAGAAGGGTATGAATGAGATAGCCAAGCTCGCCTCTGAAGACGAGACCGTGCAGATTGGTTTTCGACAGAACAATTGCATAGCCCGAAAAGGAGATTCTTTGATAGTTGTTCGTCTTCTGGAGAGCAAATTTCCAGACTACAACGCCGTGATTCCCAAGAAGGCCGATCATATCGTTTCCGCGGCACTCGAAGAACTGTTGGACGGCATGAAAAAAATGACCATATTAAGCGATGAAAGTTACCGTGGCGTAAAGATAAAGCTGGGCGATGACACCATGGAACTCGTATCGATCAATCCGGACATAGGAGATGTTCAGGAGAGCCTGAAGATAGACTATCAGGAGGATAGACTGGAAATGGGATTCAACGCCCGGTATTTTATCGACGTGCTTCAATCCATGGACAGCGAGATGGTTAACTTGGGTTTCATGGACGGAACGAGCCCGTGCCTCATCACGGGTGAAGACGATGTGGGTTTCCTGGGGCTGATCATGCCCATGAGGCTCTAAGAGCAATTCGAACCTTAACCTTTTCATTTGGAAAATCATGAAAGAGATGAGTGAACAGGAGTTCAGCTACGCGGCGTCGGACATCAAGGTTCTCGAGGGTCTCCTGGCGGTTCGAAAGCGACCGGCCATGTACATCGGGAACACCGCATCCGAAGGACTGCATCACTTGGTTTACGAAGTGGTGGACAACAGCATCGACGAGGCCCTTGTAGGGTATTGCGACAGCGTGGAAGTTCGGGTGCTCACGGATCACACAGTGATCGTCTCGGACAACGGACGAGGCATTCCAGTGGACATACATGAAGCCGAAGGCATCCCCGCCCTGGAGGTGGTAATGACCAAGCTTCATGCGGGAGGAAAATTCGACAACAAGACCTATCGCGTTTCCGGAGGCCTTCATGGAGTGGGTGTTTCCGTGGTGAACGCCTTGTCCGAGATCCTGGAGGTGGAGGTATACCGAGATGGAAAGATCTACCACCAGCGATACGAGAGGGGACAAACGGCCTCCTCCCTGGAGATTCGAGGGGAGACGGGAAAGCGGGGAACCCGGATGACATTCCGGCCCGACCCGGATATCTTTCCTGAAATTGCATTTGATTTCGAAATCCTGGCCAAGAGAATGCGGGAGCTTGCGTTTCTCACCAGCGGTCTGCGAATCAAGGTCTCGGACGAGGAAAGCGGGCAGAAAAAGGAGTTTTTGTACGAGGGCGGGATCAAGTCCTTTGTCGACTATCTGAACAAAAACAAAGAAGTGGTTCACCCCAAGCCCATTCATCTCACAGGGGAAAAAAACGGTGTCATCATGGAGGTGGCGTTTCAGTTCAACAGCACCTACAAGGAAAACACCTACACCTTCGCCAATAACATCAACACCCGTGAAGGGGGCAGTCACCTGAGCGGATTCAAGGCGGCCCTGACCCGGAGCGTAAACCTGTATCTGCAAAATTCCCCCATGGCCAAGAACTTCAAAGAAAAGCTGA
The DNA here is from genome assembly GCA_964591925.1 of uncultured Desulfobacterales bacterium. Taxonomy (GTDB): domain Bacteria; phylum Desulfobacterota; class DSM-4660; order Desulfatiglandales; family HGW-15; genus JAIPEI01. The sequence goes on from CAZQCK010000012.1 coordinate 30,851, forward strand.
GCGGGGATGATGTGCGCGAGGGTCTGACCGCAATTGTGAGTGTGAAGCTTCCCGAACCCCAGTTCGAAGGTCAGACCAAGACCAAGCTGGGCAACAGTGAAGTCAAGGGTCTCGTGGAGAACCTTGTCAACGAAGGTCTGAGCGGCTACTTCGAGGAGCATCCCAGAGAGATCAAGGCGATTCTGTCCAAGGTGGTCGACGCGGCGCGTGCCAGGGAAGCCGCCCGAAAGGCCAGGGATCTGGCCAGAAGAAAAGGGATTCTTTCGGATCACTCCCTTCCGGGAAAGCTGGCGGACTGCCAGGAACGCGATCCCAGAAGGAGTGAGGTGTTCATCGTGGAGGGCGACTCTGCAGGCGGTTCGGCCAAACAGGGAAGAGACCGCAGAAATCAGGCGGTGCTGCCCCTCAAGGGAAAGATCCTGAACGTGGAAAAGGCCCGCTTCGACAAGATGATCTCCAGCGAGGAGATTCGAACCATGATCGCGGCCCTGGGCACCGGCATCGGGGAGAAGGACTACGACATAGCGTCTTTGAGATATCATACCGTCATCATCATGACGGACGCGGATGTGGACGGCAGCCACATTCGAACGCTCCTGCTGACCTTTTTTTTCCGCCAGATGCCCGAGCTCATAGAGCAGGGGCACCTCTATGTGGCCCAGCCGCCCTTGTATCGTCTGGTCTGGGGAAAGAGCGAGTTCTATCTCAAGACCGAGGACGGATTGAACCAGTTTCTGCTGGAGCGGGTCGCAGAGAAAGAGAAGGTGATTCTGGAGAACGGCGAAGAGCTCGCGGGGCGGAAGCTGGTGCGCATTCTGAGCGGGCTCCTTTCCTTTTACGACAGCCTGAACAAGCTCTCCAGAAGGGGACACAGCCCCAGGTTCCTGGAGTTTCTGGTCATGGAGGACGTCAAAGACAAAAACCGTTTTCGAAACAGAGAGTTCATGGATGAGTTCTTAAAGAAACTCGAGAATAACGGTTTTCAGATTCGAGACGTCCGCCTGGACCAAGAGGAAGGCTTTTACGAGTTCGCCGTGACCGAAACGCATAACGGCGGGCAGACGTCCACGGTCAACTGGGAGTTTCTGTCTTCACCTGAATTGCGTCAACTCATGAGCATATCCAAGGAGTATCGGATCCTCAAGGAGGGCAGCTACACGGTGGAAGGGGACGGGGTGAAAAAGCGGATCGAGGACCCCCAGGAACTTCTTCAGCGGCTTATGGACAGGGCGAAAAAGGGACTGAGCATTCAACGTTATAAGGGTCTGGGTGAGATGAACCCGGGTCAACTCTGGAACACCACCATGGATCCGGAGAAGCGAACCTTGCTGAGAGTGGAAATAAAGGACGCGGTTGAGGCCGACGACATCTTCAATGTCCTCATGGGAGACAAGGTGGAGCCCAGAAGGGCGTTCATTCAAAGCAACGCCCTTGAGGTGACTGATCTGGATATCTAGTTTCCATCCGGAAAGGGTCTTTTTTGCCAATCTCATCGTCGATCAGCGAGGTTCCTTGTGCGGCGTACGAGAGTACGCCTCCGCGTCACCTCTTGATCTCCTTGATCTTGACAAAAAATCCTCCTTTCTGAATTGGAAACTCATCAGTGCCCAAATTCGTTTGTGCATTTAAAACACAAGGGCGGATGCCCTGGTTCAAGGCCTTTTACAACGCCATCAATGCTGGAGAGCAGGAATGGAAGAGAATTTGCTGAGCAAGACCGTCAATATAGAAGAGGAGATGCGACGGTCCTACCTGGAATATTCCATGAGCGTCATTGTGGGCAGGGCGCTTCCGGACATTCGAGACGGGCTGAAACCGGTTCATAGGCGAGTCCTTTACGGAATGTACGATCTCAAGAATTTCCATGACCGTTCATACAAGAAATCCGCGCGGGTGGTGGGGGATGTCATCGGAAAATATCATCCCCATGGGGACGCCGCAGTATACGATACCATCGTGAGGCTGGCCCAGGATTTCTCCATGCGCTATCCCCTGGTGGACGGCCAGGGCAACTTCGGCTCCATCGACGGAGACCCGCCTGCAGCCATGCGGTACACGGAAGTGCGCATGACGCGGCTGGCCCAGGATTTCCTGTCTGATATCGAAAAGGAAACCGTGGAGTTCCAGCAAAACTATGACGACTCTCTCATGGAGCCGGTGGTCCTGCCCACCACGATTCCCAATCTTCTGGTCAACGGCTCTTCGGGCATTGCCGTGGGAATGGCCACAAACATCCCGCCGCACAACCTTGGGGAGGTTTGCGCCGCCATCGAAGCGCTCATCGATAAACCCGAAGTCACCCTGGATGAGCTGACCCGGTTGCTTCCAGGGCCGGACTTCCCCACGGCCGGGTTCATCCTGGGACGCAGCGGCGCTCTCGAGGCGTACCGGACCGGTCGGGGCATCGTGAGGGTGCGGGCCAGGGCCTTCGTGGAAATGGTGGGAAAGTCCCGCGAGCGGATCATCGTCTCTGAGATTCCCTATCTGGTGAACAAGAACAAGCTGCTGGAAAAAATCGCCGACCTGGTCAAGGAAAAAAAGGTCGAGGGGATCTCCGACATTCGTGACGAATCGGACCGTGACGGAATGCGCATAGTGGTCGAGGTGAAAAAGGATGCGCGGGCCCTGGTCATCCTCAATCGGCTCTACAAGTACACCCAGATGGAAACCTCCTTCGGGATCATTCTTCTGGCCATAGTCAATGGAAAACCGGAGGTCCTTAATCTCAAGGAGATCCTGGAGCACTTCATCTCGCATCGCCGCGAGATCATCATCCGCAGGACCCTGTTCGACCTGCGAAAGGCCGAGGAACGGGCACACATTCTGGAAGGCCTGAAAAAGGCCCTGGACTTCCTGGACGATGTCATTGAGCTGATTCGCTCCTCGTCGGATCCCAAGGAGGCCAAGAGCAGGCTCATGTATGAGTACGAGTTTTCAACGGTTCAGGCCCAGGCCATCCTGGACATGCGACTGCAGCGGCTGACAGGGCTCGAACGCGAAAAGATCGATGCCGAGTATCGACAACTCATTCAGGACATCGAGCGGTACCGCGCCATCCTGGGCAGCAAGGCCATGGTCCTGGACGTCATAAAGCAGGAAATCCGGGAGATACGAGAGAAGTATGGAGATGAAAGGCGGACGGAGATCCTGGCGGAAAGCGGCGATATCGCCGTGGAGGATCTGATCGCGGAAGAGGACATGGTGGTCACGGTCAGCCACCAGGGGTACATAAAGCGCAATCCGATCAGCCTGTACAGGGCCCAACGGCGTGGCGGCAAGGGCATGACCGGGGTGAAGCCCAAGGCCGAGGACTTCGTGGAACTCCTCTTTGTCGCGTCCAGCCATGACACCCTGTTGTTCTTCACCAACAAAGGCAGGGTTTACTGGAAAAAGGTGCATGAGATCCCGGAGGCCGGCCGGACCTCCAGAGGAAAGGCCATCGTCAATTTTCTGGAGCTTCAGCGTGGAGAGCGGCTGGCAACGACGCTGGCCGTGCGTGACTTCGAACAGGGCGACTATGTGGTCATGGCCACCCGGAAGGGGCGGGTCAAGAAGACCGAGCTCAAGTCCTTCAGCCGTCCTATGGCCCGAGGCATAGTGGCGATTGGTATCAATCCCGGCGATGAGCTCATCAGTGTGCGGGTCTCCAGCGAGGATCAGGACATCTTCATGACGACCCAGCGCGGCAAATCGATTAGATTCCGCGAGAGCGACCTGAGGAGCATGGGACGGGTGGCCTCCGGGAACATCGGGATCCGCCTGGAGGATGACGATGAGGTGGTGAGCATGGAGGTGATTCGAGAAGGGGCCACCATTCTCACGGTCACGGAAAACGGCTTCGGAAAGCGGACTCGAACGGAGGAGTATCGAATCCAGAGCCGGGCCGGCAAGGGCATTCTGACCATCAAGGCCACTGAACGCAAAGGACCGGTGGTCTACTCCTATCAGGTGACGGATCAGGATCAGCTCATGATCATTACGGGCCAGGGAAAGATCATTCGCCTTCGGGTGGGTGATATCTCCGTACGAGGGCGCAACACCCAGGGGGTCAAGCTGATCGACTTGGCTGAAGGCGAAAAGGTCGTGGCCGTGGCCAAGGTAATGGAAGAGGAGGACGAATGATCCGCGCCCGGAATTCCGGACCATCAGACACGGAAAATCAGGGAGAACCCGGTTTGGAATCGTCCCGCCCCTGGAAAATCGCCGTGATCGGAGCCGGGAGTTGGGGAACCGCGTTGGCCGACTTTCTTGCAGAGAAGGGTCACGACGTGTCGCTTTGGGTGCGCGAGAAAGCCGTTCACCACCAAATCCTGGTACAGGGGGAGAACCGCGAATTCCTCCCCGGCGTCCGGTTGAACCGGTCGCTCAAGCCCGTTCGATCCTACGAGGAGGCCCTGGACGACCGGGAGCTTGTCGTACTGGTGGTCCCCTCCCATGTGGTTCGCGAGGTGATTCAGGGAGTCCGGCCCTGGCTGGGCTCTAAAGCGGAGCTCATGACCGGGACCAAGGGAATCGAGAACGACACCTTGATGACGGTATCCGAGGTGGTGCGGGAGGAGCTTCCCGGTCTGGATCCGAAACGTTTCGCCTGTCTGGCCGGACCGAGCTTTGCGCGGGAGGTTGCAAAAAGACGGCCCACTGCGGTGACCTTGGCTTGTCCGGACGTGGACCTGGCAAAACGCCTTCAGGGCGTCTTTTCCACGGAGGCGTTCCGCGTGTATGCCAGTCAGGACCTGGTAGGCACCCAGCTGGGCGGGGCCCTCAAGAATGTGATCGCCATCGGTGCCGGGGTGTCGGACGGTCTGGGTTTTGGAAACAATGCCCGCGCCGCCCTTATCACGCGAGGGCTGGCGGAGATCACTCGTCTGGCGGTGGCCCTGGGAGGCAACCCTCACACCCTGGCGGGGCTGGCCGGTATGGGCGACCTCGTGCTGACTTGCACGGGCGACCTGAGTCGAAACCGCAGCGTGGGAATGAAGATAGGCCGGGGTATGAGGCTTCGGGAGATTACATCTTCTATGAACATGGTGGCCGAGGGGGTGAAAACGGCGCGTTCCGTGCACGATTTGGGAGAAAAGGCCGGAGTGGAGCTCCCCATCACAGATCAGGTGTACCGCATTCTTTACGAGGACAAGGATCCGCAGGATGCGGTCCGGGATCTCATGACCAGGAGGCTCAAAGAGGAGCTGGAGGGATGAATCCGGTGTGGACGGTGGTTCGCGGATCAGCCCTGCCGCAAGGCCGTGGAGTCCGGGAGGAGCCGCAGGAAGCGCCGGGGCAGTGCGAAGCAGCCCCGATGAAGGGCGGCGGTGTAAAAGTCCAGCTCTCCCAGGGCGCGGACACGCGCCGGGTCCGGAGCCTTGGACAGGGGGTCCGGACCCAGGGAGCAGAGTGCAAAACCGATAACCCCGCTGGTGTAAGTGGGCACCAGGGTGATGTAATACGCAAAGACCGGAAACAGACCGGCGAGAGCGCGGGACATGTCTTTTACCAGGGATTGGAACACGAAGCAGGACTCGGCCTGGATTACGGCGACCCCGCCGGGCCGAAGGGCGTTTCTGAGATCGGAATAGAAAGTCTCGTCGAAGATTCCCTCCGCAGGACCCACCGGGTCGGAGCTGTCCACCAGAATGACGTCCCAACGCCCAGGGTTGTCCCGCACATAGACCGTGGCGTCGGCTACGTGAATGGAGACCCTGGGATCCTCGAAGCCCGGGTTCAGGCCGGGAAAGAAGTGACGGCTTGCCTCGATTACCTCTTCGTCGATCTCGCAGAGGTCCACGCGCGTCACGCCGGTGTGGCGTAAGGTTTCACGGAGGGTGCCTCCGTCACCGCCCCCGGCTATGAGAACGCGACGTGGAGCGGGGTGGGTGAGCAGGGGCACGTGGGCGAGCATTTCGTGGTATCCGGTCTCGTCGAACTCGGTGACCTGTATGTTTCCGTCGAGAATGAGAACGCGGCCCAGAGGACCGGCCTCAGCTACGACCAGGTCCTGGTAGGCCGTGCGTTTCTCCAGGAGCACCCGGTCGATGCGTACGGCCAACCCATAGTGACCGTCCAGCTCGGGCGCTTCCAGGAAGAGGGCCCCGTCGCGGATTGTCGTTTCCACGGGTGGTTCATCCACGGTACACCCCCCGACTCTCAAAGGATTTCTCTGCGTGTGCTCAGCGGCCCGCCTAGGCCGCGCGTCGAAATACCTGGAATCAGGTCTCCGGCACGCAGTACAGCTTCGTGTCGGGCTTGTGGCGGATCATCTCGTCCGGAAGATCCAGCATGCCTCTGGTCAGGAGCATTTTTTGAACGGCCTTTGCATGAAAGCCCCTGCGAAGGGTATTCAAGGCGAGGTCCATGTCGATCTGGTCTCCGCAGGTGAAGATGTCCACAGCCGCGTAGCCGTACTCCGGCCAGGTGTGGATGGAAAAGTGGGATTCGGAGATGATGATGACGCCGCTGACGCCTTGAGGCGCGAACTGGTGGAAGAAAGGCTTAATCAGGGTGGCGCCCGAGGCCTCCACAGCCTCGGTCATGACGCGGCGGACCGTTTCACGGTCGTCCAGCGGGGCCGAAGGGCATCCCTCCAACTCGAGGATCAGGTGGGTTCCCAATGATTTCATGTCCGCCCTCCTCTCTTCGGGATCGACAACCCGCCGGCCAAGGAGTTTGTCTGCGTTCCACCCCGACCAAGAAAAAAACAAGCCACCCTCATGCATCGCCGCAAGGACGGGAAGGGGTAGCTTGCGCAGAGGCCGCAACAACGCCGCACACCCATTCCTTTGCCGCCGGTGAAGGAACAGGTCTTTTGCGGCTGGGCCGGTATCGCAATCTGTGTCTTTACCCGGGCGGGCTCCCGCCGGCATACGACCGGACGGGAGCCGCGTCATGGCAACCCCCTTGAGGTGCTGATATCGCCTAAAATCCTGGAACTCCGGATGATTTTATGTCGATCACGATAATTATTGCGAAAAATATAAGGCAAACACCAGGTCGTGTCAATAGGAGACGCACCAGGGAAGGGACCCTGTTTGCGAGAAAATATGGCTTTTACGAGCTCGTGCCCATCCAGAAACGAATTTTGGGCACTGCTGAGTTTCCAATTCAGAAAGGAG
>CAZQCK010000013.1:0-37911 GCA_964591925.1 uncultured Desulfobacterales bacterium
TGGGAATCGAACCCACCTGAGACGGTTTTAGCGCCTCACACCGGATTTGAAGTCCGGGAGCCCCACCAGTGAGCTATCCACTTCCAAGACTCATCTTAAGGAGAGAACCGGCTTCTGTCAATCCCGGTGTTGGGGGAGGGTTCCCACTCTCAGGAGGCCGCCTCCTCCAAAATGATGCGCAGTACTCGGCGAAGCGGCTCGGCCGCTCCCCAGAGGAGCTGGTCACCGCAGGAAAACGCCGCCAGGTAGTCGGGACCCATGAGCATCTTGCGGACTCGGCCCACGGGCACGGTGAGGGTGCCGCTCACTGCGGCTGGAGTAAGCCTTTGCAGGGTGGCTTGCTTCTCATTGGGTACCAGTTCGACCCAGTCGTTTCCTTGGGCCAGGATCCCCTCGATCTCGTTCAACGGCACATCCCGGTTCAGCTTGATTGTAAAGGCCTGGCTGTGGCAGCGCATGGATCCCACGCGCACGCAGATGCCGTCCACCGGAATAGGGGGATCGATTCCAAGGATCTTGTTGGTCTCCACCAGGCCCTTCCATTCCTCCCGGGTCTGCCCTGACTCCATGGACCGGTCGATCCACGGGATAAGGCTGGCTGCCAGGGGTGCACCGAACTCATCCACGGGAAACCCGTCGCTTCGCATCCGCTCGGTGAGGCGGGCGTCAATCTCCACAGCCGAGGATGCGGGGTTCTGGAGTAGCTCACGCGACGCCTCGCTCAAGGCAGCCATCTGGGCCACCAGCTCCTTCATGTTCCTGGCCCCGGCGCCCGAGGCGGCCTGGTAAGTCATGGAGGAGATCCACTCCACCAAGCCTTCACGGAACAGCCCGCACAGGGCCATGAGCATGAGGCTCACGGTACAGTTGCCTCCGACAAAGGTTTTCACCCCGCGGGAAAGGCCCTGGCGAATCAGGGAATCGTTGACCGGATCCAGAACAATGAGGCTGTCATTTTCCATGCGCAGGGTGGATGCGGCGTCGATCCAGGTTCCATCCCATCCCCGTTCTCGCAGCCCCGGGTACACGGCCTTGGTGTAGTCTCCCCCCTGGCAGGTGACCACGATGTCCTGGGCTTCGAGCAGATCGAGATCCCGGGCGTCCTGAAGGGGCGGCGTGTCCATGCCCAGCTCAGGCCCTTTGCCGCCCACATTGGAGGTGGTGAAAAAGAGCGGCTCGAAGCCCTTAAAATCCCCTTCCTCCAGCATTCGTTCCATGAGGACGGATCCGACCATCCCCCGCCATCCGATGAATGCAATCTTGCGCACGTTCTATCCTCCGGTTTGTTGAAACTGAATTGGGCGTTTCAAATTGCAGTCTACTGGTAAAAGCCAAGTGCGGCTTCACTCTTTGCATGAGTGCGCCGGTGGAGCTGCTTCCATAAAATGAAACGAACCGGTGTTCGGGCCGATGGACCCGACACTGATTCGAAGTATAGAGATTATCAGAAACCGCGCCGGGTGCAAAGACGAAAAACTCGCGGTGCAACCACCCGATAAACTCCCCGTTTCAAGGAGAAAGAGGAGCAAGGCGATCACGTCATGTTTTTTGCGGCCTGGACGATTAAAGGAAGCACCTGGCCCACAGTATCGTGCATCACCAGGTCGGCCTGATCGTCCAGGGGGGTGGGGTCGCGGTTGATGATGAGGAGCCGCGCTCCGCTCTGGACGGCCTGGGCCGGGACTGCGGCGGCCGGATAGACCACGAGAGAGGACCCCAGGACCAGACAAAGGTCGCACGTCCGGGCGTGTCTCAAGCTCGCCTCCATGGCCTCCTGGGGCATTGCTTGGCCAAAGGAGATGGTTGCGGGCTTGAGAATACCTTTGCATTCGTCGCAAGCCGGAAGGGCATCCCCGGCCGCCAGGCGCGCCTCAATGGCATCCCGCTCATAGGTTTTTCCGCAGCTGAGGCAGGAGACAAGAAAGGCGGTGCCGTGGATCTCTATGACCTTGTCTGTAGCGCTTCCTGCCTTCTGATGAAGATTGTCGATATTTTGTGTGACGATGGCCGAAACCTTGTCCATATCCTCCAGCTCCTTGATGGCCAGGTGAGCGGGGTTCGGAAGCGCATCCCTCATGGAGGCGTAGAACTCGGTGCTCATTTTCCAGTAAGCCTCCCTGGCTCGGTCACTGCTCACGATCTTGTGGTAATCGAAGTCCGAAGGGTCGTACCGGTCCCAGATTCCTCCGGGACTCCGAAAGTCCGGAATGCCCGACTCGGTGCTGAGCCCCGCACCGGTAAAGACCAGGACGCTCCCGGCCTCCGCAATCATCTTCGCCCCCTGTTGAACGGCCTCTTCCCTCATTGCTCCTCCCCTTGTTGGTAGTGATATTGTTCTTTTCTAGCTGAATCCGAACGGCCCGCCAAGGAAAAAATACCCGGCAGGTTCCTCCACAGTACAGCATCCAATACTCCGGCGGGTCGATAGATCCGGGGAATTCAATTTTTGCGCGTTTATGCCGATGAAACCCACAGGGAGTTGTGCCTTTTTTCGCGAAGCAGGACGTGAGCAGGAAATACCGCCCCTGCGCAGGATCGAGGTTTGAGTCATGAGCACCATAGGTTGGACGAATTCGATCAACGCATCCTCTGTTCTGGACAAAATCCAGCATGCCCAGCAAATGCAGGAGGAGGTGGGGCAGGTGCAAGCCAAGGTCAAAGCGGCCGAAGAGGAGCGGGCCCGGCAGACCACCGTGACGCAAACGCCGGACAGTGAAAAGCTTCGTTTGAAGGAAGAAGAGGAACGTAGGCGGGAGGAAGAGCGGCGATCAGGGAGGAAAAAGACTTCCGGGGAGGAGGAGGAACCGGACGCCGATGGCAAGGAAGAAGAGCAACCCTGCGAGCGGAAAATCGACATTAGGGTGTGATCCGGTAATGACTAAAGAACGCCGAGGTTCCAGTTCAGACAAGGGCTTTTTGTAAAGATCGCTGTTTCCCACCAGGAGTTTTCCAGGGAAATACCATTCAGTTACAGGCTTTTATCCAGCATAATTCAAGCTTGACGTAAGGTTGGGGGCCTTGACGATGTCGCCAAAGCGTGCCATCATACGGTCGACCTGAATCCGCAACCCCGAGGAACGCGATATGCGATACGAGGGGCCCATTTACCGGCCGCCCAGCGAGGCGGACAGCCTGTTGATCCAGGCCACCATCGGATGCCCGCACAACAAGTGCACCCTTTGTATGGTTTACAAGCAGGGTCCTGCCTGCCGCGTTCGCCCGCGGCGGAAAGAGCCGGACTGAACAGGTGGACGAGGCGATCATGGGCACCCGATACGGCGAAAAGGAAAACAATCGGCCGCGGAGGATCGGGGCTTACTTACCCTGCGGAGAAGAGGCCCTGAAGCGTGGACTGGAGCTTCAAAAGGAGCTGGCCTTAAAGGGCGAGATCCGCCGTCTGGGCGCCATTTTGCAGGAGGCCGGACTGGTGGGCCCGGAAGACCTGGAAACCGCCGTCTCCCGGCAGCGGTTGGATCGTCTGGGAAGCTGCCCGCTGTTCCAAGGCTTGAGCACCGAAGAGCTGGGCCGGCTGAGCACCCTCGTATGCGAGGTGAGCATCGAGCCGGGAGACCACCTCATGCATCAGGGGGACTCCAGCGACCGTCTGTTTCTCCTGGTGGAGGGATCTGTAAGGGCCTACAGAAGGGGAGAGTACGGAGAGGAGATCGAGCTCCAGGATGTGGGGCCCGGAGAGTGCATAGGAGAAATGGGTTACTTCTCCGAAGGTACCCGTTCGGCCTCGGTGCGGGCCCTGGAGCGGTCCCACCTCCTGGAGCTTTGGTACGAAGACCTGGAACACGCGGTCAACAAGGTTCCCAGCCTGGCCCGGAACTTTCTGGAAACCGTCACCCGCCGGCTTCGCAGGACCAACATCCGCTTTCAGGAAACCGTCGAGCGCAGCGCCTCCATGGAGAGGTCCCTGGAGAGCCTTCGAAGCTTTCTGGATCTTTCGGACATCCTGTTGGTAAGGTCGGGAATCGAGGGGCTGATCCAACGGGTCGTCCACATGGCGAGCGAGGTGATGGGGGCGGAGAGGGCCTCCCTCTTTCTACTGGACAGGACCGCAGGGGAGCTATGGTCCAAGGTCGCCCAGGGGGAGGAGAGTCGGGAGATCCGGTTTCCCCTGGAACGGGGCGTTGCAGGGTGGGCCGCCTCTCACGACGAGCTCGTGAACATTCCCGATGCTTACCAGGACTCGAGATTCAACCCTGAGGTGGACCGGCGGACAGGTTTCAGGACTCGGTCGATCCTCGCAGGACCGGTCAAGAACCTCGAGGGAGAAATCATCGGGGTGGTTCAGGTCATAAACAAGCACCGGGGGCTGTTCAACCGGGATGACGAGGCACTCTTTCGGGCCTTTGCCTACCAGACGGCCATCGCCGTGGAGAATTTTCAGCTGTACCGAAGGATTCTCTCCGGGCACACCAAGATGGCCATACTCCTGGACGTGGCAAACTCCCTGGCCCACACCCTGGACCTGGACTCGCTGATCCAGAAGATCGTGGGCAAGGTGTCGGAGATTCTGGACGCCGACCGCAGCACTCTCTTCCTTATGGATCAGGACTCGGGGGAGCTCTGGTCCAAGGTGGCCCAGGGCATGGAGATGACCGAGATCCGGATGCCCAGCTCCATAGGGTTGGCCGGTCACGTGGTTCGAACCGGGCGGACGGTGAACATTCCCGACGCATATGCGGACTCCCGGTTCAATCCGGAACAGGATCGCGAAACAGGATACAAAACCAGGACCATGCTCTGCTCGCCGGTGGTCAACACCAGGGGCGAGATCATAGGGGTGACACAGGTTATCAACAAGCGGGACGGCGTGTTCGAGCAGGAGGACGAAGAGATCCTTCGCGCCCTTTCCACACAGATCTCCATGGCCCTGGAAAACTCGCAGCTCTACGAGCGAACCCGCTCCATGCGGAACTACCTGAACCGAATCCACGAGAGCATCACAAACGGCATTTTGACCCTGGACGAGGGCTTTCGAGTGGTGACGGCGAACCGCGCGGCCCGGGAGCTGTTCGAGTTTCCGGAAGGGCTCTCGGGGCAAGACTTTCGCGAGGTTGTCGGTCCTGGGGCAGGGAGGATCCTGGATCATCTCGATCGCGTGTTCCGAACCGGGCATCCGGTGGTGGACTTCGACGTGGACCTGGCTCCGGCCGGGGATAAGGCGGTTTCCGCGAACCTCAACTTTGCGCCCCTGGTGGGGGATGAGGGGAGGGCCCGAGGACTCGTCCTGGTCTTCGAGGACATCAGCCGGGAAAAGCGCATGAAAAGCACCCTGACCCGATACATGACCAAGGACATCGTGGAGCGGGTTCTCGAAGATCCGGGCAGCTTCGGCCTCGGCGGCGTGCAGAGCAAGGCCACGGTCCTCTTCTCGGATATCCGCGGGTTCATGGGCATCGCGGAGACCATGAGCGCCGAGGAGACTGTGGCCTTCCTGAACGACTACTTCACGGCTATGGTGGAGGTAGTGTTCGACCACGGGGGAGTCCTGGACAAGTACATCGGGGACGCCATCATGGCTGTGTTCGGTGTGCCTTACACTCGAAAAGACGATGCCGAGCGCGCCGTTCGCACCGGACTGGCCATGCGGCGGACCCTCGACGGGTTCAACCGGCGGCGGCTGATGGAGGGACGTAATCCTGTAGATATGGGCGTGGGCATCTGTACCGGGGATGTGATCTCGGGAAACGTGGGTATGGAGAAGAGGATGGACTTTACGGTCATCGGCGACGGGGTGAACGTGTCCTCGCGTCTCGAGAGCGCGAACAAGCAGTACGGAACCCACATCCTGATAAGCGGCTCCACCCGGGAGGAGGTGAAGGAGAGCTTCGCCACCCGGCTCATCGACCACGTTGTGGTCAAAGGGCGTTCACAGCCTATTCGCATCTATGAGGTGCTGGGCGAACAGGGCGAGCCGCTCGGCCTTGACATCGAACCCTTTTGCAAGGGTCTCGAGTGTTACCGGACGCGCGATTTCCGCAAAGCCCTGAGGCATTTTGAGACGGGGGCGCCGACCGATCCGGCCTGCAGTCCGTTTATCGAGCGGTGCAGGGTTTTCCTTGAGGATCCGCCGCCGCCCGAGTGGGACGGCGTATGGCACTCGATGGAAAAGTAGAGGCACAACCTAACTTCGGAAGGCGAATGGATGCTGCTGGGCACTATCGTCAACACCCTGGCCATTATTGCGGGCAGCCTGGTCGGCCTGTTCTTCACCCGCTACATCCCGAGCAAGCAGTCCAACACCATGATCCAGGCCGTGGCCTTCGCCATCATTCTGATGGGGCTAAAGATGGCCTGGAAGACGGATGCGTTCATTCTCGTAATCTGCAGCCTGGCCTTCGGTAGCGGCGTGGGAGGGATGATCGGCATCGAGGACCGGCTGGAGGGAATGGCAACGCGCCTTCAGAAACGATTCGCCGCCTCAGGGGAGGGGATTGCCAAGGCCTTTGTGTTCTCCAGTCTACTCTACTGCGTGGGATCCCTGGCCATTATGGGATCCCTGGAAAGCGGTCTTCGAGGAAACCATGACATCCTCTTTGCCAAGTCGATTATAGACGGCCTGGGTTCGATCCTTTTCGCCGCCACCATGGGCGTAGGCGTTCTGTTCTCAGCAGTGCCGGTCTTTCTCTACCAGGGAGGCATCGCCGTTACCGCCTCCTTTGCGGCTCACCTCCTGACCCCGGAGGTGACCTCACAGATGTCCGCCGTGGGCGGGCTACTCATCGTAGGCATGGGCTTCAACATGATGGGCGCGGCCAGGATCAAGGTGGGGGACATGCTGCCGGCGGTGTTCGTTCCCCTGCTGGTCCATGTCGGGAGGGAGGCGTTCGCTCTTATCTCCTGAGCGCTGTAGCCGGCTTGAGCGGTTTCCCTCCAGAAAGTGCCCTTCGGCGCGGGCGCCCACCGGATTATTCAACCCCGGAAAAAGGGGTTGGCCGTACGTTCCCTTCCAATGGTGGTGGCCGGCCCGTGCCCGGGATACACCCTTAAGCCGTCACCCAGAGGGAAGATTTTTTCCCGGACGCCGCGCACCAGCAGATCGTGGCTTCCGCCTGGAAAGTCGGTCCGTCCGACCGATCCGGCAAACAGGGTGTCCCCGGTGAACACGGCGCCCGGAGCCACGAAACAGACCCCTCCGGAAGAGTGCCCCGGAGTGTGAAGAACCTCGATGGTGTAAGTGCCGACACGAAGTTCCATTCCGTGCTCCAGCCGGCCTTCGACCCCGGGTCCGGCCCCGGGCGCATCCAGGGGGTGGGACCATACCGGGGCCTTGGTGATCCGTTTCAGCTCCGCTACAGCCCCGGTGTGGTCCATGTGTCCGTGGGTGAGCAGGATCTGTTGTATGGTGAGGCCGTTTGTGGAGACCTCGCGCACGATGCGGGAGGCCTCGTCGCCGGGATCGATGATTATACCCGTATGGGTCTTCGTGCACCCGAGCACATAGCAGTTGGCCTGAAGGGCGCCGACCGTGATCTTGCGGAGCATACCAGGGGTCTCCTTTCCTTGGCGAAGGCTTTTGAAAAAGTTAACCCCGAGACCGCTGGTGTCAAGCCGAAGAACCATTCGCACGGGCCGTGAAACGCACTTTGGGCTTGCCCGCACCTGTGCGATGTGTGAAAAATGGCCCTGTTGTCCACGACAACAGGACATCCTTACAGGGAAGCAAAAGGAGAAGCCCATGAGCGAAACAGCGTCTTTCGAGGAAATCCGTGCCCTTTACTTTGAAAAGGCCGGTCCCGGGAACTCACAGCACGTCCTCGAGGCTATTGCCCGGCGTGCAGCCGCCCTGTCCATCGAGCAGGTATTGGTTCCCACGTGCAGCGGAAACACGGCGCTCGAGGCCCTGGACGTGTTTCCTTCCAATCTTCGCATTGTGGCCGTCACCCATGTCACGGGATTCAAGAAGCCGGACCACCAGGAACTCGACCAGGGGGTTCGAAAGGAATTGGAGGGCAGGGGGGTCACGGTGTTCACCGGCCAGCACGCCTTCGGAGGCGTGGGCAGGGCCGTGAGAAACAAGATGGCCACCTACCAGGTGGACGAGATCATCGCCAACACCCTGCGCATTTTCGGCCATGGCACCAAGGTGGCTGTGGAGCTGGCCCTCATGGCCGCGGATGCCGGACTGGTGCGCACCGACCGGGACGTGATCGCAGCAGGCGGGAGCGGGCGTGGAATCGACACGGCCCTGGTCCTTGGTCCGTCCAACAGCTTTCATTTTTTCGACCTCAAGGTCCGGGAGGTCATTTGCAAGCCGACTGTTTTTTGAGGCGTCGGCGTTTTCAGCGGCCACAGCGCCGCGACATCATGGGAGGTGAAACCAATGCTGGGAAAGCGTTCCTTGGAACGGTATGCCGACGTTCTCCTCTGGGGTATGCAGACAGCGCGGAAAGATCGTTTTCAAAAGGGAGACATCGTACTGGTGCGGTATCAGAACGCGGCGACCCCGCTGGCGGAAGTGCTTCAGGGAATATTGCTGGATCGTGGTTACAATCCGGTCATGCGCATGGGGCTGACACCCGTCATGGAACGGAATTTTTACGAGCGTTCCCACAACAAACAACTCGTGTTCATTCCACCGGGAACCACGGAGTTGTATGAGAATCTGAACGGAAGCATCTTTCTTCACGCCCCTGACTCTCTGACCCATCTGCGCGGGGTGGATCCCAAACGGATCGGCAAGACCGCCGTTGCGGTGAAATACCTTCGGGACATCCTCAACCGGCGGGAGGAGCAGGGTGCATTCGGTTGGACCCTGTGCGTGTTTCCAACCCCCGAGCTTTCACGTCAGGCCGGCTTGACGGAGAAGCAGTATGAATCCCAAGTGATGCGGGCTTGTTATCTCAACACTCAGGATCCGGTGAAGGAATGGAAGACCATCTTCCGCGAGGCGGTGGCCATCAAGGACCGGCTCAACGGCCTGGACGTGGACCGCTTGCATGTGGAATCGGAGCACACGGACCTGTGGGTCACGCCGGGCAGTCAGCGCAGGTGGCTCGGGGTCTCAGGACACAACATTCCGAGCTTCGAAATCTTCCTCTCCCCGGACTGGCGGGGTACGGAAGGTGTCTATTACGCAGACCAGCCCTCCTTTAGAAGCGGAAACTACGTAAAGGGCGTTCGCCTGGTATTCCGCAAGGGAAAGGCCGTGGAGGTGTCGGCACAAAAAGGAAAGGCGTTCGTGCAGGATCAGACCCGCATGGATGCCGGGGCTTGCCGAGTGGGAGAGTTCAGCCTCACGGACAAGCGTTTCTCCAGGATCAACCGGTTCATGGCCAATACCCTGTTCGACGAAAACTACGGGGGAAAGCACGGTAACTGCCACATCGCCCTTGGCGCCTCCTACTCGGACACCTTTGACGGCGACCCCGCCTCTCTCACCAGAGAACGCAAGGACGAACTCGGTTTCAATGACTCCGCCCTTCACTGGGACCTGGTGAACACCGAGGACAAGCGGGTCACGGCTGCACTGAATTCGGGAGAATCGGTCTTGATTTATGAGAACGGGCGTTTTCTGGGCCCCTAGCGCCTTTGGAAAACGGGCTCGGGCTGGAATGCTGAAAAACACCTTTGTTCACATTCAGGGAATAGGTCCCCGGACGGAACGGATGCTCTGGGCGCAAGGCGTGCGCACCTGGGACGACTACCTGGCGTGTCCCGGCTCCGTGGTTTCTCCCTCGAGAGACCGTCTTGTCAGGCTGGAACTGGAACGCTCCCTGGAGCACCTGGGTGATGTCGCCTATTTCAGCCGCCGTCTTCTGAATCGCGAGGCATGGCGGTTGTTCGAGACCTTCCGCGCCCGAACGGTGTACCTGGACATCGAGACCAGCGGAGGGTTCGAAGGCTATGACGAGATCACCGTGATCGGCCTGTACGACGGCAAGCGCACTCAGACCTTTGTGAACGGGGTCAACCTGGAAGCCTTTGAAATCGCCCTGGCCGACTATGATGTGGTGGTCACCTTCAACGGGGCCTGTTTTGACCTGCCGTACATCAAACGGGCCTTTCCGGGCATTACGCTTCCGGCGGCCCACATCGACCTTCGGTTCCTTCTTCGAAGACTCGGGCTTTCCGGTGGACTCAAGGCCATCGAACAAAGGACGGGCCTAGTGCGGGAGAGCGGAATCGAGGGTATGAACGGACTGGATGCGGTCCGTCTTTGGGCCCGATACCAAAACGGAGACCAATCAGCGTTGAACCGCCTGATTCAGTACAATACGGCCGACATCATACACCTGGAGCCGCTCATGGAGATGGGATATCAGGAGATGATGGAAGGGGTTCTTCAAGGGCGAAGACTGTGAATCGTGTCCTCATGCACGTGGACATGGATGCGTTTTACGCGGCAGTGGAACAGCTGGATCGCCCCCATCTTCAGGGGCGTCCCGTGATCGTCGGCGGAACATCGAGACGCGGGGTGGTGTCCACGGCAAGCTATGAGGCCAGGGCCTACGGAGTCCACTCCGCCATGCCTCTCTTCGAGGCGGAACGGCGGTGCCCGCACGGCGTGTTTCTCCCGGTACGCATGGAGCGGTACCGGCAGGTCTCCAGGCGGATCATGGAGGTGCTTGGAGATCTCTCCCCCCTGGTGGAGCCCGTGTCCATCGACGAAGCCTACGTGGATCTGAGCGGGCTGGAGCGGCTCAGGGGGACACCTGAAAGGGTCGGCCTCGAAACCAAGGAACTCATTCGCAAAGCAACCCACCTGGCTTGTTCAGTAGGCATCGCTCCCAACCGCTTTTTGGCCAAGATCGCGTCGGACATGGACAAGCCGGACGGCTTGACAGTGATCGATCCCGAGGCGGTGGACGCGATCATTCGACGGCTTCCTGTTCGAAAGGTTCCCGGAATCGGGGACAAGACAGCAAAGGTTTTGGAATCGCTGGGAATAGTCATGCTGGCTGACGTGCTTCGCATCCCTTCCAGGACCCTTCGCAGCCGGATCGGGTCATGGAGCGATCGATTGCAGGACCTGGCCCGGGGGGTGGACCCCACACCCGTTGTTCCGGAGCATGACCCCAAGTCCATCAGCAGTGAGACGACCCTTTTCGAAGATACCGCAGATCTCCGGGTGCTTCAAAAGGCCCTTCTGGCTCAAGCCGAGATTGTCGGGGAGCGCGCAAGAAGAAAAGAAGTGGTCGGAGGAACGGTGACGCTCAAGCTCCGGCGCACGGATTTTGCGCGAATCACCCGCAGCATCACCTTGAAGCCTCCCACCAGCTCCACCCGGGTGATATACAGGGAAAGCAGTGCCTTGCTCACCAGGGCCGGAGTCCGTTCCGGGCCCTTCCGCCTGATCGGCGTGGGCCTGTCGAATCTTCGACCTGTACAGGAAAGCACGGTTCAGCTCACCCTGTTCGACCGGCAAGGCCGGGGCGAGGATCGAGCATGGAGAGAGGCGGAGAGGGCCATGGACGAAATTCGGTTGCGGTTCGGAACAGAGGCCATCACGCGTGCGCGATTCGTAAGGCCCCGGGAAAAGGAGTGAGCATCGCCTTGAGGCACGAAAAAGTCGGCCCGCGTTCCAAGTATCGGAACGCGGGCCTTTTTTAGTGGTTTCAAGGGCGTTCTACCAAACCCGAATTAGGCTGATTGTTGACCGGTTTACGCGGTTCGCTTCTTGTGTGCGAGACTTCCCAAGATGCCGTTGTTTCCCCCGAAGCCGTCTTATGGATGCCCTTGTTTGTAGACTCGCCGAGGAAAAGGTGCACGCACAGCCGAGAAGTCTGAAAACCGGTGCCGCCGAATGCTCCCTTTTGTTTAAACATACCCTTTGGAGGTCCAGGAGACCGTCCCGTGGGTGTTCTTTTGGTGTTGAAGCCGCGAGGCGGAACCGGATGTTGTCACTTTCTGTATGTATCGGCTTCACGCAACAAAAACTTAAATGCGTTTCGCCTTAACATTAAGATAAGGCCGATATGCTCGTTGTAAAGACCTTCAATCGATTTAAGGCGACACACCGATACGCTCCATTTCCTTTTTCACCGTTGCCAGATTGCTGCGGATCTTGGGGGCCAGGGAGGCCTCGGGAAACCGATTCAGGAGATCGCTCAGGGTCTGGTGTGAGGTCCGAAGATGCGCAGCCCTTTCCTCCGGAGGGGCGTTTCTGGCCAGGAGGAACTGCTTGGCCGCCTTGTCCCGTTCGCGCTGAATCAATCGAGACACAGCCTGGTCGCGAAGCTCCTCAGCGTCGGGAGGGGGCTCCGAACGTTGGGCTTCCAGCTGATCCAATTCATTCAGAGCGCCTTCGAAGTCCTCGGCCTCCAGAAGCCTTCGAGCCTCGCCCAGAACCTCGTCCGCATCCGTGCCGAACCTCTCCCCGGACATCCCGGATCGTTCCCGTGCTTTCGCCTCAGCACGGTCCACACGCTCCATGGCCTGGTCGATGGCGACGATTTCAGGGCCTTCGGAATAACGGATCCTCTGTCGAATGAGCAAAAGCCTGGCCTTGTGGTAATCCTTTTCCTGAATCAAAACGTCCACACGGTGAAGAAGGTCGTCGAGAGGGCCTGAGACAGCCGCCTCGGCGGGGGGAGAGGACAAGATATCGGAAGGGCGTTCTTCACGGCGTGGAGAAGGTGAGGAATCCCTGAGGAGACGCTCCGCACGATCACAGAAAACCCTCTGTTCCATCATCTCGTCCACGAGCTTTTCATAGTGGGCCCGGGCTTTCTTTGAATTTCCTTCCTGCTGTTGCCAGTCAACCATGCGGCTCCTGAGTTGAATCAGGCCGGGCCGTCCTCGGATCTCCGGCAGCACGCGCTCCCCCATGCGAATGGCATCCTCTGTTTTCCCTTCCTCGCCCAGGGCCAGGGCAAAGAGGATTTTGATATCCGGTGTGAGGGCGTCGGGACCGTAGGTGCTCTCCAGGTCCGAACAGTACTGAATTACGGTGTTGTAGTCCCCGGCAAGGTAGGCGTCACGAATGCGACCGGATTTTCGGGACAAGAGGGGGACCGCGGTTTTGACGGGAACCGGCTCGGTACGCCCGGAGCGGAAAAGGCGTTCTTCCAGCGCGCCGAGGCGATCGAACAGGATGGCTGCGGTCCGTGCTTCTTTGCCGGGCGAACCAAGATCGTCAAGGACCTTGCGGTAGTCTTTCAACAGGGCCCGGGCTTCGCTCTGTTGTCCTTCGTCCAGGTCTCCCGGATCGTCGACAAGGGCCTCCAGATCCTGAATGCGCTGCTCTACACGGCCCGGGTCAATGGCCTGTGACGGGGCCGCGGGGGGGGGGGCGGGAGTGGTTTCGACCCGGCTTCGCCTGGTCCAGTCGGATACGCAGCCCGTGGTTGTGAAGGTCAGGGCCAGGAAGACAACGGAGAGAAGCAGGCTCTTTGGGCTGCCCATGGTCATAACTTGTACCTCATTGGAGCGGTTCAAACGTTCGGTTCAATCTCACGGATCCGTCCCTCACCTCCACATCCGAGAGGATAAGGGTCGAATCACCGGGTTTTTTGACTTCGTGCAGGCGCAGCGGAAGACCCGTCAACTCCGATATGTGAACAGGGCGCAGGCCCGCATGGGTGGTCATGGCCCCGGGTTTCATGTCAAAGGCAAGATCTGCGATCTGAAGGTTGTTTTGATAAGCACGGCTGTTCACTATGGTATTGCATGTATCGATCCAGATCGGCAAGGCTCCGGATGAGCCGTAGATGGTCACCCGGTCGCTTTTCATGGGGCGGTTGTCATCGTACCCTACATAAGCGGACACCACCAAACCCGATTCCAGATCCAGACCGCCGCCGTCCCCGGGCCCCGGCAGAAATCCCACAAAGCTGGAGTTGGTGTACCGATTGGCTGTGCCGGTCTTTCCAAAGGCCGGAACAGGGAGCTTAGTGCTTACCTCATCCATATCCACAGAGAGCTGGACAGCGTTGTTAGCCCGCTGCCCGGTTCCCTTTTCCACCACCAGCCGAAGAATTTCCGAAACCATCCCTGAAACGCGGGCGCTCAAAACCCGGTGCGGTCGGGGCACATACTCCCAGATTACCTGGCCTTCGCGGTCTTCGATGCGGCTTATGACAGGGATCATCCTTTGGGAGCGATCCTCGTTCAAGAGATGAGAGCGGCCGGACATCATGGTCTGGTAGGCTCGAGCGGCCTCGGCGATGCTCACGGCATTGGCTCCCAGAGGAAAGGAGAGGACAGGGTCGAGAGGAGTGGCAATCCCCAGCCGCCCGGCCAGCTCCCGCACGTAGTGCAGGCTCACCAAGGTCCGGAAGTCCCGAATGCCGTAGAGAAGCTTGGCATCGTATCGTTTCTGTTTCAGCAGCTCTCGAAACGTCTTTACGGTTTGGTTTTGCAGCTGATCCAGGGTGGCTGAAGGGAGAAGCCCATCCACCCACACCCGTCCGGTCTCCAGGAGGCCTGAGTTTGCCTCCAGGTCCTCCACGGTAAGCGGCTCGAGTTCATCGCTGTCACCAAGCCGCCTGGGGCCTAGAAACACCACCCGGGAGCGGCCGCGGGGATCCCGACCCAACCGGAACCATTTCAGGTCTTCCAGGCCCCCGCCCTGAGCGGAGTTCTCCAGGGACGTTCGAATTCTTCCAAATGCCTGCTTCATGTCCTGATTGAAGGCCAGGAGACGCTCGTAGCCGTGGCGGTAAATGCGCTGTTGTTCGGGCTCGTCCAGATCGAGGCCATCCTCGGGAACCCTGAAATGGAGGCGTCTCAAGGTGTCCAGGGCCTCCTCGTACCCAGAGAAAATCATGTCCGATTCAATAGTCTTTCTGGACTCATCAAAGGCCGCTTCCAGCAAGGCGTCCCGGTCCACGAGCACGCCGTGTCGATCACGAATGCGACGGACATAGTCTTCATACGGTTCATCGTCCCGCCGAAGGAGCCCGAGCCGGTCGGCGACCTCCCGGAATTCGCTTAGATTCAGTTGATCCATGAGGTGATAGAGGAGCCAGACCGTGGCCAGGTTTTCCGATTTCACGCCCGCCCAGGCCATGGATACCTCTGCTGATCGAGGCTCGTGGTCAGGTTTGGGCACATAGGCGGTCTTCTCGAACTGATACAGCTCGCGGATGTTCATGAGAACATCGAGGGGGTTCCATTTGAGCTGGAGAGCGGCCGCATACACTATGGGCTTGAACGTGGAGCCGAGCTGGCGTTTGGCGTCCGTTGAACGATTGAAGAACCGGTTGAAAAACCCTCCCACCATTGCGCGGATCATGCCCTCCTGCAACACGATAACCCCGCCTTCCAGCTCCGGGATTTGCGAGAGACGAAGTTTGCCTCCGCTTCCGTCCTCATCCGGGCCGGCCGTAAAGCAGACCGGAACCAGGTCTCCCTCGTGAAAGCGCTCCATGAACGACGGCGCATCGTCCTCATCGAACGAGGCCCATATGCCTCGCTTGGATTGAATCCAGGCCTCACCCATCTCTTTCATGCCTTGGAAATCGATCAGGCCGCCGCCGTGATCCCAGGATACCACCAGGTGAGGGGGAGGACCCGGGTTGATGTGAGTGATGCGGGCGAGAAAGGGAATCATGGGGACCCGTTGCTGGGGAAGGGAGGGCTCCAGGTCCTGATACCGGTCCTGCTGTTCCTTTATGGAATACCCGTTGATGCGAACGTCCAATTGGGGCAGGCGGTGTTGAAGGCTGTGCAGGGTGCCTTCCTGCATCTCCCGGTTGACGGACGTAAAGATACGGATGCCCGAGGTGGCG
Source organism: uncultured Desulfobacterales bacterium (assembly GCA_964591925.1). Classification (GTDB taxonomy): domain Bacteria; phylum Desulfobacterota; class DSM-4660; order Desulfatiglandales; family HGW-15; genus JAIPEI01. Next base: position 15,687 of record CAZQCK010000013.1, read on the forward strand.
ATGTTCTCAATGCCTTCGCGCGAAAGAATCTCCTGAAAATAAGGGGATTGCAGCTGCTCGCGTACGTAGTCGAGAATGACGTTGAGTCGATAGGTTACCCGTCCTTCACGAAAGGGGACGGGCCGGGCTGTCGCCTCGCGGTACTGTTGGGGGGTGATGAAGCGCAGCTCCAGCATATTGCTCAGTACGTGGTCCTTGCGGGCGTTTGCCGCCTTCAGGGTTTGCGTCTTTTCCGCTTCTGATTTCTTGGTGAAGGGGTTGTACCGGTTCGGTCCTTTGACCATGCCTGCGATGAAGGCGGACTCCACCAGGTCGAGGTCCCGAGCGTCTTTGTCGAAAAAGTAACGGGCCGCGATCTGAAGGCCCCTGCCGAAGCCGCTCACAAAAAACTGGTTTGCGTACAGCTCCAGGATTTCTTCCTTGGTGTACTTCTGCTCCAGCAGGAGGGCCTGGCAGAGCTCCTTGAGCTTGGCCCGGTACGATCGCCGCTCACGCTTGAACACGTTCTTCGCGGTCTGCTGCGTGATGGTGCTGCCCCCCTGAACAACCCGCCCGGCACGAAGGTTGGCGATAAAGGCCCTCACAACGGCCTGCGGGTCGAATCCCATGTGATCGAAAAAACGATGATCCTCCGAAGAAATGATCGCCTTGACGAACATTTTGGGGATGTCCTCGTATTCAATGTAACGGCGGTGTGTCTTCTCGAAAAACACACCTATGGGGGTCTCGGCGTCGTCGTAGTAGACCGGGCTCTCCGAAAAGATGATCTGCCGTATGACCCCGCGCTGAATGCGCGAGGACGCTTCCTGGTGAACCTGGTAGTAGATGGTGCCCAGGAAAACTGCCGGAACCAGGATCCCCACCACCACGGTGTAAACAAGCCCTTTGAGAAAGCGGGGTTTACGGGACCTTTTGCCGAGATACAGACTGGACGATTTAGTCCGTGATTTCGCCATTTAAAAGCTTCTTTCTCATAATCTGCTTTAAGTTCATGCCCTGCATCAGAAGACCTTTTCGTCCATATTTCATGTTGGCCTCAATCAAGTACCATTGCCCATTGTAACGAATGAAGTCAAGCCCCACGTCATTGAACCTGCAGGCCCGCGCACAGTGGACAGCCAAATTCAACGCTTTGGCGGGGATCTCGCCAAAGACCGCCTCACCACCCTGAGAAAGATTCGTCTTGAAGTTGCCCGCCGATGGAACACGCCAATAGGCGATCACGGGTTCATAGGCGATCAGTACGACGCGAAGGTCCCGGTCATGGGGAAGGTACTCTTGTATGTAAGCCACGGAGGTTCGCTCGAGATATCGCCCCAGATCCGTTTCGTTCTCGATCAGGAAGACGCCCCGGCCCCGGGAAGAGGACCTGGGCAGCTTGGCCACAAAGGGAAATCGAAAATCTTTCAGGATGTCTGCGTGATGACGCCGATAGTAGAACCTGGTTCTAGGGTGATTCAATCCCAGCATATGGAACAGGGTGGATTGCAGGATTTTTTCGTCCGCATACAGGTGGGTCTCGAGGCTCGGGAAGATGCCCCTTCCCAGGGTATGGAGAAACTTGGCGTAGTTTCTCGTGGGGTACAACACCATGGATGCACCCAGGATAAGATCGCGTTCCTCTTCCCTGTAGTCGAGGAAGTTCGGTTTGACCCCCAGCGTCATTACCTCGGGAACGTCTCGAAGACGGCTTCCCAGGGCGATGAACGGAGACGGCGGCGGGGCTTTCATTCCATCCTCCGTATTATTCCATTCGTGGAGGAAGATGCCTTTTTGACGCATTGACGATTTCGTAAAACCTGCATTCTCTCGCAAAGACGCCCAGAACGCCAAGCGTCTTGGAGCAAAAATCTGCCTTATATGAGTCAAGTTTGACTTGTGCGTAGCCCGCCATTCTAATACATTGTCCCGGCATTGCAAGGGGTTCGAAACTCTTCCCTTGCCCCGGTTTTACAGGACGAACGCCATGGGATCCTTTGTTTTTTTTCTAATCCTTGTTCTCAGTATTTACGCACTTTTTCATGCCTATGCCTTCATAAAGATCCATGGGTTTTTCCTGTTCAAGCTGACCGGGAGCGCTGTGCTTCTTGCGGTATTCCTCTGTCTTTTCTCCTGCCCCATTCTGGGCCGGGTCCTCGCCTCTTATGGAATGGAGCGGCAGGCGGTTTGGATCCTTTATGCGGGGTACGAATGGGCGGCCCTGCTTTTTCTTTTCGTGAGCGCCCACGCCTTGACCGACGCCCTCCGTTTCCTGCTTTTTCTCACCGGCCGGGCGGTGCCTCGCATGAGGGTTAAAGGCCTTGGGCGCAGGCTTTTGTTTGTCGGAGCCTCGTCTGTAGCCGTTGCAGCGTTTGCATACGGCCATTTCGAGGCCCGCACTATTCGAGTGGAACGAATCAATATACCCACATCAAAGCTTCCGGCAAGCGTGGAGCGCCTTCGAGTGGTGCAAATTTCGGATCTCCACTTCAGCGCCGTGAACTCAATCGGCCTGGCAACCAGCGTGGCCCGCGGGATCGAGACCCTGGCCCCTGACCTGCTGGTGGCCACCGGGGACCTGGTGGATCGCGGGATCACGGATGAGGAAGGGGTTGCCGGAATATTTCGATCCCTGGAGGCGCCCCTGGGCAAGTACGCGATCCTGGGAAACCACGAGTTCTATCACGGAGTGGATTCATCGACCCGGTTCCTTGAGCAGGCGGGCTTTCGCGTGCTCCGGGGAGAGGTGGTCAAGCCGCGCCCCTGGCTTTCCGTGGCTGGGGTGGACGACGAAGCAGCCGAACGCACCGGGGGTTACCAGGGGCAGTCCCCTGAGGATCTCCTTGAGCGGATTTCGAGGGACGACCTGGTTCTCTTTCTGCGACACAGACCCCTTGTCCATGAAACCACCCGCGGGCGATTCGACCTGCAGCTCTCAGGGCATACCCACGGCGGTCAGATTTTCCCTTTCAGCCTGGTGGTGGCCCTGGCCTATCCTTATCTGCAGGGAGCCCATGATGCAGGAGAAGGGTCCATGCTGTATGTGAATCGAGGCACCGGTACCTGGGGCCCGCCGGTACGCGTAGGAAGCCCGCCGGAGATAACCCTCATCGAGTTTCGTCGCGACCCGGCGAAAAGCAACCCCTAAGCGGCCCGTGTTCCGGTCCAGGATCTCACGTCATCGGCCCGGCGGCCCGCCTCCTCGAGGATGCCCTCCAGGTCAAGGCCCTTCAAGATTCGATTTTCCATGACAACGCGGCCGTTGATGATGGTGTGTGATACGTCCTGAGCGCCGGCTGAGTAAACCAGATGGGAAAAGGGATTGTACATGGGTGTGAGGTGGGGCTTGTGTGTGTCGATCACAATCACATCCGCCTTCTTGCCGACCTCCAGGGAACCGGTGATATCGCCCAGGCCGATGGCCTTGGCCCCCTCCGTGGTGGCCATGCGCAGAACGGATACGGCGTCGAGGGTCGTGGGGTCCATGGTGTCGACCTTGTGGAGCTTGGCCGCCGTAGACATCTCTCCGAACATGTCCAGATTGTTGTTGGAGGCACACCCGTCCGTTCCCAGGCCCACCGTGACCCCCCGCGCAAGCAGTTCGCGGACCGGGGAAACGCCGCTGGCCAGCTTCATGTTGCTCTCCGGATTGTCCACGGCCTTTACCCCGTATGCCGCCATCCTCTCGATCTCCGCCTCGTCGATGTGTACGCAGTGGTCCGCAACGAAATGGGGTCCGAGAACACCCAGCGCCTCTAGATGCTCAAAGGGTTTTTTGCCGTGCATCTTTCGCACTTGTTCGATCTCCGATCGGGTTTCCGCCACGTGGACCACCATGGGCACCCCGTGCTTCAAGGCAAGGTCACAGGCCTTTTGCAGCAATTTCGGACTGCAGGTGTAAATGGCGTGCGGTTCCACGGCGATGTTTACCAGGGGGTCGTCCCTCCATTCGGAGATGAGTGCCTCGGTGTATTCGAACCCTTTCTCGATGGGTCCGTAATTGGGCGACGGAAAGTCATAGAGCACCTCCCCGACCATACAGCGCATGCCCGCGCTTCTAGCCGCCCTCGCCACATGCGCCTCAAACAGGTACATGTCGCAAAAGGTGGTGGTTCCGGAGAGGATCATCTCGGCACAGGCAAGCAGGGTGCCTGTGTGGACGAAGTCTGCGTCCATGCGGCTCTCCGCTGGAAAGATATAGTGATTGAGCCAATCCATGAGCGGAAGGTCGTCGGCCAGTCCTCGAAAGAGGGTCATGGCCGCATGGGTGTGGGCGTTGACAAGCCCGGGCAGGGCCAGGCCTCCCCGGGCGTCGATGCGCTCGGTAGCCTCCGAAGGCGTAGAGGTACCGGCCCCCAACTCGCAGATGGTGTCACCCCGCACAGCCAGAAAACCGTTTTCCATCACACGATTGTCCGGGTCCATGGTCAGTATGGTGGCGTTTTCAATGACCAGATCGGCTCGTTCCATGCAGTGTCCTTCCTTTCAGATTCTTCACAACCCCTTTCCAAAGCCGGGTGAGAATAGGTTCGGCCTGTCCGGCCGCCGTAATGACCTTTTCCAGAGATGTCTCTTCCATGCAGTCCGGCAGGTTGACATTGGTGATCGCCACGATCGCACCGATTCGAAGTCCACAGTGAACGCCTGCAATGACCTCCGTGACGGTGGACATGCCCACCGCGTCCGCCCCGATCATGCGAAGAACCCGGGTCTCCGCCGGGGTTTCCATGCTCGGGCCCGGAATGCCCGCATAAATCCCCCGTCTCAGCTCGACCCCTTGGTCCACCGCGGCCTTACGCACCAGCCGAATGATCTCCCGGTCATAGACCCGGGACATGTCGGGAAAGCGCGGGCCGAAGGCGTCCAGGTTGGAACCCATGAGCGGACTGGTCCCTGTCAGGTTGATATGATCGGTGACAAGCATCACCTCTCCGGGCTCGAATCCGGGGTTCAATCCGCCCGCAGCGCTGGATACCAGTAGATGGGTGACCCCGAGGCGGGCCATGACCCGCACTGGAAAACCGATCTGCTGCGGCGTGTATCCTTCGTAGAGATGAAACCGCCCTTCCATGGCCAGAATGGGAACGCCTGAAAACTCACCGTAAACCAGGGTCCCCTTATGCCCCTCGATGGTCGAGGAGGGAAAGTGAGGGATCTCTTCGTAGGGCATACGAAACCCCACCGATATGGTGCTGGTGAGATTTCCCAGACCTGTTCCGGTGATCATCCCGATTCGGGGAGCTGCGTGAATACGTCCCTTCAGACAATCCGCAGCTTCCTGAATGTGTTCCATCATGTGCATTGACCTCCTGTAAATATGCAAACGAAGTGGCCTTTGATATCACAGAACACAGCTTGTGAAAAGCCCTGGTCGGTTTCAGGGGGAGGCCCCCTGATCCCGGGCTTTTCCCTTGACCAACATTCTGTGGCGGGATACACCATTCTAACGCCGCTCATGCTGTCTCGCCGTGCTTAATTCACGGCCCGAAAGGAAATCCATGCGATGATCGACCTGCACATCCATTCCAGCTCCTGCTCGGACGGGAACATGACCCTGGACGAGATCTTCGCCGAGGCGAGCCGAAGGGGAATCCGCGTCCTTTCCATCACAGACCACGACTCCGTCGATTGCCAGGAAGCGGCCATGCTGCTCGCCGAGGAGTTTGACCTCGAGTACATCACGGGACTGGAGTTGAATGTCTCCTTTTCCCACCCTCGTTACCGAAAAGGCAAACCCGCCCCCCTGGACTTTCTGGCCTATGACTTCGATGTTCACGATTCCCGTCTTCGGAAGAAGCTCCGAGAGTTGAGAGAGCATCGCCGGGGCCGAGCGGAACGAATCCTGGAGAACCTGAACCGGGAGCTCGTGGATGAAGGGCTTCCTCCGTTCGACCATCACGACATGGAGGCCATAGAGGCCGGTGTGGACGGGGCCTTCGGTCGACCCCACATCGCCGACTACATGGTGAGAAAGGGCGTGGTCACAAACCGCCAGGAGGCCTTTGACCGCTATCTGGTCAAGTGTAACGAACCCAAGATGCCCGTCACGCTGGAAGAGGCCTCGGATCTGGTGCATGGGGCGGGCGGCAGAATCGTGCTCGCCCACGGCAACGACCCGAACGGAACGTCCCTCGTGTCTTTTACCGGGTCCCTTTTGGAACAGCAGGAAATCATTCGAGAGCGGATGCTGGATCTTATCGACGGGGTTGAGTGCTGGCATTCCAGGCACGATGAGGAGACCAGGCGGTCCTATGCGGATTTCGCCAGGGCGCACGGGTTGATCATTACGGGCGGGTCGGATTGCCATCAGAACCCCGTTGTGATGGGCACCCTGAACATTCCGGAAGAGGTGCTGGAACCCTTTGGATTGAGACCGGAATCGTAATGCACGCGGAGGAGAATACTGTGGGAGCGCTGATAGACGACCTTCAGGATCCAGGCCTGTGGCCTGATACCACCAGCAAAATCTCGGTGGTCCAGACACACATCTCCATGGTTTTTATCGGGGACACGTATGTCTATAAGATCAAAAAGCCGGTGGATTTCGGATTCCTGGACTTTTCCTCGATGGACAAGCGCAGGTATTATTGCCACCAGGAGGTCCGTTTGAATCAGCGCCTGTCCGAGGGCATCTATCTGGGGGTGCTTCCAGTGGTCCTGAAAGAGGGACGCCACCGCATCGGGGGAGAGGAGGGCGAAGCCGTCGAGTACGCCGTGCACATGCGACGGGTTCCCGAGGAACGGCTGATGAGGACCCTGTACGAGCAGGGCGGGCTGTGCGAGGAGCACCTGAGCGCCGTTGCCTCACTCCTTGCCCGATTCCATGCAGAGGCGGACCGGTCCGAACATATCGACGCCTTCGGGACCCTGGAGGGCTTCAAGGTGAACACCGACGAAAACTTCGCACAGACCGAGGATTTTATCGGTAAGACCATTGAGCGGGACGATTTCCAACGGATTCAAGGTTGGACCGAGTCGTTCTATCGAGAGAACGGCCGGGTGTTTGACCAGCGGATTGAGGAGGGCAGGATCCGGGACTGTCATGGGGATCTGCACATGGAACACATCTGCTTTCTGGACCCTGTATCCGCGATAGACTGCATCGAGTTCAATGACCGGTTTCGATACTCGGACACCCTGGCGGACATAGCGTTTCTGCTCATGGATCTGGAATTCCGGGGAGGGCCGGACATTGCCGAACGGCTCTGGGAGGCCTATGCGGAGCGTGCGGATGAATCGGGCATGGAGCACCTGCTGGCGTTTTACAAGGTGTACCGGGCCTATGTTCGCGGCAAGGTGATCGGTTTTCAGCTCAACGACCCCGGCATAGATCCCCGGGCCAGGCAGGAGGCCGCGGGCACGGCCGGGGCGTACTTCAAGCTTGCTCGACGCTATGTCGATGATGCATCCTGAGTAGAGTCGCCGGCCTGAAATCCATTCAAATGACAGTGAAGGGAGAACTTCCGTATGCACGAGCCGTTCAAGGCGTACATGGAAAAAGAGCTGGGTTCGAATGTAGTGCTGATCGCCTGCGGGCTGCCGGCCTCATACAAAACCGAGACCACGGAGGTTATCGCCCGGATCAAGGGATACCGGGTGCTGCGGACCGACATGCTGCGGCTCGAGGTCCTTCGGAACGAAGACATCTTCGACGAGAAGGTCGCTTCCAACATGAACAAGCGCACCGCGGTGTATGACGAGATGTTCAGCATGGCACGCCAGTTCGCCTGCCGGGGGGAGGGCGTGATCCTGGACGCAACATTCGTGACCCAGGCCCTTCGAAAAAGGGCGGCCGAGGTGGCGGCCGCGTGCGGCATGACCCTTGTGATTCAGCAGACCCAGTGCCCCAAAGAGGTGTCCATTGGACGCATTCTTGCGAGGAGCAAGGAGAACTACGAATCCAACGCCCTCACGGAACAGGCCTACATGAACAACGTAAACAGGTTCGAAGAGGTGGACCTGAACGACATACGGCAGGCCTTTCCAAACCTCCCCCTGGTGCACCTTCGGGTGGACACCACCTTGGATCCAGTGGATGCGTGGTACGTGGTTGATCGGGTGGAGCGTTGATTTGACCTGATCGGCAAATTCGACAATCGCTCAATTCAGGTTTGACTTTTTGCGAGGCTATCAGGGGTTGGAAAAGGCAATAAAGAGGCGGATTCAAGCCGCGCGAGGTGAAATCCCCGCAGACCTGGTGCTGAAGAACGGCCGCGTGGTGAACGTCTTTGACGGGACCGTTCAGCAGGCGGACGTGGCAGTGCAGGAGGGGTTCGTGGCGGGGGTGGGGCGTGGCTATGAAGGAAGGGCCGAGTTCGACGCAGGCGGCATGTGGATCTGCCCGGGCCTGATGGACGCTCACATGCACATCGAGAGCACCATGCTGATGCCGCCCAGCCTTGCCGCCGCGCTCCTGCCCCACGGAACCACGGCCATTGTGTCGGATCCTCACGAGATCGCGAACGTGATGGGCCTGGAAGGCATTGACCTGCTTCTTCGGGCCGGCCGGGATCTTCCCTTTGACTTTTTTTTCATGGCCCCGTCCTGTGTTCCCGCCACCCACCTGGAGACTTCCGGGGCCGCACTGGAGGCCCGGGATCTGAGCACACTCCTGAACCGGCCCCGGATTCTGGGCCTGGCCGAGTTGATGAACGTTCCGGGCCTGCTCCACTCCGACCCGCAGGTGCTGGCCAAGGTGGAGCTCTTCAAGGACCGGGTCCTCGACGGCCACTGCCCGGGCCTGACCGGCCGCGACCTTCAGGCCTACCTGACCGCCGGAATCCGCTCGGATCACGAGTGCACTCGGGCGGAAGAGGCCCGGGAAAAGGCTCGAGCCGGCATGTTCGTCATGATTCGGGAAGGGACCTCGGCTCGAAATCTGGATACGCTGCTTCCGGTGGTGACTCCTGAAAACAGCGACCGGTTCTGCTTTGTTTCGGACGATCTCCATCCGCAGGACATCCTTCGCCGGGGCCACCTGGATTATATGATCCGCCGGGCAATACAATCCGGAATGAACCCGGTGACCGCGATTCGGCTTGCCAGCCTGAACCCGGCGCGCTACTTCGGGTTTCATGACCGGGGCGCAGTTGCCCCGGGGTATCGTGCAGACCTGGTGGTCCTTTCGAATTTGGCGGAATTCGCCGTGGAGCGGGTCTACCACTCGGGACGGCCGGCTGTGGCCAAGGGGCGGGTTCAAAACCTTCCCGAGCGCCCGCTTCGGACAATTAATACCGCCCCGCTCACTGTGGGCGGCCTCTCCCCGAAGGACTTTCAAATCATCGACCGGGGTGGACCGGCGCGCGTGATAAAACTCATTCCCGGCCAGGTCCATACCGAGCCGGTGCTGGAGCGGCCTTTGGTTCAGGATGGAAGGGTGGCGCCCGATACCGACCGGGATCTTTTGATCCTCACTGTGGTGGAGAGGCACCATGGAAGCGGAAACATCGGGTTGGGTCTGGTCCAGGGCTTTGGTCTTCAGAGAGGGGCCTTGGCCTCTTCGGTTGCGCACGACTCCCACAACGTGATCGCCGTGGGAACCTCTGAGGCGGACCTTGTTCGAAGCGTCGAAGCACTGCGCGACATGGGCGGAGGGCTGGCTGCAGTAGAAGAGGGCGAGATCCTCGCCCGGGTTCCCCTTCCCATTGCGGGGCTTCTGTCCAAGTCTCCACTGTCAATGCTGGTGCGGGAACTGGATGATCTGAATCGGGCGGCGGCGTCTCTGGGATGCGCAGTCGAGGATCCCTTCATGACCTTGTCGTTTCTGGCCCTTCCCGTGATTCCTGCAATCAAATTGACCGATCTGGGATTGGTGGATGTGGCACGCTTTGATTTCGTGCCGCTGTTCCAGGGGGAGGCAGGCGCGGATGGGTGAAGACGCTTGAAACGTTCAATTCAGGTGTGAGCAAACCGGCCCTTACAGGCCGCAAAACAGGGGACGGATTCAGAGATGACCAGCATTGGCATCATATACAAGCAAAGACACGAACCGGCCGAGAAGGAGGCCCGAAAGCTGGGCGCATGGCTCGAGGCCGAGGGCGTCACCGTGTTTGTGGAAGAAAAGGAGGCCCCTGGGCGGGCCGATAGAAAAATCCCCCCGCCCGCATCGTGCATTCCGGAGAGCGTGGATTGGCTCGTGGTGCTGGGCGGAGACGGCACCTTGCTGGGCGCAGCCCGCCAGGTCGGGCGTTATGGTGTGCCCATTCTGGGCGTCAATCTGGGGGGGTTGGGGTTCTTGACCGAGATCCCCTTGTCCCGGCTCTATCCTTCAGTGGAGATGATGCTAAGAGGCGAACTCGAATGGGAGAGCCGCCTCATGCTCGAGGCGAGGGTTATTCGACAGGGCGAGGAGGTTTGCCGATCCAGTGTCCTCAATGACGTGGTGATCAACAAGAGCGCACTGGCAAGGATTCTGGATCTGGATGTGCACATTGACGGGCAGTTTCTCACCACATTTCGGGCCGACGGGCTCATCGTATCCACGCCCACCGGATCCACCGCCTACAGCCTTTCGGCCGGGGGACCGGTCCTCTACCCCACGCTCTTGAACATCGTCCTGGCCCCCATCTGCCCGTTCACCCTGACCAACCGCCCCATTATTCTCTCCGACCACTCCGTTGTACGCATTGAAATCGCCAACGAGGTGTACGAGGAGGTGACGCTCACCCTGGACGGGCAGGTGGGCTTTGATTTTCTGCTGGAAGATCAGGTGTTCATTTCCAAATCCGAGGAACGGATCAGGCTCGTGAAATCGCCTTACCAGACCTACTTCGAGATCCTTCGAACCAAGCTCATGTGGGGAGGCACGGTCAAGAATGGAGTCTCTTAGGCGTGCGTTTCAAGTGGACCGAAAAGACATTCACTACATCCGGTCCACATTGGAATCCTACGACGGTATGGCCCTCGTGCGGACCGTGGACGCCGGAAAGGCCCTTCTCGAGGTATTGATCGCCCCTGGATGTGAGGATGCGGTAACAAGGCTGGTCCGGAGCATGGAACAGGAAGAGGGGGTGCGCATGTCCCCGGCGAGCGCGGAAGAGGGGGACGAGCCGGACAGGGCGAAGGGTTCAACCGAACCACAGCGATACGCCATCCTCACCATGGGATGCCAGATGAACGAGTATGACTCGGCGTATGCGGCCCGGTGCCTGGGCCGGGCGGGTCTGGTTCCTGCGTCCACTCCTGAGGAGGCGGACGTCGTGATGATCAACACCTGCAGTGTCCGGGCGAAAGCCGAACAAAAGGCCTTGAGCACCCTGGGCCGTATGGCGGCGGTCAAAAAGAAGAGACCGGGAACCGTCCTCATTTTCGCAGGTTGCGTGGCCCAGCAGCAAGGAGAAGCCTTGCTCGAGCGTTTTCCGGAGCTTGACATCGTAATGGGAACCAGGCGGATTCATCGCGTCGCCTCGCTGGTGGAACGCGTCCGGTCCACAGGAGAGCGTGTGGCTGAAACCGACCTGGAAACCCTGGAGGGCCTTTCCGCTCCGCCGCCGCTTCGCCCCGGGACGCAACAGGTCAAGGGGTTCATTACCATCATGCAGGGATGCAACAACTTCTGCAGTTATTGCATCGTCCCTTATGTCCGCGGCCGCGAAGTGAGCCGCCCTGCGGAGGACATTGTCAAGGAGGCCGAGGCGTTGATCGAGCAGGGAGTCAGGGAGATAACCCTGCTGGGCCAAAACGTGAACTCCTACGCCTGGCCGGAAGGAAAATGCGGTAGTGGTTTCCCCGACCTGCTGCGCCGGCTCGACAGGCTCTCCGGTCTTTCAAGGCTTCGGTTCACCACCTCCCACCCCAAGGATCTGACAGAGGACCTTATTCAATGTTTTGCCGAGCTCGGGCATCTTTGCGGCCATATTCATCTGCCTTTTCAGTCCGGTTCCAATCGAGTGCTTCGACGAATGAACCGAAAGTACACCCGGGAGCAGTACTTGGACCTGGTGGAGAGGCTCAGGGCCGTCCGGCCCGATATTGCCGTCACGGCGGACGTGATGGTGGGGTTTCCCCAAGAAACCAGGCAGGACGTGGATGAGACCCTGTCCCTGATTCGGGCGGTTCGATTCGACAACCTGTACTCCTTTCGATACTCCGACCGCCGGGGCACAGCGGCGGAAAGGCTGGAGGGCAAAATCGAAGAGCAGGAAAAGGCAGCCAGGCTTAAGGCGCTCCAGTCCCTGCAAAAACAGATCACCCTGGAAAAAAACCGCTCCTTTGAGGGCGTTGAGATGGAGGTCCTGGTAGAGGGTCGAAGCAAGAAAGGCGATCAGTCCATGGGACGGACGGAATGCAATCGGGTCGTAAATTTTACTGGGAATAACATTGATATAGGTAATATTATTCATGTTATTGTTGAAGAAGGCTGCGCCCACTCACTTCGTGGAAAGGCCCTGACACCGGGCGAAGGGCGCACCTGAGAATCCTAAATGCAGCAACATCCTGAAAAAAGACTGGATTATGATCAGGAGTCCGTGCTCATCGTGGACGACAATGAGCTTGTCCGCGACACCCTGTTTCGCCTCTTGGAGTCTCTGGGTTTTTCCGTGGATGCGGTGTCCAGCGGCCCCCAGGCCCTGGAGGAAATGAACGACAAGTCGTACAGCTTTCTCCTCACCGACATGAAAATGCCGGAAATGGATGGAATGGAGCTCATTCGCACATCCAGAGACCTTTATCCGGACTTGAGCATCATCTCCATGACCGGGTACTCCGAGGGGTATCGCTATGTGGACGTCATCAATGCCGGGGCGAGCGACTTCATCAAAAAGCCGTTCGATATCGAGGAGCTCGAGGCCAAGATTCGACGAATCCTCAATGAGCGGGTGCTTCGAGAGGAGTTGAACAGGCTCTCCATCACTGATTCCCTTACGGGGCTCTACAACCACCGGCAGTTCTTCCTTCGTCTCAAAGAGGAGGTGTTGCGGGCACGAAGGCAAAAGCAGGACCTCTCTGTGGTGCTCGTCGACCTGGATGATTTCAAGGCCTTCAACGACACCCATGGGCACCTTGCGGGTGACGAAATCCTGCGTGACGTGGGGGACATCATTCGACACTGCATTCGTGAAGGCGTGGATACGGGATGCCGTTACGGCGGGGATGAGTTCTCCATCATTCTCATCGACGCGAACCAGGACGCGGCGCAAACCATTACCAACCGCCTGGAGCAGAGCTTCGAGGACTACGGCAAGATTATGGCCAGCTTCGGAAGTGCCCAATTACACGGGGAAATGACAGAGCTGGACCTGGTGGATGCCGCGGACCAGGATTTGTACCGCGACAAACAGAAGAACAAGGTCGCCCGCGACAAGGTCCGATAATGAATATTATGTAAACTAACGTGGGCGGGCTATCAATTCTTTTTCTTGACAAGACATAAGGATTATCATAGCCTGTTTTCTTAAACCTTTTCTGGAGGACAAGACTGCATGGGTAGCGTAGTCAAAAAACGGCGGAAGAAGATCCGGAAGCACAAGTATCGCAAACTGAAAAAGCAGATGCGGCACAAGAACAAGTAGCGGCGGCTCCCCCTTTTCGGCGGAAGGCCGAAAAGGGCCACACCTCCGGGAAGCCATATAATAAAAGGCAGCCCGTTTTGTTCAACGGGCTGCCTTTTATTGGTCAATGCCGTTTCATGCCGGGCGGCGATCCATTCATCCGTTCATGGTGAACGCGGGGAATGGAGACGAGCTGTTATTTGCTGTAATCATACCACCCCGCCCCTGTCTTCCGGCCGAGCCGGTTGGCCCTGATCATGTTCTTGAGCAGGTTCGGGGAAACCCACTTGGACTCCTTGTTCAACTCCTTGTAAAAATACTCATTCACAAAGTACGCCACGTCTATTCCGGTGAGGTCCATCAGTTCGAACGGCCCCATGGGATAGTTCAGGCCGTTCTTCACGGCGGTGTCCACGTCTTCAATAGAGGCGATGCCCTCTTCCACGATCTTGATGGCCTCCACCATGTGAGGAATCATGATCCGGTTGACGATGAAACCGGGGCTGTCCTTCTTGACCTCCACGGTGGTCTTGCCCATCTTCTGCGCAAGCTCGGTGGTCACGGCTATGGTCTCGTCGCTGGTGTAAAACCCCCGAATGACCTCCACCAGCCGCATCAAGGTGGCGGGATTAAAAAAGTGCATTCCACATACACGGTCAGGTCGGTTTGTGGCGACAGCAATTTCTGTAAGCGACATGGAAGAGGTGTTGGACGCCAGGATTACGTCAGAACCACACAGATCATCGAGTTCCTTGAACACGCTCTTCTTGAGCTCGAGGTCCTCGATCACGGCCTCCACCACAAAGTCCACGTCCTTGAGGTCGCCCATGTCCGTGGTGCCCTTGATGCGCCCCAGGACGGCGTCCCGTTCGGCCGCCTCGATCTTCCCCTTTTCAACGCTCTTGGACAGGAATTTTTCAATGGCCTTCATGCCCCGTTCAACAAACTCGTCCTTGATGTCTCGAAGGACGACCTCGCATCCGATCTGAGCGGCCAACTGGGCGATTCCGTTTCCCATGGCGCCTGCACCCACGACGCCGATCTTCTTGATATCCATACTCGATTCAACCTCCCTTTCGTCCTTGTCCGCTTCCTGTCCATCATCAGGGCGGACTTAAGATGTGAGTCAAACAGCGAATTCCGGCGAAACACGCCTGGAACCCCTTGTGAGGGCACACGTTTACTGCTACACCGATTCCACCCTCTGCACCTCGGGGACAGTCTGCTTGAGCACCTTTTCAATGCCCATTTTCAGGGTCATCTGAGACATGGGGCACCCTGCACAGGCTCCCTGAAGTCGCACTTGTACCAGCCCGGCGGGTTGGTCCACGTCGACGAGTTCCACGTCGCCGCCGTCGGCCTGCAGGGACGGGCGGACCTTGTTCAGGGCGTCTTCTACTTGCTCTTTGAATGACATCGTCTGCTCCTCCGCGTTTCGGTTTTCACGGAATTCGTTCCCCTTGATTGGGACCTACCATATCTCAGTGGGCGTCGAAAAATCAACTTCAACCTGAATGGAGCGTTTGAAACGCTCCATTCAGGTTCAAAGCATGGAGAACAACCTTCGTGCACGTTCATCCAAATACCCGGCAAGACCGGATGACGTGCCGGGAGACCACCCCATGGCGTCGAGCCAGACATCATCGCTCTCCATGCACAGATACAGTCCCGAATCCTCATTCCAGGCGGTGATTGCTTCTCGAAGAAATGCGTACATCTCGGTTCGCAACGGCTTGAAGTAGCGCATTTTTCCGTCCGGTCCGGTCACGAATTCACCATGAAGAACCACGCTTCCCGGATGACGCCTTCGAATGACCCCCTTGAGTGAGGGCATGAACCGCATGGCTCCGAGGCTCACCCAGATCACACCTTTGGGAACTATGTATCGGTCGACCAGATCCAGGGTACGCTTGTAGGCATCCCTCCAGCCCGCATGACGGATGAGGGGGTCGAAGTGAAAGGCCAGCGCAAAGCCCTCTTTCTGACATCGGGCCGCGGCGCGGAGCCTTTGCTCGAGGCCGGGCGCCCTGTGCTCCTCATGGGAGACGATCCAGGGGCTGTTCAAAGACCAGGACACAATGATACGGTCCCTGAAAGGGGAATCGAGCAGGCCGCGGATTTGATCGGTCTTGGTCTTTAGCTCCAGAACGGCGTTCGAGTGCTCATCCACAAAAGGCGGAAGCCATCCGCTCCATTCGGCGACCCGGTCCAGGGCCAGGCTGTCGGTGAACTCGCCCGTTCCAATCCGCCAGATTTGGGGGGAGCTCTCATCCAACCGGCGGCCTATTCCGGGAAGCGCCTCCGGAACATTGACGAACAGCCTCAGCGAGGGCTGATTCATGTAGGCTTGCAGGATACAGTAGGAGCAGTCCAAAGGGCAGTTGGTTCCCACGTTCAGAATCTGGTAGCCGCAGCATATGTATCCGCCCCCCGTACCCGGGCAGGGCTTGAGCAGCTCGCCACGAAACGCCACCAGACGAAGGGTTTCCTTGTCCAGGCCGTCCAAAGGCCCGCCTTCATTCAAGGCCCATCCGCATTCGGCCGTAGACGACCGCCCGGGTGACTCGGCCGGCATACGCTCCTGAATCCTGCCGGCCAGAGGGTACTTTGCTGCATCCGGTTCCACGATCAGGCGACGAATGCGGCGGCTGGTCATTCCCTCGGCTCCCATGGCGGCCCCAGGGATTCCAGGCCGTGTTGTCCGGCGAGTCGATCGACTGTGCTTCGAAGCTCTTTTCCGTTTCGAAAGGCGATTTCCAGGCGAAACCCGGACCCCTCGAAGCCCGGAGGATGAATAACGCGAACCCCGGGCGGCAAATCGACGGCCGCCACCTTTCGGCGAAAGGCCGCTTCCGCGGCCGCAACCGCAGGCAATCGGCGCCTGCGAAGGTGCTCCAGGAGCCGGGTGGTCGTTTGAGGGGCGTTTGCCCTCCCCTGCTCCAATATCATGCGGGCTGAGCCCGAACGCAGGATTTCTTCTACACTGCATGCCTCCATTTCCGTTAAATCATATAGAATATCTATAAATTGACTTTGTTTATTGAAGTTAATATTAAGCTTTTTAATCCAATATACCGCTTCAACACGGTTTTCTTCCGACCAAGCCCGCAACGCTCGAAAGGACGCCACGCTGAGGACGCCCTCCGCCATTGCCTCCCTAACCAATGGTTCTGCAAGCTCCAGCGCCAGATAGGCGTCCAGCAGATCGCGGCGACCAGCCAGACCCATGAGCGGCATGTACTCTTGAATCAAAACATCCTGATGGACAAAGTCTGAGAGCCTGGCCAGGGCCAAGGCCTTTTCCATGTGGTTGAGGGGACGGGTGGCCAGATTGTCGTAGAGACCCATAAGGAGCAGTTCCAACGGGGAACACGCAGTGCCGGAAAGCTCCCGGCAGATGCACGAGTCGAAACCCAGGATTCGAAGCGCGCGGAGCCGGCGAAATCCAACCACCACATCACAACCGCCTTCGGGGTTTTGATGCACAAGAGGCGGGTTCAGAACGCCCACCCTGCGAATCGACAAGAGCAGGCTTTCCGGCACGGTCCCGGCGCTCGTGCAGTAGGGGCCGGTCTCCAGGTTGAGCTCCTTCAAAGACGGGGACACCTCCGGGAGATTGTGCAGCTCCCCCCAGGGCCTGGAATGTGTCTCTTCAAAGGACCCGCTTTCAGGGTTCTCCTCCATCTTGTGCCTCACTCCCGATGATTTCGCAAAAAGACAAAATATCTCGCCAAGTCGCAAAGACCGCAAAGTGAACTGATTGATATTAAAAAATCTTTTCTTAGCGTCTTGGCGTCTTTGCGAGAGGATACAGTTTTAAGATTTCGTCAACTTTCCAATCCGTAAAGAGGGCCGCGGAGCAGCCCTGCGCATTCGACTTTGGGGCGATGCTATCCAAAAGGGCGCAGCTCGTCAAATCCCCATTTTCACTCACCACGCGGTTGACCGCAGCTCCAATCAGGAGTAATAAGACAAGCAGGGTCTCTTCACGAACCCCGGCCATTACGGAAGGCGGCCGGGGCCTCGCCTGTAAAAAACCGGCGGAGTTCAGTCCCATGAAGATCCGCTTGATCCTGGTGGTCCTGAGTCTTCTCGCCTTTGTTTCCACATCCCTGGGCGGGTATCTATACTATAGCTCTCTTCAGGAATCCTCGCTCAATGAGGTGGAACGCCGGTCCGCCGCCAGGGCCCAGACACTTCGAAATCACCTTTCTTCCTACCTGCAGGAAAACCTCAAGGCGGCACGCCTCATAGCCGGCCTGGAGGAGGTGCGAAGTTTTTTGGAAACGCCGGACTCCCTGCGACCGGAAGCGATCAAGGCGGCGGATGACATTCTGGATCATTTTCAATGGGCGCTTCGGGCGGACGTGTGCTACCTCATGGATCGCCGGGGCACCACGCTGGCCTCCAGCAACCGGGACGAGCCTGACAGCTTCGTGGGCCGTAATTACTCGTTTCGTCCCTATTTTCAGCAGGCGATCCAGGGCGAAACAACGGTGTACATGGCCCTGGGGGTCACGTCCGGAAAGCGGGGCGTGTACTACAGCCACCCGGTCTACGGCCGGGGACCCTTTGGCGGGCCCATCGGGGTGGCAGTGGTCAAGGCCGGCATTGAGCCTGTAGAGAAGGCGTTTCAGGAAAATGAAGGGGGCATTGTGGTCCTGGCCGATGCCAACGGTGTAATCTTTGCTTCGAGTCGCCCGGAGTGGCTTTTTCATCTCCTCTGGGACCTGCCGCCCGGCGAGCTGCAACGGATTGTCGCCTCACGGCAGTTCGGCCAGGAACCACTGGAATGGGTGGGACTGAAGGAACGCAAAGGCCGGGGTGCCTCGGATCGCGACGGCAATAATTACCTCATGCACCGCATCGACGTGCACGAGCTCCCGGGCTGGCAAGTGCTTTACCTGGACAGCCCGGACCTTTTTCTAGAGCGTGTATCCCACCCCCTGATTCGCATCAGCGGTTTTCTGATCCTGGTCCTGTGCCTGATCGTGGGCTTGGCCGTACTCATCCTTTTTCGAAAAGCCAGTCATGAGATCACTCGAAGGAGGGAGGCGGAGACCGCCCTTAGAGAAAGCGAGGAAACCGCCCGGGCCCTGCTTAACGCCCCCACGGACAGCGCACTCCTGCTGGATGCGAAGGGACGTGTCCTGGCCGCCAATGAGACGGCGGCCGAGGCGTTGAACGCGCCTACCGAGGATCTACTGGGATCGGTCATCTTTGATTACTTTGAGCAGGACACCGCGGATCGGGAGCGCCAACACTTCAAGGAAGTCCTTGGAACAGGCCAGGCGCTATGAAGACCGCCGTGGCGCACGGTATTTCGATACCCACCTCTATCCGGTGTACGACTCCCGCGGTAAGGTGGTCCGAGTGGCCATTTTCAGCCTGGACATCACGGAACGCAAGACCACCGAAGAGGAGCTCCGTCGGGCCCAGCAAGATCTGAGCAGGCATTCCAGGGAGCTGGAACAGCAGGTGCGCCAGCGCACCCGCGAGATCACGAGCATCCTGGAGAACACACCGGCGGTGGTGTACATCAAAGACCCGGACCATCGCTACGTCATGGTGGGATCCCGGTTCGAAACACTCTTCGGGGTTGAAAGCCATGTTGCCAAGGGGCGAACCGACTACGAGATTTTTCCCAGAGCAATCGCAGACCAGTTCCGTGCGAACGACGAAAAGGTGATACGGAAGCAGGACGCCATTCAGGTGGAGGAACGCGTTCAGCAGAAAGACGGCGTGCACACCTATTTGTCGGTCAAGTTTCCGCTCAAGGACGAAAACGGCTGTATTCGGGCCATGTGTGGGATTTCCACGGACATCACGGCCCAGAAAAAGGCCCAGGACCAGCTGCGAAGGCTTTCGGGCCGAATCATGGAAAGCCAGGAGCAGGAGCGCGCGTTGATCGCCCGGGAGCTCCACGACGAGCTGGGACAGCTTCTCACGGCCCTGCGCATGGACGCGGCATGGCTTCGGCGGCACCTTCGGGTCCAAGGAGGAGCCCCTTTCGAGCGCGCCTCGGCCATGTGCGACCTTATAGACAAGACCATCGACGAGGTGAGGGGCATCGCCATTCGACTGCGTCCCGGAGTTCTGGATGACCTGGGGCTGATCGACGCCCTGGAATGTTATACCGAGGAGTTCGACCGGCGTTACGGTATAGCCTGCAGCCTGAATCACGGCGGCGTAGCGCCCGTGAAGGACATCCTGGCCACCGCCTCCTACCGAATCGCCCAGGAGGCGCTCACGAACGTCGCACGTTACGCCGCGGCCACGCATGCGGAAGTGACCCTGTCGGCCGAAGGCGATGAACTGGTCCTGTGCGTAGAGGACGACGGCAAAGGATTCGACATGGAGCGGCTCTCAGATGGCGATTGCCTCGGAATCGCAGGAATGAGGGAGCGGGCCGCACTCGTGGGCGGCCGGCTGGAGATCCATTCAATACTCGGAAAAGGGACCCATGTCCGTTTTCGAGTACCGGTGAACGGGACCGAGAGGGGGGGGATGCATGATCCGGGTTATGCTGGCCGACGATCACAACATCGTTCGTGAAGGTCTTCGCCGAATAATCGAGGAAAGCGGCGACATTCGGGTGGTGGCCGAGGCCGGGGACGGCCGGGAGGCCTTGAGGCTCATTCGAGAGGCGAAACCGGACGCTGCAGTCATCGACATTTCCATGCCGGGCCTGGACGGGCTCGAGATCATCGGGCGTATTCGGGACGAGCACCCCGCATTGCCGGTGCTCATCTTGACCATGCACGAAGAGGAGCAGTACGTGGTCCGGGCCATCGGGGCCGGTGCCAAGGGATACGTCACCAAGCGTTCGGCCTCGGAGGAACTCGTGGAGGCCATTCGCAAGGTCCACGCAGGAGGGCGCTATCTGACCGACTCCGCCGCCGAGTCGCTGGCGGTTCGGCTGGCCAGGGGCAAGGAGGGCCTGGGCCCCCTCGACGTGCTGAGCAACCGGGAGGTCCAGGTTCTGAGGCGGCTCGCCCTGGGACAGACCAATCGGGAAATCGCCGAGTCCTATTTTCTGAGCACCAAGACCGTGGACACTTACCGCTCCAGGCTTCTGAAAAAACTGAACCTGCGGAACAACGCTGACCTGTCTCGATTCGCCATTCAAACCGGACTGATCGAGCCCTGACAGGTCGAAATCTTATTATTTCCTAGTCCATATCGAATGCAGCCGTAAATGTCAGAATCTTTCCTACAGAAAAAACCCAATCTTTCTGAATTGATCTTAAGAGGTCCAATGGGCTAGAATACCGGCTATGAATAAAGCACCACCGCCCGGACTAGGCGGCATGCAGGGAGGTGCGGATGCAGAAAGGTCTTCTGAAATGCCGCGGCCCGGTCGGCCGGATCGAGGCGGGCGATCCCGCGCACCATCCCATATGATTTTCGAAAGGAGGAACGACATGAAGGGAAAACGTATCATGATGTTCATGGGCATCCTCGCAGTCGTCGGTCTATTTGTCTGCGGAAACGCCCTGGCCGCCTCCAAGGTGGTGATCGGCCATCCCGCCTGTATGTCCGGAAAATACGCCAAGGCCGGGGAACAGGCCGTAGGCGGAATCAAGGCCTGCGTGGACTGGGTGAACGATGTCTACGGCGGGGTCCTGATCGATGGAAAGCGGGTCCCCCTGGAGTACAAGTACTATGACTGCGAATCCAAGAAGGAGTCCGTTACCAGTCTGATCGGCCGCCTCGTAACGGTGGACAAGGTCAATGTGATCTTCTCCCCTTACAGCTCCGGGCTGACCCTGCGGGGTGCGCCGGTGACCGAGAGCCACCAGATGCTCTACATGGACCACGGCGGCGCCAACAACGCCATTTTCCGGCAGGGGTTCCGCTACGTGGTCCAGACCATCGGCCCGGCCACGAGCTACCACCAGGGCACCCTGGACATGATCAAAACGATCGATCCCTCAGCCAAGAAAGTGGCCCTGGCCTACGAGGACTCGGAGTTCGCCAAGATGGTCATGGAAGGCGCCAAGAAGCATGCCGAAGAGCTCGGCTTCGAGGTGGTCTTCGAGCGCACCTACCCCAAAGGGGTGACCGATCTCACCCCGCTGCTCTCCGCGCTCAAGCAATCGAACCCGGACTTTATTCTGGGCGGCGGTCACTTCGAGGACGGCCAGCTCTTCAACCGCCAGATGTCTGATCTGGACATAGACGTGAAAGCCCTCTCCCTGATCGCCGCAGCCACCCTGCCGGCGTTCTACGAGGCCCTCACTACTATGGCGGAAGGCGTCATGGGCCCCTCCCACTGGGAGTACGGGGTGACCTACTCCGAGGAGGGCGCCAAGGAGGCCGGCCTCCAGTGGATCGGGCCCAGCCAGGACGAATTCGTGGATCTCTTCAAGAAAGCCGTAGGCAAGGACATGATCCCGGACTATCATGCAGCCGAAGCCGGCGCCCAGGTCCTGGCCTACACCCTGGCCGTGGAAAAGGCCGGCTCTCTGGCCTCGGACAAGGTGCGGGCCTCTTTAGGGGATCTGGAGTTCATGAGCTTTTACGGCGGCTGGGACGTGGATGACTCCGGCCTGCAGGTGGGTCACTCCATGGTGGACGTCCAGTGGCAGGACGCGGAAAGGGTGATCGTATGGCCCGAGTCGGCCCAGACCGGCAAGCCCTGCTACCCCATGCCCACCTTCGAAGAGAAGACCCAGGGCGTCAAGGCCGTTCCAAAGTAGCTATAGCGTATTCCGCATGACCTGATATTTTTTTCTTGACAGCCCTATTGCATG